>DAOUMF010000034.1:0-10152 GCA_034411955.1 Dehalococcoidia bacterium
CCCCCCCCCCCCCCCCCCCCCCCCCCCCCCCCCCCCCCCCCCCCCCGTATTCGCGCTTACGTTCAGCCCAGGAGGCTGTCCATTTGGCCGCGTACGATGCGGCTGGTCCGAAAGGCCGAAGGCCAGGCTTAAGCCTGGCCTTCGCAGTTAAACTGAGAGCTTCCTAGCGGGAGCCCGCCTGTAAGCGGGAGAGCATCGCCAGACCCTTGCGGGTATCGCTGGCCACCCGCGCCGGGTCAGCGTTGTTCACCCGGTGCTTGAACAGCCAGTAGGTGAACTCGTGCAGGTCACCCAGGGAAACGCTATCGCCCGATAGCCCCCGCTCACACTGGAATTTGGCGAACAGCTCCCGGCGGGTGGAGCCGTAGATGCGGCAACAGACATCGTCATCGATGTGCCCGTCCTCCCACACGCGGCACAACCGCTCCTTCTGCACCTCCTGGGCCACGCTGAGTTGCAGCGCCTCCTCCACCTGGACGCCGTAGCGGAAGTTGAGGTGGGCGCGGTACTTGGCGGCACCCAGAAGCCGCCGGAACGTCTCCTCGGACACCTCCGTGGGGAAGCGGCCGTGCACCAGAAGCGCCTCGCGCTCCTCCTCCGGGGTCAGGTCACCCAGGGCCTCGCACAGCCGCTCCACCAGGAGCAGCCAGTCGAACGCCTCGCCCCCTATCAGATATCGATAGCGGCGGCCGTTGACCTCCTCCTCGGCCAGAGGCCACTGGCCCACCCCCTCCAGGACGACGATGAACCAGTGACGCTCGCCGCGCTCTACCTCTTCCCGCAGCCGTGCGAGGAGGCCTTCCACCTTCGCGGTTTGGTCACTAGGAGCCGCCTGTCGGGCCATCGCTCGCAACCTCAGAGGGTCTGGCCGCTGCCGCAGCACTTCTTGTACTTGCGTCCGCTGCCGCAGGGACAGGGCTCGTTGCGGCCCACCTTGCGGGCGGAGGCCTGGCCGCCGGGGCGGGGGGTCGTAGCCGTGGCCGAGCCGCCGATCCTCACGGCCTGGCCGGACGACGCGGCGCGCGCCTGCGCCGGCGTCGGTGTCTCCTTAGCGGGTCCACTCTCCCGCATCTGACCGCGGGGAGGCTGGGGCGCCGCGGCCGCCGCCTGGGGCGCCAAGGTGACGTGAAAGATGCGCCGCACCACGGTGTGGCGGATGTGGTCCGCTAGCTGCTCCCACATATCGTGGGCTTCCCGCTTGAACTCCACCAGCGGGTCGCGGCCCCCATAGCCGCTCAGGCCGATGCCCTGGCGCATCTCGTCCAGCGCCGTGAGATGGTACACCCACAGCCGGTCGATGGTGCCCATCATCACCAGCCGCTCCAGTATCCGCATCTTCTCTTCGCCCAGTTCGTTCTCCTTGGCCTCGTATGCCTGATGGATGAAGGCCAGCACTTCCTCCACCATCTGCTCGCGCTCCATCTGCGAGAAGTGGCGTTCGGTGAAGTGGGGAGGTAAGGGCGCTATGGTCTTCAGCTCGCCCAGCAGTCTATCCAGCTCCCACCCCTCCACCCGCTCCCCGGGAGCGAAGGCATCGAAGGCCGCCTCAGCCTCCGCCTCGATCATCTCCATCACGTTGGAGCGAATATCGGTGCCCTCCAGGATCTTGTGGCGCTCGGCGTAGATCAGCTCGCGGTGGCGGTTCATCACGTCGTCGTACTGGACGACGTGCTTGCGAATGTCGAAGTTATACCCCTCCACCTTGGTCTGGGCCTGCTCGATGGCCTTAGAGACCATGCCGCTTTCCAGGGGCGTCTCCTCGTCCATCCCCATCCGGCCCAGGAGGTTGGGCACCCAGTCCGGCGAGAACCGGCGCATCACATCGTCGTCGAACGAGACGAAGAAGCGTGAGCTGCCGGGGTCGCCCTGGCGCCCGGAGCGGCCGCGGAGCTGGTTATCGATGCGTCTGGCCTCATGGCGCTCCGTGCCCACGATGTGCAGGCCGCCCGCGGTCACGACCATATCGTGGTGCTCCTGCCAAAGCTCCCGCGCCTGTCGCCGGATCTCCTGCGTCTCGTCTGGCTCCGCCGTCACCAGGTCGACGCCGCGCTTGCGGGCCACCTCCTCCGCCAGCAGTTCGGGGTTGCCGCCGAGGATGATGTCGGTGCCACGGCCAGCCATATTGGTGGCGATGGTGACGGCGCCATAGCGGCCGGCCTGGGCGATGATGACCGCCTCACGCTCGTGGTGCTTGGCGTTGAGCACCTGCGGCTCCTTTAGGGGACAGACCGGGTGGTACCCGCCGCATTCCTCCAGTTCGCAGTCGGAGCGGCGCTTGAGCAGGTCCGCCAGCCGCTCCGAGTTCTCGATAGAGACGGTGCCGACGAGGACCGGCCGCCCCTGGGCGTGCATCTCCTCGATCTCCCCCACAACCGCCAGGTACTTGCCGTCCTCCGTCCGGTAGATGATGTCGGACTCGTCATCGCGGATCATGGGGCGGTCGGTGGGGGCGACGAGCACATCCAAACCGTAAATAGTGTTGAACTCCTCCCGCTCCGTCCAGGCGGTGCCCGTCATGCCGGCCAGCTTCTCGTACAAGCGGAAGTAGTTCTGGATGGTGACGGTGGCGTAGGTTATGCTCTCCCGCTGGACGCGCACGCCCTCCTTCGCCTCGACCGCCTGGTGCAGGCCGTCCGACCAGCGGCGCCCGTGCATCAGACGCCCTGTGAACTCATCGACGATGATCACCTCGCCGTCCTTGACCACATAGTGGTGGTCACGCAGATAGAGGACGTCAGCGCGCAGCGCCGCGTCCAGGAAGCGCGTGAGGCGGAAGTTGTCCGGATCGTAGATGTTGCGGATGCCCAGCGCCTTTTCCACCTTGGAGGCGCCATCGTCGGTGAGGGAGACGGCGCGGTGTTTGACGTCCACCACGTAGTCCGTCTCCGGGGAGAGCCGCGGCACGAGGCGGGCGAAGGTGCGGTAAATCTCCTCCGTCTCCTCCGCCGGGCCGCTGATGATGAGGGGGGTGCGCGCCTCGTCGATGAGGATGCTGTCCACCTCGTCCACTATGGCGTAGTGGTGAGGGGTGTCGGGCCGCTGGGCCGTCTGGGAGAGGTCCACCACCATGTTGTCTCGGAGGTAATCGAACCCGAACTCGTTGTTGGTGCCGTAGGTGATGTCCGCCCGGTAGGCCTCACGGCGGGGGACGGGAGCCAGATAGCGCAGGCTGGGGTTGTCAAGATTGGCGGAGTGGTCAAACAGGTAGGCGGCCTCGTGCTGGAGGACGCCGACGCTGAGGCCGAGCGAGTGGTAGATGGGGCCCATCCACTGCGTATCGCGCTTGGCCAGGTAGTCGTTGACGGTGACCATGTGGGCGCCCTTGCCCTCCAAGGCGTTGAGGTAGATGGGCATTGTGGCCGCCAGGGTCTTGCCCTCGCCGGTCTTCATCTCGGCGATCTTGCCCTGGTGGAGAATAATGCCGCCCAGCACCTGCACATCGAAGTGGCGCAGGCCGATGCGCCTTTCTGAGGCCTCTCGCACGACGGCGAACGCCTCGGGAAGGATGTCCTTCAGCGTCTCTCCTGCGCTCAGGCGGGAGAGGAACTCATCGGTCTTGGCCCGCAGGTCGGCGTCGGAGAGAGCGCCCACTTCACCGCCTAGCTCGTTCACCCGCTGTACCAGGGGCCGAAGCTTGCGCAGCTCCTTCTCATTGTAGTCGCCGCCCAGGGCCCTCTTGATCGCGCCTACGACCATCTTCTACATACACGCCTTTCCGGTGCTCTGCAAACTGGCAAGGCCCGTCCAGGGCACCCGTTTAATGATAGCAGAAGGGGGAAGCCTAGTACTCGTCGAACAGGGCACCCACGGACTGACCGGTGTGGATGCACCTGATCGCGTCACCCAGGAGGGGGGCCACGGAGAGCACCGTGACCTTGGGCAGTTGCTTCTCCGGGGTGAGAGGGATGGTGTCCGTAACCACCATCTCCTTGATGGCCGATTCTTCAATGCGCTGGACGGCCGGCCCAGAGAGGATGGGGTGGGTGGCGCTGACATAGACCTCGCGGGCCCCGTTGCGGAGGACGATGTCCGCCGTAGCCACGATTGTCCCCGCCGTGTCAATCTCGTCGTCGACGATGAGGGCACGCACGCCTTTCACATCGCCGATGATGTTCACCGCCTCTACCTTCTGCCGGTTGCCGATCCGCCGCTTTTCGACGATAGCGATGGGTGCGTTGAGGCGGTTGGCCATGTGGCGCGCCCGCCTGGCGCTCCCGACGTCCGTGGCCACCACCGTCAGGTCGCGCAGCTTCTTATCCCGGAAGTAGCGGGCCTGTAGGGAGAGGGCGGTCAGCTCGTCCACGGGGATGTTGAAGAAGCCCTGCACCTGGCCAGCATGCAGGTCGATGGTGAGCAGGCGGTCCGCCCCCGCCGTCTCGATGAAGTTGGCCAAGAGGCGGGCGGTTATGGGCACCCTCGGCTGGTCTTTCTTATCGCTGCGGGCGTAGGCGTAGTAGGGGACCACGGCCGTGATGCGCCCGGCCGAGGCCCGCTTGGCGGCGTCGATCATGATGAACAGCTCCATCAGCCGCGTGTTCACCGGCGAGGCGATGGGCTGGACCAGGAACACGTCACGGGCGCGGATGTTCTCGAGGAACCGGACGAAGATGTTCTCGTTACTGAACTCGAACACCTCGCACTGGCCCACGGGCCTTTCCAAGTACTCGCAGATATCGCTGGCCAGCGCGGGATGGGCGTTGCCCGAGAAAACCTTGAGCTCTTGGTACAGCGGTGTCTCTATCACAGAAAGGAGTCTAGCGTCTCCCGCCCGTATCAATATAGCACAGGGACCGCCCATGACAAACCGCTCTCTGGGCATATTGACCCAGGGAACCGCCTCAGATACGGTAGGCGTGAAGGCACCTGACGCTGCAACTGACGCCCTAGCTGTCTCTGGGCCTGTCCCAAAGTGAAACCCAAGACGTTACTTACCCTGCTGGCGCTGGGCTCCACCTGGGGCGCCTCCTTCCTCTTCATCAAGGTGATCGTGGAGGAGACGTCGCCCCTGGAGGTGGCGGAGGGGCGCATGTTCTTCGGTGCCCTGACCGTCGGCGCCGTGATGGCGATACGAAGGACGCGCCTGCGCTGGCCATACTCTCTCTGGTTCAGAGTAGCGCTGTGGGCACTGATCAGCGTCGTCGTCCCGTTTATCCTCATAGCCTGGGCGGAGGAGCACATAGCCAGCGGCACGGCCTCTGTCCTGAACTCCACCATGCCCCTGTTCACGACGCTGTTCGCCGCCATCTTCCTGATTGAGGAACAGCTCACACCGGTCCGCGGAGCGGGGCTGGTTGTCGGCTTTGCGGGAGTTGTCGTCCTCACCGGCGGCGACGTCTACGACTTCAGGGATTCCAACGTCCTGGGACAGTTGGCGGTGGTGGGCGCCGCCGCCTGCTACGGCGCCGGAGCCGTCTACGCCCGCAACCTACTCAAGCAGGTTGACCCGCTGGGCCTCTCCGGCGGCCAGTTGGTGATGGGAGTGCTGCTGGTGCTGCCGGTCATGCTGGGAGTGCGCGGCACGCCGGACTATTCCCTGAGCGTGGAGGCCTGGCTCTCCCTCCTCGCCCTCGGCATACTGGGGAGTGGGGCTGCGTTCGTCGCCTACCTCTGGCTGGTGGACAACGTGGGAAGCGTCCGCAGCTCCCTGGTGACGTACATCATCCCCATCGTGGGCCTGATCCTGGGATGGGCCGTGCTTGACGAATCGATAGGTATGAACACGGTGCTGGGCTGCGCCCTCATCATCGCCGGCGTCGCCGCCGTCATGCGCGGCCAGGCGCCATCCAGCCAGCGGCTGCCCGCCACCGCCGACGTTACCGCCGCCGAGCGATGATAGCGGCAAAAACGATACGCCACAGTTGTTGACATCTGCCGGTAGCACTGCTAAACTGGAGGATTGATGGCCGGTTCGTGTCCCCCATCGTCCGTATCCCCATTTGATTTTCGCCGGTAGGCGTCATCCGTTTCTCCATTGTCGAGAGGCCACCTAGTCCTCTCCTGAGGAGTAGTCACGCATGGTCATAGCCAGCGATTCCATCCAGGGCAAGTTCCACATCCCCTCCCTCCGCAAGTCCTACTCACGCATCCCGGACGCGATCGCCCTACCCAACCTCATCCGCATCCAACTGGACTCCTATGAGGCGTTCAGGACCGAAGGGCTGCGGGACCTCCTGGACGAGATCTCCCCCATCCAGGACTTCACCGGCAACCGCCTGGAGATGCGCTTCACCGGCTACAACTTCGGCGAGCCCAAGTACACGCAGGAGGAGTGCCGGGAGCGGGACGCCACCTACGCCGCCCCACTTCGGGTCATCGTCCAGCTCCTCGTCAAGGAGACCGGTGAGGTAAAGGAGCAGGAGATATTCATGGGCGACTTCCCGCTCATGACCGATCAGGGCACCTTCATCGTCAACGGTGCCGAGCGCGTCGTCGTCTCCCAGTTGGTCCGCTCGCCGGGCGTCTACCTCACCCTGGAGCGAGACCACACCAGCGGACGTGATCTCTGCTACGCCAAGCTGATCCCCAACCGCGGCGCCTGGCTGGAGTTCGAGACGTCCAACAAGGACGTCGTATCCGTCAAGGTGGACCGCAAGCGCAAGATACCCATCACCACCCTGCTGCGCGCCATCGATGAGCCCAACCTCCTGCCCGATCACCCCAGTCACGCCGCCCTGCGTGAACTGCAGAAGCAGATCGAAAAGGCGAAGACGGAACGGGAGGCGGAGGCCCTCCGCCAAGAGCTGCTCCACAGCCTGGGCACCAACGAGCGCATCCTGTCGATGTTCAAGGGCGCGGACAACAACCCGGAGCACCAGTACATCCAGTCCACCCTGGAGCGCGACCCCTCCTGCGAGAACAAGGGAGAGGCGCTGCTGGAGTTCTACCGACGGCTGCGCCCCGGCGACCCGCCCACAATCGACAACGCCCGCGGCCTCATCACCTCACTCTTCTTCAACGCCCGCCGCTACGACCTCGGCAAGGTGGGGCGCTACAAGATGAGCAAGCGCCTGGCCCACAACGTCTCCATCGAGCAGCGTATCCTCGTGCCCGAAGACCTCATCGCCATCGTGCGGGAGATCATCCGCCTCAACAACGGCTTCGGCAGGCCGGACGACATCGACCACCTGGGGAACCGTCGCGTGCGAACGGTGGGCGAGCTCATCCAGAACCAGTTCCGCATCGGCCTCCTGCGCATGGAGAGGGTCATCCGAGAGCGTATGACCATCACCGACCCCCAGGAGATCGCGCCCAGCCAGCTCATCAACATCCGGCCCGTGGTGGCCTCCGTCAAAGAGTTCTTCGGCGGCTCCCAGCTCTCCCAGTTCATGGACCAGACCAACCCCCTGGCCGAACTCACCCATAAGCGCCGCCTGTCGGCCCTCGGCCCCGGCGGTCTCTCTCGCGACCGCGCCGGCTTCGACGTCCGCGACGTCCACTTCAGCCACTACGGCCGCATCTGCCCCATCGAGACCCCAGAAGGCCCCAACATCGGCCTCATCGGAAGCCTAGCTACCTTCGGCTGGGTCAACGAGTATGGCTTCATTGAGACCCCCTACCGCAAGGTCGTCCGAGAGCTGCCAACCAACAGCCCCGACCTCATCGACCGCATCCTCAGCGAGGACTTCCACGACTCTTCCGGCAAGGTCTTGTTCCCGGCGGGCACCACCATAACCCCGGAGGTCAGCAAGCGGCTGGCCCGCTTCAAGTCGGCGACGGTGAAGCTCAACCCCTTCGTCTCCGCCGAGGTCGTCTACCTTTCGGCCGATGAGGAAGAGAACTACGTCGTAGCCCAGGCCAACTCGCCGCTGGACGAGCACGGCCACTTTCTGACGGAGCGCGTGGAGGTGCGGGCCAGCGGAAACTTCACCACGGCCTCCAAGAACCACGTGGAGTATGTGGACCTATCGCCCAAGCAGATCGTGTCCGTGGCCGCGTCCCTCATCCCCTTCCTGGAACACGATGACGCCAACCGCGCCCTGATGGGCGCCAACATGCAGCGCCAGGCGGTACCGCTGGTGAAGCCGGAGGTGCCGCTGGTGAGCACCGGCATGGAGCAGCAGACGGCCCTGGACTCTGGCCAGGTGGTCTCCGCCGAGGGCGATGGCCTGGTCACTAGCGTCACCGGCAGCGGTATCACCGTCCACTACGATACGGGGCAGGAGAAGACCTACACCCTGCGCAAGTTCCTCCGCTCCAACCAGGGCACATGCATCAACCAGCGAGCCACCGTGCGCCGCGGCCAGCGGGTGGCCAAAGGGGAGACCCTGGTTGACAGCTCCTCCACCGAGTCCGGCGAGCTGGCCTTGGGCCAGACCCTCCTCTGCGCCTTCATGAGCTGGGAGGGCTACAACTTCGAGGACGCCATCATCATCTCTGAAGCAGTGGCCCGCGACAAGTTCACCTCCATCCATATGGAGAAACACGAGGTGGAGGCCCGGGACACCAAGCTGGGGCCGGAGGAGATCACCCGCGACATCCCCAACGTAGGCGAGGAGAGCCTGAGCGACCTGGACGAGTACGGCATCATCCGCATCGGCGCCGACGTGCGCTCCGGCGATATCCTCGTGGGCAAGATCACCCCCAAAGGGGAGACCGAGCTCACCGCCGAGGAGAAGCTCCTGCGCGCCATCTTCGGCGAGAAGGCCCGGGAGGTGAAGGACAGCTCCCTACGCGTGCCTCACGGCGAGCGTGGCAAGGTCATCGACACCCACTTCTTCGCCCGCCCGGACAACGAGGCCAGCAGGCCCCACCACGGCCAACCCAACCACCAGTGCCGCTGGCCACCCTACGCTCACATAACCGATGAACTGCCGCCCGGCGTGCAGGCCATGATCAGGATCGCCATCGCCCAGCGCCGCAAGGTAGCGGAGGGCGACAAGATGGCGGGACGCCACGGCAACAAGGGCGTCATCGCCCGCATCCTGCCCATGGAGGATATGCCTCACCTGCCCGACGGCACGCCCGTGGATATCATCCTCAACCCCATCGGCGTGCCCAGCCGCATGAACATCGGCCAGGTGCTGGAGACCCACCTGGGCTGGGCCGCCCGCCGCCTCGGCTTTCGCGCCATCTCCCCCGTATTCGACGGCGGCAACCCCGACACCATCGAGGACGCCCTCTGCCGGACCTGGCTATGCGAACAGGCGGACGCCATCTTGCCCAAACCCGATGGCGCCAGCCCAAACGGCATCGGCGAGAATGTAGACGCCGAAAAGGTCGCGGCCTGGCTCCAGACCAAAGGCTACGACCCGGCCGCAGTCTTCGATGAGAACCAGATAGGCGAGGCCACCCGCGCCGCCCTGGAACTCTGGCTAGGCCAGCAGGGAGAGAAACGGATCCGAGGCAAGGCCATGCATGACCTGGAGGTGCGGGCAGAGAGCCTGCTTGTCAACAAGGGCCTGGCCGCGCCTACCTACGGCAAGCAGATGCTCATTGACGGCCGCACCGGGGAGCCGTTCGACCAACCGGTGACTGTGGGCTACATCTACATGATGAAGCTGGTACACCTGGTGGAAGAAAAGATCCATGCCCGCTCTACCGGACCCTACTCCCTCATCACCCAGCAGCCCCTGGGCGGCAAGGCCCAGTTCGGCGGCCAGCGCTTCGGGGAGATGGAGGTGTGGGCCCTAGAGGCCTACGGCGCCGCCCATATCCTCCAAGAGCTGCTCACCGTCAAATCGGATGATGTAGTGGGTCGGGTTAAGACCTACGAGGCTATCGTCAAAGGCGAGGACATCCAGGAACCGGGCGTACCGGAGTCGTTCAAGGTGCTAGTGAAGGAGCTTCAGAGCCTGGGCCTGGCGGTAGAGGTGCTCAATGAGGAAGAGGAACGGGTGACCCTGGCTGAGACATCCACTGCCGAGATCCCCGAGCTAGGCATCGACATAAGCGGCCTTGAGAAGGGAGAGGATTTCCTTGGCCCTTGAAGTTACTGACTTCAACGCACTGCGCATATCGCTGGCGTCTCCGGAGCAGATCCGCTCCTGGTCCTATGGCGAGATCACCAAGCCGGAGACCATCAACTACCGCACTCTGAAGCCGGAGAAGGACGGCCTGTTCTGCGAGAAGATATTCGGTCCCACCAAGGACTTCGAATGCTACTGCGGAAAGTACAAGCGGGTGCGGTACAAGGGCATCGTCTGCGACAAGTGC
>DAOUMF010000035.1:0-5871 GCA_034411955.1 Dehalococcoidia bacterium
CGACGACGCTAAGCGGGGCAAGGTGATAGACGCCATCCGCGAGCGCCTGCCCCAGGGCGAGCACGTCAGGCTGCTGATGCACTCGCTGGCCTTCGGCACCCTCCGCGCGTACGTTCCCCCGGAGCAAAAGGAGGCGGTCAGCCGCGCCCAGATGGAGATGACGCTGGACGTGATGGCGCACAGCCTGGTGTACTGGGTGCAGGGCCTGCTCTACCGCGACCTGCTGGGCCCCGGCTCCAAGGTGTTCGCCATGACCTCATCGGGCTCGCACCGGGTGCTCCCCGACTACGGGCCTGTGGGCTGCGCCAAGGCGGCGCTGGAGTACCACGTGAAGCACCTGGCGGTGGAGCTCTCCGGCCGCGGTATCGCCGTCAACGCCATCCAGGCCGGGGTCACCGACACCCCCGCCCTGCGCAAGATCCCCGGCCACCAAGAGATGCTCTCCTTCGCCCAGGCGCGCAATCCCGGCGGCCGCATCACTACCCCGGAGGACGTCGGCCGAACGATAGCGCTCCTGACCGCAGACGACAACTCCTGGGTTACGGGCAACGTCATCGATGTGGACGGCGGGGAAGACCTGGTGACGATCTAGCGGACGGGGCGGCGCGGCACCTCAGTTGGAGCGGGCGCCGTCGTCCTCGTCCTCTTCCTCGTCCTCGTCGGAGCCCTCGAGGAGGCGCATGATCTCCTCGCCGAAGCGGCGGCGCTCGCGGCCGCTCTCCCGCAGCAGATCGGCGACGTCGGCGACCCCCTTGAGTTCGTCGGCCAGCTCGGGGTAGTCCTCCTCGGAGACGTCCTCGCCACTGAGGACATCGTCGAGCCCTTGTCGTCGTCGTTCCTGCGCGCCCTCAGGCTCGGCGGGGCGCGGCTTGGCCCTGCGGGGGTGCTCCTCGCCGGCAGGCCGTCTCGCGGGGGGCTCCATCGTGAAGACAGACTGAAGCACCGTGCGCAGCCAGCGTTGCTGCCCCGGCGTCAGCGAGGCCACCCTCCCCAATAGTTCCCGGTCTATCTTGGGCTCGGTCCCAGCCATTCGCAGCCATTATAACGCCTGTCAAGTAACCCGCGATATGGAAATATGAAGGAAGGCGTTCGCGATGGCTTGGAGGACTTGCCGGACTACCAGCCCTAACTCGTTGCCAGGCCCGCAGCTTTGACGGCGATGGGGTTTCTTACCTCAATGTCGTAGCTCTCGTACAGCCGTACCCACACCCGAAGTTGAAGTTGCCTAATTCTCTCCTCTAGAGTATTCGGCCCACCTTCCGGGATGGTTATTGCCTGGGGCTCTTCCGCGAGCACTTCTCTGGCACGTGCCTCATCAATGGGATGCACATGCAACTCAGCGTCGCGTCCGTATTTCGTCAAAGTGGCGAACTCGGCCAAGTCCACAACGTAAAGGGCACGAGACTCTGCTTCCCTGACAATGACAATCGGTTTGTCGTTGTACGCACCCATGATCCACGGCGACCGGAACTGTTCGCCTAGCTCCCAATCCGGCGTCGCATGCTTGTGAAGGTCCACTGCGAAATCGGTTTCCATCGGGCCTGCCAGTACGATGACTGATGCATGGAATGCGTCACTCGCCAATTTATCGGACAGACGGTCAACGGTTGCGAGAATCTCTGGCCAGTCATAGTGCACCTCGTCGACAACCGATGCGCTCTCCCTAAGAAGTGCTTCGAGACGCCCAAGAAGATGTCTCTCGGCAGCCAGCGCAAACTGCCACGTGTAGTACGGTGCCCAATTGGACCCCTCGACAAATGGCCCTTTCAAAAGGAGCACATTGAACCCATAGGCGACCGAGTCATTCCATTCGTGAACGGCAGTAAATGCACCAACTCGCTTGAAGATCGACTCCGTAGTAGCGGTCTGCCTACGGTGCTCCAAGAAGCTCTCTAGAAACGCGTCTACTCGCCGCTCCGAGACTTGCTTGGCTATGATGAACTCCTCCTTTCGGAGTTCGTCGGTCCCTAGCGCCGGCCCCGGCGGTTCCACTGGTCCTTCTTCCCTCATGACACCTTATTCCTCTTAGGTTCTACCACCAGCGGCTCTGGAGGACGCGGACGGTTCGCTTCCTGGCGAATCAATTCCAGTGCATCGTCGGCCGCCGACAATGCCCGGGCCTCGATCTGAGCTAACTTTGGAAGAATCTCCCTCAAGTCTTCACGACGGTAAAGGTCGGCGCGGGAAACAACAGCCCAGGCGTCCGCCAATGCCGTGCGTATTTGAATCTCGCAGCCGACACGCGTGGATCCACATTTTATTCGGCCCTTTATGTGAGTGGCCCTATAACCTGAGTCGTCAGTTATGGGAATGACTTCGAGACCCTCAACGGCACACTGCGCGTCATTCTGGATGTACCCCGCAAGAGTTCGCATGTCCGACGGGCTGACCACCACCACGCGGGTGCCAATCAAGTCGTCAACTATTAGTACATCGTCGACAGGGAGGCGTTGCTCGTGCAGTGCACGAGTCACTTCTGGGGGCTTCTTGACCCTGCTTTCGTCAACAAACCGGTATCGGAAGTCATCTCCCGACTCCATAAGGCGCCTGCAAGTGTACTCAAGGTAGCTGCGGAGGCGCGCCGCCGCATTCTCGAGATTTTGGGCATGCCGGCCCAGTATGCTCGCTACTCTAGCCTCGGTGTCTTCGTCCATAAGTGTCCGGCGCCATTATACGTCGCGGGGATGCCTGGCTGGCCTCAGCCCCCTTCCCCTCTCCCGTCGACTCAACAGTCCTCCGCCTTCGCTACTTGCCAATCCGCAGCAGCGACATGAACGCCTCCTGCGGGATGTCCACGTTCCCCACCCGCTTCATCCGCTTCTTGCCCGCCCGCTGCTTCTCCAGCAGCTTGCGCTTGCGGGTGACGTCCCCGCCGTAGCACTTGGCGAGGACGTTCTTGCGCAGCGCCCGCACCGTCTCCCGCGCCACCACGCGGCCGCCAACCGCCGCCTGGATCGGCACCTCGAAGAGCTGTCGCGGGATCAGGGAGCGCAGCCTCTCCACCAGCGCCCGCCCCTGCCTCTGCGCCTTGTCGCTGTGGACGAGGGTGCTGAGGGCGTCCACCGGCACCCCGTTCACCAGGATGTCCACCTTCACCAACCGCTCCGGCTCCCAGTGCGAGAAGCCGTAGTCCATGCTGGCGTAGCCCTGGGTGCGCGACTTGAGCTGGTCGTAGAAGTCCACCAGCATCTCGGACAGGGGCATGCGGTACTCCAGCAGCACGCGGCGCTCGCCCTGGCGCACGGCTGGGGCGTGGTCCAGGTAGTCCATGCGGACGTACTCGCCGCGGCGGCCGGTGACCAGGTCCATGACGGCGCCGATGTGGCGGTCGGGGGCGATGACGGACACGTTCATCCAGGGCTCGCGGATCTCCTCGATGCGCGACGGGTCGGGGAGGTCGGCCGGCGAGTCTACCTCGATCTCCTGGCCGTCGGTGAGGAGCGCCTTGTACTCCACGTTGGGCGAGGTGGCCAGCAGGTCCACCTCGTACTCGCGCTCCAGCCGCTCCTGGACGATGTCCATGTGGAGGAGGCCGAGGAAGCCGGCGCGGAAGCCGGGCCCGAGGGCGAGGGAGGACTCCGGCTGGTAGCTGAGGGCCGCGTCGTTGAGCTGGAGCTTCTCCAGGGCGTCGCGCAGGAGGTCGTACTCTTCCGAGTTGACGGGATAGAGCCCGGCGAACACCATGGGCTTGGCGGGACGGTACCCCGTGAGCGGCTCGGGTGAGCGGGAGCCTGCCCTGAGCGAAGTCGCAGGGTCGAACGTCAGCGTGTCCCCCACGCGGCAGTCGCGGACGGTCTTGAGGCCGCTGGCCACGTAGCCCACCTCGCCCGTGGCCAGGCCGTCGCTGGGCGAGAACGAGGGCCGGAACGTGCCCACCTCGAGCGGCTCCAGCGAGCGCCCCGTCGCCATCAGGCGGAGCTTCCGCTGAGGCACGATCTCCCCATCCACCACGCGGACGTAGGCGATGACGCCCTTGTAGGGGTCGTACTTGGAGTCGAAGATGAGGGCTCGAAGGGGCGCCGCGGGGTCGCCCGCCGGGGGCGGGATGCGCCGGACGATCGCCTCCAGGAGCTCCGGCACCCCGGTGCCCTCCTTGGCGGAGACGAGCAGCACGTCGTCGCGGGCGAAGCCGATGACCTCGACCAGCTCCTGGGCGACGCGCTCCGGCTCGGCGGCGGGCAGGTCGATCTTGTTGACGATGGGGATGACGGTGAGGTCCTGCTCCAGAGCCATGTAGACGTTGGCGAGGGTCTGGGCCTCGATGCCCTGGGAGGCGTCGACGACGAGGAGGGCGCCCTCGGCGGCGGCCAGGGCGCGCGACACCTCATAGGTGAAGTCGACGTGGCCGGGGGTATCGATGAGGTTGAGCTCATAGGCCTGCCCTGAGCCTGTGGTGTAGGTCATGCGGACGGCGGCGGCCTTGATCGTGATGCCGCGCTCGCGCTCGAGGTCCATCTGGTCGAGCACCTGTTCGGCCATCTGGCGCTTGGGGATGGTTCCGGTTAGCTCCAGCATGCGGTCGGCCAGGGTGGACTTGCCGTGGTCGATGTGGGCGATGGTGCAGAAGTTACGGATTAGGGACTGAGCCTGTCCTGAGCCTGCTGAGGGATCCATGCTGAGGCTATGGTAGCAGAGGAGCGGGCCGGAGGTCAGAGGCGGGGGCGAAAGGCGTATGTGGTCCCTTCGACCGGGTCAGAGCAGGCTGACGATGAACAGGTGACGAGACCGTGGGCCGCCGCTCACACCCGGTGGCAGGCCACCCAGTGCTCGCTGCCCGGGCTGCCCACCTTGCGCCATTCCGGTATCCGGGCCTTGCACTCGTCGACGGCGATGGGGCAGCGAGTGTGGAAGACGCAGCCGGAGGGCGGGTTCAGAGGGCTGGGGACATCGCCGGTGAGGATGATGCGGTCGCGCTGGGCCTCGACGGCGGGGTCGGGAATGGGCACGGCGGACAGGAGCGCCTTGGTGTAGGGGTGCAGCGGGTTCTCGTACAGCTCCCAGCGGTCGGTCAGCTCCATGATCTTGCCCAGGTACATCACCGCCACCCGGTCGCTGATGTGCCGCACGACGGAGAGGTCATGGGCGATGAACAGATAGGTGAGCCCAAAGCTCTCCTGAAGCTCTTCCAGCAGGTTGATGATCTGAGCCTGGATGGAGACATCGAGGGCGGAGACGGGCTCGTCGGCGACGATGAAGGAGGGCTGGACGGCGAGGGCGCGGGCGACGCCGATGCGCTGGCGCTGGCCGCCGGAGAACTCGTGGGGGTAGCGGTTGGCGTAGTAGGGGTTGAGGCCGACGGTGCGCATCAGCTCCTGCACGCGCTCCCGGCGCTCGCCACGGGACTTGGCCAGGCCGTGGATGACGATCGGCTCGGCGATAATGGCGCCCACGCTCATGCGGGGGTTGAGCGAGGCGTAGGGGTCCTGGAAGATCATCTGCATGCGGCGGCGCATGCGGCGGATATCGCCAGCGCGCATGCGTGTGAGCTCCTTGCCCTCGAACTGGATCTCGCCAGCCGTGGGGCGGTAGAGCATCAGGATGACGCGGCCCAGGGTGGTCTTGCCGCAGCCGCTCTCCCCCACCAGGCCAAGCGTCTCGCCACGCCTGATCTCGAAGTTGACGCCGTCGACGGCCTTAACCGCGCCCACCTTTCGCTGGAAGATGATGCCGGACGTCACCGGGAAGTGCATGCAGATGTCGCTGACCTTGACGATGGTGTTATCGCCAGGGCCGGCGGTAGGTGTCTTCGATGCCTGTTCTACAACCATGCTCTCTCCTATTGGGCGGGGGCGGAGGATTTGGTGGCCCGGGCCACCCGTTCCCACTCCCAGCAAGCGCTGGTGCGGCTGTTTTCGATGGGGAGGAGAGGGG
>DAOUMF010000036.1:0-16161 GCA_034411955.1 Dehalococcoidia bacterium
GAATGTGGCCGTCCCGTCGCTGCCGGCTGTTAGCTGCGTTTGAGCGACGGTCTGGCCCTGCGGGTCGATGATCTGCAAGCCGATAACCGCCGTCGGCTGGGTCTCGAAGGTGATGGTCACCTCATCCCCCACTTGGGCGGGGTTCGGGGAGATGGAGCTGACCGACAGCGTAAGTTGTGTGTCAGGAGCCAAAGTAGGAATGGCCTCAGTAGGCTCCGGAGTAGTGGCAGTGGGGGCTTGGGTGGGCCCAGGCGTAGCGCTAGGCTGTTCGCCGTCGCCACACGCGGCGAGAAGGATTAGCACCGCCAGTTGCAGGATCACGATTCCACAAAGATTCTTCCTTGACGTGAACACGGCCACCTCCTGGTTGGCTGGGAACAGACAAGCCACTCCTTACCTGAGGTTGCTCACAATATCAGAGTCCTGCCTTATGCTACAACCCGCCTGACGTGAGGGGAGTCGCTATCGATGTCATCCAGCGATTACACCGACGATACGCTTCGGCTGCGAGTTCTGCCATGCGGCCTTTCCTGCAACGCCTCAGGGCTAATGGTCGTCTTTACCTTGGGAGAACTCGGAATGTCCACAAAGAAGCGATGGCGCGCCATTGCCGGCCGCAGAGCCGTACTCCTCGCCATCACTACCGTGGCGTCCTTCATCGCACCTGAGTTGGCTGCTCGCCTGGTATACGGTGGCCAGGCCCGCCGCCGAGAGGCGCGAGAGGCTCTCGCCCGAGAGCTGCATTCGCCGATGCTACCCCCACGCCGAAGTGCGGGGAAGCCGCCGTCTAGCCTCTAGCGCAGCGAGCGCCTCCTAACGTGTCGGAGGCCCGAAGCGAGGCCCCGTTGACACCGGCGCACTACTTGCGACCTGCGGCGATTGTGCGTCTGGGCAGGGCGGGTGTCAAGCGGGGCTGCTACCCCCGCCGCAGCTTCACCACGTACAGGCCGCCGGCGCTCAGCACCAGCACACCGAGGGCGACGGACGCGCCGATGGGGAGCGGGTCGCCGGACGCTGGCTCGTCACGATGGGCGTCGGGGTCGGCGCGAAGTTCCGCGATGCCGCCGACGACGGGAGGGCCAGGCGGTGGGGGAGGCGTGGGGAGCCAGACGTAGGCGCGGCCCTGGTTCACGTTGGTGCCTCCGTCCTCCCAGGGCGCACCAACTAGCAGGTCTTCTTTGCCGTCGCCGTCGGCGTCGCCCATCGCCAGCGTGTCGCTGCTGGCTTCGAACGAGGGCAACGTCAGGAGGAGGGCGCCTGTGACGCCGGAGAAGAGGTGAGCGCCCACTAGCAGGTCGGCTTTGCCGTCGCCGTCGGCATCGCCCGTCGCTAGTGCCTCGTGGGGAGCCGTAAGGGTCAGAAGGAGGGCGCCAGTGGTGCCGGAGAAGAGGTAGGCCCGGTTTGGCTCGTATTGGCCAACGAGCAACTCGGCGCGCCCGTCACCATCGGTGTCCCCCATGGCCACGGCGTTGCCAAAGAGAACTAGCGGATCCGGACTATCCACCGTCAGCATGAGCGTTCTAGAGGCTCCTGAGAAGACGTAGGCCCGGCCCTGGTTGATGGTCCAACCCGGGCTGGGATGCACCAAGTAACCTGACCCGACGAGTATATCGGCCCTACCGTCGCCGTCGACGTCGCCCGTCGCCAGCCCCATTCCGAACCTTTTGCTGGCCTGGGGACTAGGGGCATCCAAGGTGCCAAGGAGGAGACCCGTGGCGCCGGAGAAGAGGTAGACGCGGCCCTGTTCGGGGTTGCCACCTGCATCCTCGGTAGGGGCGCCCACCAGCATGTCCGCGAGGCCATCCCCATCAGCGTCGCCCATCGCCAGCGAGTAGCCCCACCATGGGCAGGGGGAAAACCCCCCAAGGCAGGTCGGGTTCGGGGGGCTTAGCGTGTAGATAAGCGTGCCCGTAGCGCCGGAGAAGAGATAGACGCGGCCTCTGAAGTTTGCTCCCTCGATAGGTTCATGGGTGGCGGCCACCAGCAGGTCTTCTTTGCCGTCGCCGTCGGCATCGCCCATAGCCACGGAGCTGCCGAATCGGGCGTAGGCCTGGGCATTGGGAGTGTCCAAGACGCGGAGGAGGGCGCCGGTTGCACCTGAGAAGACGTAGGCCCGGCCCTGGTCAGCGTTGGCGCCCACGTCCTCGGCAGGGGCGCCCACCAGCATGTCCGCGAGGCCATCCCCATCAGCGTCGCCCATCGCCACGGAGCTGCCGAATTGGCCGTAGGCCTGGGGATTGGGAGTGTCCAAGACAAAGAAAAGTGTTTGCGCTTCGCTGGAGCGGACAACCAGCACAAACCCCAGCGCCAGCAGTGCGATAATCGCAGGTTGTAGGAATCGCATGACGCCGCTCCCCCTCGTCTTGGCGCATTCATTATACACCTACTGCTGGGCGGTATGATGACTGGCGAGCAGGGGCCATCGCGCAGCGGGCTCGTGCGGTCGGTGGTCCTGCGGTACCTGCGGGAGCGGGGCGAGCGGGCAGGCCCGTGAAAAGTTTGGCTACAGTAACGGTTCCATCAGCCCGTCACGGGGGCTTCAGGGGCCGTTTTCGTATCTAGGAATTGGAGCCCCGGGCCGGACTCGAACCGGCGACCTACGGTTTAGGAAACCGTTGCTCTATCCACTGAGCTACCGGGGCACCAGAGAGATTATAGCCCAACGGCGGAGGGGGAGGACGAAAGAAACTGGTGGAGATAGCGGGACTCGAACCCGCAACCTCCGCGATGCGAACGCGGCGCTCTCCCAGTTGAGCTATATCCCCACCGCATCGATTATAGGTAGCACCTCGAAGAGGCGTCAAGGAAAGACGTGCGGGCCCGTGAGGGCGTTACCCCTTCCCGCGGCGCTCCGGCGTCAGCCCCGGCACCTCCTCGATCACCAAGCGCCCGCGCTCCAGGTCGATCTCCTTGACGATGTCGTCCGTGGCTGGCACGAGTATCTCGCCTCGCTCGCCCTGGACGACGTAGACGTCGTTGGCGCCGGTGCTCAGGACATCAGTGACGCGGCCCAGGAAGGCGCCGGCGGTGGTTTGCACGGCGAGGCCGACCAGTTGAAAGCGGTAGTACTGCCCCTCGCCCAGCGGCTCCAGCTCGCTCTCCAGCACGGTGAGCAGTTGCTCCCGCAGAGCGAAGGCCGCTCCGCGGTTGTCGATGCCTGAGAGCTTGAGGTAGACCAGCCCCTTCTGCCAGCGGGAAGTCTCGATGGTGCGGCGCTGGCCGGCCACGCTCACGCTGCGCCCGGGAGCCAGCCTCTCCCGCTTGTCGACCAGAGGGATGACCTTGACGACGCCATCCACTCCCCAGGCGGTGCTCACGCGGCCGACGGCGACGTATCCGGGCGGGACCTGCTCCACAAGCGCCCCGCCTACGCCCTAGCCGATCTCTAGGATCGCTTTCGTGCCCTTGCGTATCGCGGCCACCTTGAGCAGGGTGCGCATGGCGTTGGCGATCCGTCCCTGCTTGCCGATGACCTTGCCCATGTCCGATTCCGCTACCTTGAGGTGGAACACCAACTGGTCTTCCGTGTCCTCCTCTGTCACCTCCACCTCATCCGGGTAATCGACGATGGCGCGGGCCATGAATTCGATGAGCTCCTTCATAGGGGTTACTCCGTGGTCTCAGCGGTCTCTGGGGTTTCGCCTTCCGCCTCGGCGGGCTGAGGTTCGGGTTGCTCCTCTGCGGCCACCGCCTTGGCCTTCTTCCGAGCCTTGGCTTCAGTGCCCTTGGCGGTCTCGGGTTCGGGTTGCTCCTCTGCGGTCACCGCTTTGGCCTCCTCCTGGGCCTCGGCTTCGGTGCCCTCGGCGGTCACGGGCTCTGGCTGCTGCTCAGGGGCCGCTTCGGGTTTCGCCGTTGCGGCCGGTGCCGCCGTTGCGGCCGGCGCGGCGGGGGCCTCCTCCTTGACCTTCTTGGGCATGACGGGGGCCTTGCGGTCCCATACCATGGGGGGACGGCCTGCGCGCTCCATCACACCGATGCGGGTGAGCAACTTGGCCGCCGTCTCCGAGGGCTGAGCGCCGCGGCGGAGCCACTCCACGGCTTCCTCTTCCTTCACCGCAAGGGTGGCGGGCTCCGTGCGCGGGTTGTAGTGGCCGATAATCTTGATGAAGGCCCCGTCCCGCGGCGCACGCGAGTCAGTGACGACGAGCCGGTAGGACGGCTGCTTCCTCTTACCTACTCTGGAAAGGCGGATTCGGAGCAATAGGCACCTCCAGTGTGCGAGTTTCCGGATCGGTCCTACCGGAGGAGCGGCGAGATCTTGGCGCCGCGTCCGGTGGTTATCTGCTGCATGATGCGCTTCGCTTCCCTGTACTGCTTCAGGAGACGGTTGACTTCGGTGGGCGTGGTGCCGCTCCCGCTGGCGATGCGCCGGCGGCGGCTGCCGTCGATGATCTCAGGGCTGCGGCGTTCCTCCGGCGTCATGGAGTAGATGATCGCCTCCACGCGGTCGAGGAACTTCTCGTCGACGTCCTCGATGCTGAGGCGGTTCTTGATCTGCGAGAGCCCAGGCACGAGCCCGGCGAGCTGGCTGAGGGAGCCCATGCGCCTCACCCGCTGGTACTGGGCGAGGAAGTCCTCCAGGGTGAGGCTGCCCTTCTTCATCCGCTCCGACAGGGACTCCACGTCCTCGTCGGTCAGCTCCTCTTTCGCCTTCTCGATGAGCGTGAGCACATCGCCCATGCCCAGAATGCGGGAGGCGAAGCGCTCCGGGTAGAACGGCTCCAGAGCGTCGGTTTTCTCGCCTGTTCCCACGAACTTGACCGGCACGCCGGTCACGGCACGGACGGAGAGGGCCGCCCCGCCGCGGGCGTCGCCGTCCAGCTTGGTGAGGATCAGGCCGGTGAGGCCCACGGCCCGGTTGAACTCCTCGGCAGCGTGCACCGCCTCCTGCCCCGTCATGGCGTCCGCCACCAGGAGCACCTCGCTCGGGTTCAGAGTGTCCTTCAGGTCTGCCAGCTCCTCGAGCTGCCCGGCGTCAAGCTGCACGTAGCCCACCGTGTCCACCAGGATCACCGATGCTCCTGTGCTCTTGGCCTCTTTCAGGCTGGCTTTGCAGACGTCTCGCGGGCGGGCGTTGCCGTCCTGGGCGAACACCGGGATGTTGAGCTGCTTGCCCAGGGCGACGAGCTGTTCGACGGCGGCCACGCGCTCGGGGTCAGCGGCAACCATGAGGGGGCTTTCGCCCTGGCGGCGCAGGTGCAGTGCGAGCTTGGCGGCGGTGGTTGTCTTGCCGGAGCCCTTGAGCCCCACCAGCATCATGACCGTAGGCGCCGATTTGGCGTGCTCCAGCCGAGTCTGCCCTCCGCCCAGCACCTCCACCATCTGCTGGTTCACGATGTCGATGATCTGCTGCATGGGCGTGAGGCTGGAGAGCACCTTGGCGCCCAGCGCCTGCTCCTTCACCGCCTGCACGAACTCCCGGACGACCTTGAAGTTGACGTCGGCCTCCAGCAGGGCCAGCCGCACCTCGCGCAGGGCCTCGTCGAGGTCGCGCTCGGTGATGGTGCCGCGGCTGCCCAGGCGGCGGAAGACGCCCTGTAGCTTATCGGTAAGGGCTTCGAACATAGTTACGGAAAGGATTGTATCGGTTCGTCGCTGAGGGCGTCAAGGAAGCAGGACAAGCGGCATGAGTCGGCGTTCTCCCCCTGCGACGGCCTGGAGGAGCCGACCCAGCGATATGCCGCTAGCTTGTCAGGAGGGGCTCCAGGGCCTGCCGCAGCTCGTCCAGGGTGACGACCCCTTCGAACTTGGCGGCGACGTTCCCCTCGCGGTCCACGAGGAATACCCAGGGCTCGGTGAGGAGGCCCCACTCCACTGTAGCCGGGACGGGGAAGAGACCCTCGCCGTTGCGGGCCCTGTCGACATCGTAAGGCTCCACATGGACGAAGTTCGCCTTACCCTTGTACTCCTCGAACAGGCGATCCACGACGTCCTTCGCCGGGCCGCAGAAGCGGCTCAGGCAGAAGGCGGGTGTGGCGAATGCGATGACCGATGGTCTGCCGGAAGTCACCGCTTCAGCGATGGTCATGGTGTGCATCTCGGGGATCGGCTGGGCGGATGTGTCGATCTCCGCGATGTCGTCCACATCGTCCAGCGTGAGGGTGTCGCTGCGCGGGGGCGGCGCGCCCACGGGGATGGAAGGGCTCACCTCGACGACGGTCAACCCGAGCCCGATGGGGTCGTAGGTCATCTCGCCCACGGCGACCGTCACCTCTGCGCTCCACTGGCCTGCCTCGTCGAAGCGGACGGTCGCCACGTAGACGCCGCTCTCACCAGCGGAGTGGGTCTCCACCGTGCCGTCGTCGTGGGTGTGGGTGTAGGTCTTGTCCAGCGTTACCGGGGTGGCCTGGGCCTCTCCCCGGAACTCCTGCTCATCGCCGTCCAGCTTGAAGAATCGGAAGGCCACGTCAGCGCCGATGACCTCGGCGTGCTCTTCGTCCAGGAGGCCCACCGTGAACCGGTTCTCGCCCACCACCAGTTCCGAGTTGACGAGCACCGGCGTGATCTCGGAGCCGGTGGTGACGGTAGGCGTGCCGACGATGGAGTCGCCATCGCTGCCGCCCTGCGTGCAGGCGGCGGCCAGCGCTGCCAGCGTTACGAGGAGGGCCCCGGCCTTACCCGTGGAAGGCAGCGTGCTCACTGACATCCTCGTCACAGTCCACCCCGCAGCACGTCTCTAGCTCCTCGTGCAGGGCGCTGGTCTCCAGTTGGATCGTGGCGTGTTCGATGCAGAAGCGTTGGGCCAGCAGTTGCCTCAGCTCCACCAGGATATCGTGCTGGTCGCGCGCCTGGTCTGTCTCCACGTGTGCGCTCAGCGAGATGAAGCCGGAGGTGACGGTCCAGACGTGGAGGTCATGTATCCCCTGAACGCCTGTGGTGCCCATCATCGCCTGCTGTATACTCCTGATGCTCACGCCGGGCGGCGTCGCTTCCAACAGCACCTGAGTGGTCTCCCAGGTGAGCCGGAAGCCGCCCGCCATGATGAGGACGCCGATGAACACGCTTATCGCCGGGTCGGCGATGAACTGGCCGGTGGTCAGCATGATGATCGCGGCGACGACGACGCCGACCGAAGCGGCCGCGTCGCCCACCACGTGCAGGAAGGCCGCGCGTACGTTCAGGCTCTCGGCCCGCTGGCGGAAGAGAAGGGCGGCGGACACCAGGTTGGCGGTCAGACCCACCAAGGCCACGGCCAGCATGGGACCGCTGCTGACATCCGGCGGATCGGCGAGGCGACGCGACGCTTCCCAGAAGATATAGCCTGCCACGGCGATGAGGGCCAAGCTGTTGAGCAGGGCAGCCAGCACCTCCGCCCGATGGAAGCCGTAGGTGCGGCGTCGGCTGGGCGGACGGGTCGCTAGCCAGAGAGCGCCGAGGCCGAGGGCGAGAGCGGCGACGTCGGAGGCCATGTGCCCGGCGTCTGCCAGCAGGGCCAGGCTGTCGGTGAGGATGCCGCCCACCACCTCCACCAGGAGGATGGCGGCGGTCACGATCAAGGCTAGCCCGAGGGCTCTCCGGCTCTGAGCCCGGCTGCGGGCCAGGGCGCGCAGCGACGTGTCAGACCCCCTTGCTGGCCAGCAACGCGCACAGGTCACCCACCCGGCAAGCGTAGCCCCACTCGTTGTCGTACCAGGCTATCGTCTTGACGAGGTTGCCGTCCAGGACCATGGTGCTCAGTGCGTCGAAGATGGAGCTGGCCGGGTTGCCCCTGAAGTCTGTGGAGACGAGGGGCTCGTCACAGTACTCGAGGATGCCCCTCAGGGACTCGGAAGCCGCGTCGCGGAACGCGTCGTTGATGGCCTCCACGGTAGCAGGCTTCTCGAGCGTGGCTACGAAGTCGCACACGGAGACGGTGGGGGTGGGCACGCGCAGGGCCATGCCGTCCAGGCGTCCCTTGAGTTCAGGGATGACGATGGTGACCGCGCGGGCGGCGCCGGTGGTGGTGGGGATGATGTTGAGTCCGGCGGAGCGGGCGCGGCGCAGGTCCTTGTGGACGGTGTCCAGGATGACCTGGTCGTTGGTGTAGGCGTGGATGGTGGTCATGAACCCCTTGCTCACACCGAACGAATCGTGCAGGACCTTGACGACGGGGGCGATGCAGTTCGTGGTGCAGGAGGCGTTGGAGATAACGTCGTGCTTGGCGGGATCGTACATCGAATCGTTGACGCCCAGGACGACGGTGAGGGCCTCTCCCTTGGCGGGGGCGCTGATGACCACCTTCTTGGCCCCGCCGCCGTCGATGTGGGCGCGGGCCTTTTCGGCGGCGGTGAACCGGCCTGTGGACTCCAGCACTATCTCCACGTCGAGGTCCTTCCAGGGGATCTGGGCGGGGTCCCGCTCGGCCAGGACCTTGATGGGCTGGCCGTCGACCGTGATGGAGTCATCGCTGGCCTGGATGTCTCCCGGGAAAGCCCCGTATGTGCTGTCGTACTTGAGGAGGTGGGCGTTGGTCCGAGGGTCGGTCAGGTCGTTGACCGCCACAACTTGCAGGGTTCCCGAGTGGAAGTCGTGGATCGCCTTGAACATCTGGCGGCCGATCCGGCCGAAGCCGTTGATCCCTACCTTCACTGCCATGAATTGCCTCCTTTTGTGGTCTGGTGGGGTCCACTGTCAGTATATATTCAGCGCTGGTGGCTGAGCAAAACGAGAGCCGGCCCTGATTCCAGGGCCGGCTCTCGCGGCAGGCAGTAGAGGAGATATCTGATCTATCGAGCGAGTGAGTCCAGGACTTGGATCGCCGCTGGCCCGAGGATGGCGATGAACAGGGAGGGCAGCAGGAAGAGCACCAGGGGGAAGGTCATCCAGATGGGTATCTTCTGCGCAATCTGTTCCACCCGCTGGCGGCGGCGCGTGCGCATCTGGTCCGCCTGTACCCTGAGGACGTCTCCAATAGAGGAGCCTGTCAGCTCGGCGTGGATGATTGAGTGGACGAAGGTGATGACGTCCGGCACGCCGGTGCGTTCGCCCACTTCGCGGAGGGCGTCGCGGCGGCTGCGGCCCAGCGCCGTCTCTCGCAGGGCGCGGGCCAGCTCGTCGCCGAAGGGGCCCGGCAGCCGCTCCGCCACCTTGGCGAAAGCGGAGTCCAGGCCTAGCCCGGCCTCGACGCAGGTGGTGACGAGGTCCAGGGCGTTGGGGAGACTCTTGAGGACCGCGTCTTGCCGGTGCCGCACCCTTCTGGCCAGCCAGAAGTAGGGCAGATAGAAGCCTATGAGGGTGAAGGTGAGGACTCCCAGTAGCTGCATACTCCCGAAGCTGGCGTCGGCCAACAGCAGCAGGGCCAGGAACAGGCCCGGCACGGCCACAGTCGTGAGGATCATAACGACCGCGAAGCCACTGACAGACAGCGGCTCTCCCGCCAGCATCAACAGGTGTCGGATGCGGGCGACGAAGGTGGTGGGCAGCAGCTTGGCGAAGCCGTTGCCGAGGCCGGCAAAGAGCGGCCACATGACCCGCTGCGAGAAGGGGAGCGTGAGGTCTACGATCTCCTCTTCCGGCAGGTGCGCGGCCAGGTTCTGTATTCGCGCGCGCACCGGGTTCTGCCGGGCGCGACCTCCCAGGGCCACTGTGATCATCAGGATACCCAGGAAGGCGCTCAGCGCTGCTATCGTTGCTAGTGCAAGTGCCATAGCTGTACCCCTTTAGACGTCCACGCTAACGATGCGTCTGATCGCCAGGATGCCGATGATGTCCAGGGCGACCGCCATGATGAGCAGGAGGCGGCCCACGGGATCGGTGAACAAGGGGGACATGTATTCGAAGTCGACGGCTAGCATCATGGCTACGAACGCTGCTGGCATCAGGCCGATGATCCAGCCGGATAGCCTTTTCTGCGCCGTCAGCGTGTTGATCTCACCCTTAATCCGAACCCGCTCGCGTATGGTGTGAGCGACTTTCTCCAGCACCTCAGAGAGGTTGGAGCCAACGGAGCGCTGAATGAGGATGGCGGTGATGACGACATCCAAGTCGTAGCTGCCAACACGCTCACCCAGGCTCTCCAGGGCCACCTCGATGGAAGCTCCCATCCGCGTGTCGCGCTGGAGGCGACGCAGCTCGGTGGACATCGGCGGCTGGAGCTGCTCGGCGGCCAGGTCAAGCGCTTGCTGGAGGCCGAAGCCGGCGCGCAGAGAGCTGGACACCATGGTGAGCATCCCCTCCAGTTGGCCGTTGAACTTCCTCAACTGGCGGGCGATGCGCATTCGCACGTAGAAGGCTGGCATCATGTATCCTGCGGCGCCAGCCAAGATGCCCAGCAGAAGGCTCAGCGGTGTCCCGTTGCCCAACATGAGGACGATGGCGAACGTCACCAGCCCCACCAGCACCCGCAGGGCGATGTATTCGTGCAGCTTGAAGGCCAGCCCCGCCCGCTCCAGTTGTATAAGCGTCCGCTCGGCCCAGGCGCTTCCCTGCTTGGGTAGCGCCAGAGGGACGCGATGCTCCGTCTGGGGCGCGGAGTAGGCCGCCAGCATGTCCAGGCGCCGCCGCGCCAGCGACTTGCTTCCTCCTCGGGCCTGGTAGAACCCTACTACTATCAGAAGCACGCCCAGGAAGGCGGCAGCAGATGCTCCAATTGTCAGTCCCATTGCCTACCCCCTTGCCAGCGCGAACATGTCGCTGGGGATGGAGACCCCCATCGCCGTCAGTCGCTCCAGGAATCGCGGTTGGATACCGGTGGGCAGGATTTGGCCGAGCACGCGGCCGTCGGCATCCACGCCCTCGTGGTGGAAGCGGAACAGTTCCTGCATCGTCACTACCTGGCCCTCCAAGCCGGTCACTTCGCTGACGGCCACCACCTTGCGGGAGCCATCCACGAACCGAGCTAGGTGGACGATGAGGTGAAGGGCGGACGCCATCTGCTCGCGGATCGCCCGCACAGGAAGGTCAAACCCTGCCATTAGGATCATGTTCTCTATCCGCAGCAGGGCGTCGCGAGGCGAGTTGGAGTGCACGGTGGTGAGTGAGCCCTCGTGGCCGGTGTTCATGGCCTGCATCATGTCGAACGCCTCAGAGCCGCGTACCTCGCCAACGATGATCCGGTCCGGACGCATGCGCAGGGAGTTTCGCACGAGGTCCCGCTGCGTGACCTCGTTCCTCCCCTCCAGGTTCGGCGGGCGAGCCTCCAGGGAGACCACGTGAGGCTGCTGAAGTCGCAGCTCCGTGGGATCCTCGATGGTCACGATCCGCTCTGTGGCGGGGATGTAGGCAGACAGGGAATTGAGGAGAGTGGTCTTGCCGGTGCCCGCGCCGCCCGAGACGACCGTGTTGAGGCGGCCCTTGACGCAGGCGTTGAGCAACTCCGCCAGCTCCGGCGTCACCGTGCCACCGGCCATCAGGTCGCCCATCGTGTACTTGTCGGTACGGAACTTGCGGATGGTGATGGTGGGGCTCTTGGGAGCCACCGGTGGAATGATGATGTTGACACGGGAGCCGTCCAGCAGGCGAGCGTCCACGTATGGAGATGACTCATCGACGCGCCTGCTCAGAGGCGAGAGTATCCGCTCCGCGATGCGCATGATGTGCCTGTCGTCGCGGAAGCGGACGTTGCTCAGGTACATGATGCCGTCGCGCTCGTAGTAGACGTTGTCAATGGCGTTTACCATCACTTCTGATATCGACGGGTCGGACACCATTCCTTCCACGGGTCCCAGCCCCAGAACCTCATCCGCCACGTGGGAGATGAGCAGGTCCCGCTCCACGCCCATCGCCCCGGGGGCGATTTCTCGCATTATGGTGCGGGCGGCCTTCTCCACTACCTCCCGGGCCTCATCCGGAGGCAGCTTCTCGATGGTGGACTCGTCCATGTCGTCAATGAGGCGCTGGTGAACGGTGAACACCGTCTCCCACTGGTCCTCGCTGAGGCCGTCCTGGTGGAAGCGCCGTCCGTCCCTGGCGGCTGGCCTCGTGGTCTCCTTGAACTTCTCCTGCCACGTCGTCATGACTTCTCACCCTCCCCTATGCGCTCTCTAGCGCTTGAATAGTCGCGTAAGTATGGTTGACACTGGCTCAGCTCCCTGTCCGTTGCCGCTGTAGCTGATCTCGACGCCGGCCAGCACGGCCGCCATCTCTCGGATCGTCTCGGAGATCCCGGACAGGGGTCGGTCTATCACCACAGGTGTGCCCAACTGGGCGCTGGCAGAGATCTCCTCGTCGTACGGGATGGACCAGAAGACCTCGCGCCGGAGCACCTTGCCTACGTCATCTTCTCGGATGGAGTTGACGTTGGTGGCGTGGTTGATGACCAGCTTGATCTTGTCTTCGTTGCTCATGCCACTGCTGAGCAGCTTGAGGGCGGTGGTGGTGTCCTTGATGCTGGTGATATCCAGGCTGGTGAGCAATAGCACCACGGTGGACTGTTCCAGCGCCACCGCGACGAGATCCGTGAAGGTGGCGGGGCAGTCTATGATGACGAAGTCGTGGGTCTGGGCGAGCAGTGTCAGCACCTTGTCGACCGCCTCCGAGCTCACGTTGCGCCAGTCGATGGGCTCGAAGGGCGCGGGCAGCACCCTAACGCCGCTGGAATGACGGACGAGGTAGCTGCCCAGCGACTCCCGGTCGAGCTCGTCGGCCTTCTCAGCCGCGTCTACCAGGCTGGCCTCGGCCGGGACGTCTAGCATCATGGCGGCGTCGCCGAAGATGGTGTCCATGTCCACGAGAACGGCGTTGCCGGCGTTGATGGTCACAAAGGCTGTGGCAAGGTTGGTGGCCATGGTCGTCTTGCCGATGCCGCCCTTGGCCCCGAAGACGGTGATCACCATGCCCGCGCTCTTGGGGCCGACGATGGATTCGCCGGAGAGCAGGGCGCGCCGGCGCTCCTGCTGGGAAAGGGCGGTCTGCACCGCCTTGATCACCTCTTCCGTCTTGAGCGGTTTCGTGAGATAGTCGCGGGCTCCGGACACCACCGCCCGCCGCGCCGACTCAGAATCGGTCTGCGATGAGTAGGCCACAATGGGCGAGTCCGGCAGCAGTTCAGCCAACGACTCGATGGTCTGGAGGGCACGGGCCGGTGGGTCTTCGATCCCTACCAGCACTACGTTCGGCCTAAGCTCGGCGGCCAGGGACAGGGCCTCCGCTCCGTAGCCCACGCCTCCTACGACGATGAACGAGGCGCGGACGAGCCCTTTCTGGAGCTCTGCCCTTGTCTCGAAGTCCTGGTCTACCACCAGGATGCGCGGATTGCCTGCCATCTTGAGGGTACCTCCCTTCCCTGGTGCCTCTCTCCTCACCCCTGCTCTATCAGTTCCGCTCCACCGCTACTAGCGTGGGCTGGACCTCGACGATCTTCTCGTCACCCACTGCGCGGGCGTCCGCGCGCAGGATGCCGTACTCGTCGGCAGTGGTGAGCATCTGCGCCTGGGCAGGCGTGACCTGGAGGGTCGCCGTGGCCGCCGCCGGCTCCGTGTCGGCCTCTTTCACCTGCTCGGCGAAAGTGCCGCCTGAGGTGTTCGGCGTGAGGGTCTGGGCCAGGCCCAGGACCTTGACGTTCTGCAGCAGCGTCGTTGTCAGGACGAATCTGTCGAGGATGTTCCCCTCTTCTGCAGAAGCGGTGGCGGCTTGGGGTGGTTGCGAGATGTTGTAGCCCGTGCCGAACTGGGCAAGGATATCGTTGGCAGCCGCTACGCTGTTCACCTGGAATACGCCGACAGCGTCCACCTTGTCGCCGGGCTTGATGTTGCCCCCGGCGATCACCACCTCTCGTACCCCCACGGAGACCGCACGCATGCCGGGGTCCACCTTGAAGGCCAGCCCGTCGCCGGCGACGTCGCTGACCATGGACGGCAGCAACTGGGCGTCGGCCGACACGTCCTCCGTGACCACTCGGTCCACCAGCTGGGCGCGACTGCTGAAGGCGTCCGCGTTGGCCTTGTCCGGCGACATGTACTCCACCTTGAGGTGGTCATTGGTGATGCGGGTCTGGGCGGGGATGTCCTGGCTCGCCCGCACCACAGGCACGTTGCCGCCGCCGCTGCCGCTGTCCGCGCTGTTGATCGCCACGAATACGACGATGGCGGCGATCGCGGCCAGGAGCAGTCCCAGGTAGAACACGTACCGTTGCGTCTTCTCTCCTCGTGGCCTGGTTATTGTGTGACCAGCCATTTCCATTTACCTCCCCTAGTTGGTTACTCTACAGGGTTCGATTCCGAATTCGGTGTGCGCCTCAGCGGCGCTGCTGCCTCGGTTCGCCTCTTTGCCTGCCATCATGGTTCAGTCCACCAGCCGCGATCCTGCGGCCAGTCGCCTGCCGACTTCTTCGAAGACGTCCGTCAGGTCCGAGCCTTCCGGCTCCTGGAAGAAGTGATCGTTGTCTGTCGCCATGTAACGTAGGAGCGTCTCGGCGGTCCGGTTGCGCCAGGCTCCTGTGTCATTTGCACAGGTGAAGCCGACGTCTGTGTTGTCGTTCGTGCCGTAGCCGATGGTGTAGATCTGAATGCCCTGAGCCTTTGCTATGTCGGCTTCCTGCGCGGCAAGGGCGCAGGGGTTGCCGCCTGTGGGACGGTTGGCGGCGCCGTCCGAGAGGAGGACTATCGCTTTCTGTGCCTCCTCCCGCGCGTAGCCGTACGCCGGGTCAAGATGCTGACGGGCCGCCCGGACAGGGTAGCCGATGTTCGTCCAGCCCGATGATTGGAGGCAGCCGAGCACTTGCAGCAGGCGGCTGCCGTTGTTGAGCGATCCATCCGAGCGCTTGTAGTCATCCCTGAGGGTGACGACCAGCCAGTTGTCGTTCGGTGACCAGGGTTCGCTGGTGTCCACGCGGCAGACCCTGTTCTGCACGAATGATTGGGAGATGCTTGGCGGCAGGACGCCGAGCCCCACGCTCTGGAGATCCGGGTTGAGCACCTCCAGCATGGCGCGGGCGCCCTCTTTGGCTCTGTCCATATCACCGTCGTCCATGCTGCCGGTGCGGTCCAGGACGAGCACGATGTCGACGGGCGTGACGGCGGTGGTGCACTCGCCGCGACAGGCGGCGGCCGTCCCGGTGACGTCGCACCCCTCGTTGAGCCAGCAGCTATCACTGGCGCCGCCCAACAGCCGCAGGACCGGCATCAGCGTCAGCGGCGCGCTCAACTCGCCCTCGACGATTACCGTGTCGACGCCGGAGGGCTGGCAGTGAATGGGGTCGGTGGCCCGGCATTCGAAGCTTACGTCGATGGTGCTTCCGTCCAGGCCGTTGCGGGTTGCCCATTCGCGGGCGATCTCCTCGGCCAGGACTCTGTCCTCCGGGAGCTCCTGGGCGCCGGCCAGGGCGGCGGCGTCGGCTATGTGCTGGACGTGCTCGCGGCGCTGCAGGAAGAACCCCACATCCACCACGATGGCGCCAAAGCCGATGAGCAGCACGAGCAGCATGAGGGCCATGATCAGCATTTGGCCGCTCTCTCGGCCTCGGGTCTGGCGGCATCGCCCGGTCAGCATCCGCTGCCTCCCCCAACAGCGCCATCCGGCTCTAGCTCCAGACGCATATCAGTGCACGAGCTGAGCGTGATGCTGCCGAAGGTGAGGTTGAGGATCCTGCCCAGCGGCGTGATCAGGTTGTACTCGTAGTCGGCGCTCACGGCCACAGCATCGCCTTGGCCCACGCCGTCGCTGGCGAAGTCCTCGTAGGTCACGACGACGTCGCCCGCGTCCAGGAGGCCGTTGGAGGTGGAGGCCGTGCGGTCCTGGATCTCCGCCACGGAGGCCCCCACGGTGCCCTCGCGGGCCCCCTCCCGGGTGGAGTTGGTGAGGACCAGCCAGCGGCTGAAGCCGACGCCGAAATCGGCGATGATGAACATGACGATGAGGAAGAGGGGCAGCACCAGGGCGAACTCCACCATGGACTGGCCCTTCTCTTTCCGGTGCCTTCTGCGGCCGGTGCTCATGTCCGTTTCTTGGCCTGCCATTGGTCCCGTCCTCTCTCGCCGCGCGCTACGCTAGCGGGCAGCTCCCCGCGCCGCCCAGGCATGACGCGACGTCGTTGCCCCAGGTCTCGAACGCGCCGGTCAGACCGGTGCCAACGGTGGCGAACACGATGGCCATGGAGATGACCAGGGTGATAAGACCGTACTCCACCATGTCCTGCCCCCGTTCGCTGAGCAGCACTCCTATGAGCCATCGCCTCACTCTGTCCACAGCTTCTCTCTCCTCTTCTCTCTTCCCTCGAGACCTTGCGTTCTCTCAGGGCCTGGCGGC
>DAOUMF010000037.1:0-5301 GCA_034411955.1 Dehalococcoidia bacterium
AGCACCTGGCCCACCTGTCGGGCTAGCTCGCGGGTCGGTGCCAGCACCAGGGCCTGCACCTGCCTCATCTGAGGATCACAGCGCTCGAGGAGCGGCAGCGCAAAGGCCAGGGTCTTGCCCGACCCCGTCTGCGCCTGGCCGATCAGATCGCGGCCCTGTAGCAACAGCGGGATCGAGCGCTCTTGGATTGCCGTCGGAGTAGTGATGCCCATTTCGACGAGCGCCCGGCGGCTTGAAGTACAAAGCTGGAAGTCATGGAATGAGGTCAAGGAGTGCGTTCCTTTCGAGGGGGGACAGCGTCAAGCGCTGAAAGGTGGAATTGGTTCGACGATGCAGTAGTGATTGTGGCGTGATAGTAACGGATCTTGCCTGCCTCACACAGATTCAGGGTCTACGGTCCTCCGTAGACGGCGAGCCGGTGGCGTCAGCCGGACCCCGGATCGGCGCGAGCTGGTTCTCGTGCGAGGGGGCCCCTATTTGGAGTCCTTTGCGTCGCGGTAGAGCCTGCGACCTGGGAATACAAAGGGGCCGCGCGTGGAGTTCTTGAACCGGCGACTGGCACCGCACATCAAGCAGATGGCGCTGCTGGTCTCTCCGGACGGGGTGCCGATGCGCCAGTGGTGGGGACAGGCATCCTGTCTGGTCTTGAGGCCGAAAACGGATTCTACCATCGCGGCCGTCTGCCGCCGCCACCGCCCGAGAAGGATCGTCCGCCTTCTTGGGAGCGCGGTCGCGCCTGGTCGACGGTTAGCGTGCGGCCGTCCAGCGCCTTGCCGTTCAGTTCCTCGATCGCCTTGAGGCCTTCGGCGCCCGTCGACATCTCGACGAAGCCGAACCCGCGGGAGCGACCAGAATAGCGATCGGTGACGACGCTGGCCGATTCCACTGTGCCTGCCTGCTCGAAGAACGTTCTCAGACCGTCGTCGGTCGTGTCGAAGGACACACCTCCGACGTAAAGCTTCATGGACACGAGGAGCCTCCTTATGGCGCCCTGTGGGGCATAGACTTCCGGTCGGGCAAAAGATCTGCCTCGAACGTCGGAAGACAAGGCGCGAGAGGCAGTAGAGTCATCCTCATTATCGCTTCCTTGGGGCCTCCGCGCAACAGGTGTGATGTGTCAGGACATGTGAGACAAGGAAGGGGGTGAGGCAGACTGTCGGGCGGATTGAACCGCGGGCGGCCTCCAGACCGCGCTGATGGCCGCCGAGCCCAGCGGCACGATCGCGGAACCCAAGATAGCATCCAGCAGGCCGAACAGGTCGTATACCATCTAGCGGAGCGATACTGAGATCAACTGCACTTAGAAGAGATGGCAATAGATGTTCCGGGACATGTACGTCAGCGAAAAGCTTCAAGCGTTTGATGAGCAGTGCTGGCAACGGATTCCACGCGACCCAGCGACTGGGAGTGCGGTGAGTTCCAGGACTCTGGCACGGGTGCAAGGATCACGCGGAAGGCGGTTCCCGAACCGGACAGCACTCCTTGGGGGGTTGTTCCTCGTCCTGGTGTTGTTCGGACTCTTTGCCTGATCTCTTCGCGAGCGAACACTCATAGAGCCGCCATCTTCTGACGCAGCCAGCCCCTCCTAACGTAGCAAGCCCCATTGACCCCCACCTGACCCAGGCGCGCAATCGCGTCCTCATCCAGGCGCGCAGCAGGCATTCTTCCTCCAAGATCTCACGTGCCTGTTATCGGTGAGGCCATCCCTTGCAAGGGAGAAGGCTGCAGTCGAGGAAGAGGAGCTCGTCTCGGCACAGGTCTTGTCGAGATCCCGACCGTAGACGAAACGCTGAAGCAGCTCGGCGCGCTGTAGCCCCGCCGCTCCCCTCCCCGCTGGCTATCTGGAGGATGCCCCTACAGGCGGGCGTCCGGCTACTTCTCCTGCAGCGCCGCCACCATCTGGGGAATCGTCTTCAGCTCTTGCTGGCGGCGAAGGAGGCGGTGGTCGGAGTCGTACTCCTCGTAAATGTGGTCGATGTTGTGCTTGTTCAGCTCTTCGTGGAGCTGGCGGGAGCCGGTGTAGAGGTGGAACTGGTCCTTGGTGCCGCAATCGACGAAACGGTAGCGGAGCTTGCGCAGGTTGTCGGCGTACGGTTCCACCATGCGGACGGGGTCGTGAGGCAGCCACTTCGCCCAGATGTCCGGGAAGAGCTTGCCCGTGCGGACGTCGAAGGGCAACTCGAACCCGAGCGGCTTCGCGTCCGGATTTGGCGAGTAACACGCCGACATCGCGACCATGTTCAGCAAGTCGTCGAACTGCTCGTCCTTCGGCTGGATGTCCGGGATCTGCTTCACGAACGAGGCCACGTCGTAGTCGTACTTGGCCATCGCCTGCACGACCTTCGGGATGTCGTTGAGGTAGCAGATCTCGAAGGCGCTGTCGCCGGAGTGGTCGGCGAAAGCCTGGAAGACGTCCGGGTACAGCGTGGCGAGGGTAAAGGACCCGATGCCGCCGCTGGAGCCGCCGATACAGCCGCGCAGGCCATTGGTGCGGAAGCGGGAGTCGATGAGGGGCACGAGCTCCTGCACGATGTAGTCCTGGTAGCGGCCGACGGCGCTGGAGTTCACGTACTGGCTGCCGCCGAGCGAGGTCAAGGCGTCGACGAAGACGTAGATGACGCCCGGCATGCCCTTCTCGAGGATCAGGTCATCGAGGTCCGTGTCGAAGCCGGGGTGGGAGAGGAAGCGGCGGTTGAGGAACATGATGCCGCCGCCCGTGAACCCCATGAGCCCGAAGATGACGGGATAGCGTTCGTCGGGCGCGTCCTCGTAGCGGGGCGGCAGGTAGACGGGGAAGCGGCGGATGTGAGGGTCGCCGAGCGGGTTGCCCTTCAGGACTTCGCTCTCGTAGGTGATGTACGTGATGTTTGGGGAGATGGGTCTCAGCATGCAGCACCTCTCTTCTGCGTTCGTTGTCGCACACCTCGCAGCGAGGATGCAACCCCGGGCGTCGTCATGGCGTGTCATATACTGTAGCGCGTGCTTATTTTGCCGCAGTTGCTAGATGGTCCGTGGTCCAACCGGCCGCGGGTGGTCGTGCTTGAGATCACGGGACAGATCGGGGTGCAGGTGCGCGCAGGAGATGAGAAAGGCGCCGGGGAATACCCGACGCCTTCTTTGTTGTCTTGGGGCTGTAGGAGGGGCGGCGAGAGTGGGCGCAGTAGATGTGCCCTACTGCCTCAACAACCTGCGAAGGTCGTGGATGATCTTGCGCGTCTCGGCACAGGCCTTGTCGAGCTCCTCGATCTTGGCCTTGATCGCCTCGTAGCGCTCCGCCTTGGCCTTGCGCAGTTCGTCGAAAGGCTTGGTGGCCGTTCAGGCGTTGATACCCGCGCAGCCCAGGCGCACAATCGCGGCCGCGGTCAGGCCGGGGAGCAAGGGGGAAGACGGATGCGCGATACGCAGCGGCCATCTGCCTTCACAGCAAATGGCGTGCGATCGCACCTGGGATCAATCTCGAGGGAAGTCGCTGGAACAGGGGGTGGCCCTCTGACTCCTGTAAAATGCGGCCCTTTTGGCGGCTGTTTCGAGGGGAAATCGTATCTGGGGCGGGTGATGGGGATCGAACCCACGGCCTTCTGCTTGGGAACAACGCTGGTTGGCCTAATTGCTAAGGCCTCAGATTCAAATCCGGAGTGAAACCGGGGTAAGAATAGGGTGAAATGAGGCTCCGGCGTGCGAGCGTGATTTCGGCATACGGAGGCTGACAAGGCCGGACCGCCACGACAGGAACGGCCAGCCCGACGTATACATCACTCCTCAGCAGGCAGAAGTCAAGTGATGGTCGCCGTCGGCGGTGACTCGCGGACTTCCAGTCCGGGAGCCAGCCAACCCGGAAACAGCGCGAAACCGCTATCTACAGCGGGCGTGCTTATACCTCAAGGGGTGGGTCAGGTGACGACCGGCAATGGCTCGACGCTGTACTTGGCCTTCCACGCCTTGAACCCGCCGGCCAGCGCCACGGCGTTGTAGCCGCGCCTCCGGAGCTGCTGCGCCTCACGGGCGCTCGTCGCTTCGTTCCGTCAGCTGCAGTAGGCGACGATGAGCCGGTCTTTGATGTCACCCGTATCCCATTCGACCACGTGGTCTGGTGGCACGCGCACGCTCTGCGGGACCTGCGCTCCGTCTCGGTCGTAGCTCGAGGGCATGCGGACATCCAGCACGATCGGCGGGTCCGGCTGCCCCAGCATGCGCTTCAGTTCGTCCACGGAGATGCGGGGCACCGCCGTCTCGTCGTGCTCGAACAGGCCGGCCGCGGTGCTCTCTCGCTCCTCCGCCAGCGTCTCCCTCTCCGCCCGGCGTCCGTACCACGCGCTGACCGTCGTCGCCGTGGCCCCGTGAATCACGGTTGATGCCAGCACTACAAGTCCTACCGTCGCCAGCAACGGCTCCGCGTCGTCGATCCCTGCATTGACGGCAAGAAGCGCGAGCAGGAGCGAATTCAGCCCTCTTGGGCCGAACCAGCTCACGAACGCGTGTGCCTCCAGGCTCATCTTCGCCCGCGCCAGGACGATCCCGAGGACGCCGGGTCGAACCAGGAAGATGAGGATCGCCGCCACGACCAGCGTCGGAAGCACGTCGACCTCGTCGAGAATGCCGGACAGTACCGAGCCGAACAACACGAAGGCGAGCAGCATCGCCATCTCCGACGTGATCTCGCCGTACTCGAGGAAGCAGTCACACAGCGTCTGGTTGAACAGCACCACCCCGAATCCGGCGGCGAAAGCGGCAAGGAATCCATCTCCGCCGGCCGCCGTCGCCGCCGTGTACGCTGCCAGCACAAGGCCGATTCCGTACAGCGTCTCGTACTCGCGCCGCACCGTCATGCGCGAGTCGATCCTCGACATCAGCCACGCTCCGAGCCCACCTATCGCAAGCCCGATGATCGGCCCCACCAGCGCCAGCTCCGCTGCAAATTCGAGCCAGCCGCCGACACCGCCGGCTTCCTCCCGCGCCACTGCGATCAGCACGAGAATTACGGGCAGAACGACAATGTCATTCGTGCCAGCCTCGACGGTCAGAACCTGTCGGATAGAGCGCGGGATTCGTTCGTCCCGGACGATCTCTCGCAGAACCACCGGGTCCGTGGACGCGAGCATCGCTCCGCCCATGAACGCGACGATCCACCCGAGTCCGAGGATCAATGCGAGGGACGTGGCACCGAGCGTGATGATCAGCGCCGTACCGGGGCCCAGCACCAGCACGGGGACCAGCCATCGTCTCCCCAGTTCCGTCGTGTCGAGCTGCACCGCATCCAGGAACAGAACCAGCGAGAGAGTGAGTGTTGCCACGACCTCGAGG
>DAOUMF010000038.1:0-8140 GCA_034411955.1 Dehalococcoidia bacterium
CCGCGGCGGCCCGCGCGGGCCTCCGTCGCCGGGGCCTGCCCCGAGGCCGTCAGGATGCCCACGGCGATGGGCAGGTCGTAGGCAGGCCCCTCCTTGCGCAGGTCAGCCGGGGCTAGATTGACGGTGATCCGCTTGAGGGGAAAGTCGTGGCCGGAGTTGCGGATGGCGGAACGCACGCGCTCCTTGGCCTCCTGCACGGCGGCGTCGGGGAGGCCGACGATGGCGAAAGCGGGCAGCCCCTGGCTGATGTCGACCTCCACCTCGACGACCTCGCCGTCAAGGCCGACGGCGGCGCAACTGCTGACCTTGGCGAGCATCTACCCCCTCTGCTGGCGGACAGAGCCTGGCGATTGGCTGCGGCCATTATACGCCAGGCTCGCGGCGATGACGAAGCGCGGCCCGGATTCCTAATCGCGTCTGGGCGGTTTGCCAGCACGGAGTCGTAGGATGAGTTCGGCGCGTATTTGCTCTTCGAGCGGGAGCGTTCCTGTCTCTTGATCTACACGGCGTTGCTCTTCGGCCGCACGCGTTTGCAGGGCTCTTGCGTAGGCTTGCCAAGCGGAATTGATCCCGTCGAGACGCGATGCGAAGTTGGAGGGGAGAAGCGGCTGGTCAGCATACCATTTGTGGATGAGTCCGCCGAACCACTGGGCGAAAGCCATAACTATCAAGAACGTATTGGCGAGCGGCTGTGGGTCGTAGAAAGGCCCAACGTAGCTGTCAATGCCAAAGACGGGCCGTATCCGCGATTGGGCGGGCTGAGCCCCCCTGTTCGTGTGAATGATCTCGTTGTAGGAATCCCACATTTCCTTCCACAGTTCCGCCATGTCACTCTCACGATAGACCGCCTCAAAAGAGAACTCGCGGCGCTCGGCTGGAGCCGAGGCTCTACTCCAGCGCCTTGCCCGCTCTTCGTTGCCTCGGATGTACTCCATAACTACGCGAGATTCGATCATCGTACGCATTTGAGAATAGGCCGCTCGTAGGTGGCCATTGACCAGAAGCAGGCGGGCGGCAGCCGTTGCGTCTAGGAATTGGGCCGCGAGCACATTGATAGTCTCCTCGTCCGCTGTGACATCTTCCCTGCTAAGGAGCGCATGGAATGCTTCAAAGCACAAGGCTTCAGTCTCCTGCAACACGGCAGGCCCTTCACGCAGGAGGTCTCGGATGCGTTGGGCTACTTCACTTGGATCACTCCTTATCAGCCCCCTTATCCATAGAAGAGGAGCGGGCGCTATCAACGCATCCTCGTCTGGCTGGTCGCGACTCATGAGTCTACACTGTTGAGCAAGGCTGGCCCGCAGGTCGGTCTAAGCGGCAGCCCCTACCGCCCCTACGTCTTCTTGGGGGCGCCCTCCAGCCGCCGCCCCACCGACAGCACCCCTCGTATCGCCTCCAGCTTGCTCAGCAGCCGCGTCAACTGCTCGATGCCGGTGGTCTCCAGGGTCACGAAGATGGTGATGACCCCGTCATCGTGCTCCTGGGTGTGCACCCCCACCATGTTCACCCGCTCCTCGGCCACCATGGTGCTGACATCGCGCAGCAGCCCCACCCGGTCCCATGCCTCTATGTGCACGGCCACCGGGTAGAGGTGCCCGCGCCGGCCCCACTCGACGTCCACCAGGCGCTCCCGCTCGTCCTCGTTGAGGATGTTGCGGCAGTCGCTGCGGTGTATGGACACGCCCTCCCCGCGGGTGACGTAGCCGATGATGTCGTCGCCGGGGACGGGGTTGCAGCAGCGGGACAGGCGCGTGAGCAAGTCGCCGGTGCCGAGGACGCGCACGCTCGTGGTGTAGGTGGCGCGGGCCGGCACCTCCGGCGGCTCTACCGTGACCTCCTCCGGCTGGAGCAGAGGCGCCAGCTTCGTCGCTATCTGGTGCGTGCTGATCTCGCCGTAGCCGACGCGCAGCAGGAAATCCTCCAGGTCATCGTACTGGAAGAGCTTGAGCAACTCCTCTTGCACCTCCGGGAGGCTTACGCCCAGGCGGTGGAGCTCCTTCTCCAGCATCTCACGGCCGCGGGCGACGTTCTCTTCCCGCTCCTGCCGCTTGAACCACTGACGGATCTTGCCGCGGGCGTGACTCGTTCGGACGTGGCCCAGGTTTGGGTTGAGCCAGTCGCGGGATGGCCCCTTCGACGACTTGCTGGTCATGATCTCCACCACGTCGCCGTTGTTCAGCTCCCGGTTGAGGGTTACCAGTCGGCCGTTGACCTTGGCGCCCACGCACATGTGGCCCAGGTCCGTATGGATTCGGTAAGCGAAGTCTATGGGCGTGGCCCCCCTTGGCAGGTCTTTCACCTCCCCCTTGGGCGTGAACACGAAGACCTGGTCCTGGAAGATATCAGACTTGACGGCCTCCACCAGCTCCTCCGCCTGGGCGATGTCCCGCTGCCACTCCAGGAGCTGGCGTAGCCAGGCCAGGCGTTGCTCGTAGCGCAGGTCTCGCTTGCGGCCCTCCTTGTAGCGCCAGTGAGAGGCGATACCGTATTCGGCGGTGTGGTGCATCTCATAGGTGCGAATCTGCACCTCCAGGGGCCGCGCGTCCAGGCTGAGGACGGTCGTGTGGAGGGCCTGGTACATGCTCTCCTTCGGGTTGGCGATGTAATCGTCGAAGGTGCCTGGCAGAGGACGCCACAGCCCGTGGACGACGCCCAGGGCGCTGTAGCAGTCCGTGACAGTATCCACCATGATGCGGACGGCCAGCAGGTCGTAGATCTCGTCGGCGCTCCTCCTGGCGGCGGCGTACTTTTCGATCTTCTGGTAGATGCTGTAGATGTGCTTGGCCCGCCCCTGGACATCGGCCTTGACTCCCTCCTTGGCCAGCTCCTGGTCTAGGATCTCCTTGACGCGAGCCACGTAGCTCTCGCGCGCCTCCCGCGAGGCGTCGAGCATGCCGGCGATGAACCTGTAGCGTTCGGGGTCCAGGTGGCGGAAGGCCAGGTCCTCTAGCTGCCACTTCATCTCCCAGATGCCGAGACGCGAGGCCAGGGGCGCGTACACCTCCATCGTCTCTTTGGAGATGCGGATCTGGTCCTCGGGAGGCAGCGCGTGCAGGGTGAGCATGTTGTGCAGCCGATCGGCCAGCTTGATGACGAGCACCCGCAGGTCCTGGGCCATCGCCAGGAACATCTTGCGCAGGTTCTCGGCCTGGATACGTTCGTCGCCGCTGACGGCCTCGGCGCTCTCCCAGGGGATCTGGCCCAGCTTGGTTACGCCCTCCACCAGCTTGGCCACCTCAGGGCCAAACCGCTTCTTGATCTCCTGGTTGCTGATTCCGCAGTCCTCCTGGATGTCGTGCAGGAGGGCGGCCGCTATCGTATCGGCGTCCAGTTGAAGCGAGGCGATGGTCTGGGCGGCGTGCAAGGGGTGGCTGATGACGGGGTCGCCCGAGAGCCGGAGTTGGCCAGAGTGACACTCGGCGGCGAACTCGTATGCGCCCTCGATCTTGGTCACCGCGTCGGCCGGCAGGTATTCGCCTGCCTTCGTCAGCAGCGGTTGAACGATCTCATCTTGCCCAATAGTCATCTTCTATCGCCAAGTTTAGCACCATGCCTCCAGCGTTGCTATCGCTCCGCTGCCTTTTCCGGGCGGCGGGACGAGAGCCATAACCGCCGCATCCCCCACTCCACCAGTCGCGGCGAGAGGCCCTTGATCATCACGCCCGCCGCATCGCTCAGGCTCACGTACGCCTCCCGTCTCCCCTCGCGCACCGCCCGCAGGATCGTCTTGGCCACCGCCTCCGGGCCCACGCCCCGCAACAGGCGGGACCGCGGCGGCATGTTCACTTCGCTGCGCGAGTTCGCGTGGAAGTCAGTGACGGTATACCCGGGGTAGATCACCGTCACCGTTATCCCGTCGGGCTTGAGCTCCTGCCGCATGCAGTCGGTGAGGGTGTTGAGGGCGGCCTTGGCGGCGGAGTAGGCGCCGTTGTAAGGGCCGGCCAGGCGTCCCATCACGGACGACACGTTGACGATGGTGCCCCGCCGGCGCTCCTTCATGTGGGGTGTCACGGCCTGGATGCAGTGAATGGCCCCGAACAGGTTCACTTCGAACACGTAGCGGATGTTCTCCAGGCTGCCCTCAGCTATGGGAGCGTTGAGCCCTACGCCCGCGTTGTTCACCAGCACCTCGACGGAGCCGAACTCCTGCAGCGTGCGGTCCACCATCGCCTTCACCGCCTCACGGTCGGCGATGTCGGTGGGCACGACCAGGCGGCGGCCCGCCAGCGGCTCCAGCTCCCGCGCCAGCTCCTCCAGCGCCTTCCCGTTGCGGGACGCGAGGACGACGTTGGTTCCCGCCTGCGCGAGCTGTCGCGCCGTCTCCCGGCCGATGCCGCTGGACGCCCCGGTGACGATGACCGTGCTGCCGTTCAGCTTCATGGCTGGCTGTCCTTTCTCCTTCAACACGACCTGTGGCCTTGAGGCCGAGCCGTGTACGTCGCTCATCTCCTGGCGTCCCTCCGGTCAAACGGCGGCTTGACCTCAAGCGAGGTCAGGAGACCGTAGGAGCGCGGTTTCCGGTAGGCGTTCCCCCACGATTCGCGCTCCCGGTACGCCCTTATCTTGGCCAGATCGAATTCCGCAATGTAGACCTCTTCGCTTTCCCCTGCTTCGACGATGAGAGTGTCCCTGGCGTCGCCGTCGACTTCAGCAAAGGATACCGCATCAAAAGCCACGGAACGGCCGTTGTGCTGCGGGGCGGCGTAGTTCGCCATCGCCACGCCGACCATGTTCTCGAAGGCGCGCGCCCTGAACTGGCCGATGCGGCCATCGTCCAGGGTGCAGGCATTCGGGGTGAGTATCAGTTCTGCTCCCTTCAGCATGAGTACCCTCGCGCTCTCCGGAAACTCGCGGTCGAAACATATCATCGCGCCGATCTTGACAGGTCCCGCCTCCGTGTCCAGCGTGGAGACGCAGAACTCCTCGCCCGGCGTGCACGCAGCCTCCATCGAGAAGTCACAGGTGTGGACCTTCGCGTACGTCATGATGAGCTGCCCGTGGCGGTCGATGAGGGACATCGAACTGCGTGGAGGGCCATCCCGGCGTTCGAGATAGGTCAGCGCGATGGCTAGGTTCAGCTCCTTCGCAATCTCCTCGAAGCGCGCGATGAAGTCATCTTCTGGGCCTATCGCCTGAGCCTGCCATCTGTTTCGTCCGTCTTCGTCGGAGGGGCATGGCGTATACCCGATGTTCCACATCTCGGGAAAGAGTGCGATGTCGGCTCCCTTTTCTCTGGCGCGGCGACAGAATGCCTCTCCTTTGGCCCCATTCGCGTCTTGGTCACTGCCGCAGGCGGTCATTTGCAGCAGAGCGACTCGTATCAAGCTCATGCCTATTCGTACCTCAACTTGCAGCGCGAGCGGATGGAATCTACCTTCTGGGCCGGTATGCAGCCGAGGGTCATAGCCCAGGTGTTTTCCAGGGTGACGCATTCTAGTATGCTCACCGAGAAGGCCGCTTCGCAAGGAGTGCGCATGACCGCAAAATACAAAGCCCCCAGGGGCACAACGGACATCCTCCCCGAGGATCAGCCCTACTGGGACCGCATCTGGGAGGCTTCCAGCAGGATATGTGGCCTGTTCGGATACCGGCGCATCGAAACGCCGGTATTTGAGGAAGCGCCCCTGTTCACCCGCGGCGTGGGCGAGGTCACTGACATCGTCCAGAAGGAGATGTACGTCTTCCAGGACCGCGGCGGCCAGGAGCTGGCGCTGCGTCCGGAGGGGACGGCCCCCGTGTGCCGCGCCTACCTGGAGCACGGCATGCACAACCTGCCCCAGCCCGTCCGCCTCTGGTACTGGTGCCCTATCTTCCGCTACGACCGGCCCCAGGCCGGTCGCTACCGCCAGCACACCCAGCTCGGCTGCGAGGTGATCGGCGAGGCGGACGCCTCCGTGGACGCGGAGGTCATCGAGCTCCTGTTCCGCCTGTACGAGGACCTGGGGCTGCAGGGGCTGACCCTGCACCTCAACAGCATCGGCGACCGGGAGTGCCGGCCCCGGTACCTGGATGCCCTCCGCGCCTACTACGCGGACAAGCTGAAGAAGGTCTGCAACGACTGTGAGGACCGCTACCAGCGCAACACCCTGCGCCTGCTGGACTGCAAGCAGGAGCGCTGCCAGCCGGTGATCGCCGCCGCGCCGCCGTTCACCGACTACCTGTGCGACGCCTGCGCCGGCCACTTCTCGAGGGCCCAGTCCTACCTGGATGACGTCGGCATTGCCTATGTGATCGACCCCCGCCTGGTGCGCGGCCTTGACTACTATACGCGCGTGCTGTTCGAGTTCCAGCCGAGGGAGGAAGGGGCCCAGAGCACCGTCGGCGGCGGCGGTCGCTACGATGGCCTCATCGAGCAACTCGGCGGCAGGCCGACGCCCGGCACGGGCTTCGCCACCGGCATCGAGCGCATCGTGCTCAACCTCAAGCGCCAGGAAGTGCCCGTCGGCGAATCCCCGCGGCCGCGGGTCTTCGTCGCCTATCAGACCTCGGGCGCCCGCTCCCAGGCGTTCCGCCTCGCCTCCGACCTGCGCCGCCAGGGGATCGCCGTTGTCGTCGCCGCCGGGGAGCGCTCCCTCAAGGCCCAGATGCGCCACGCCGACGCCCTCGGCGCCGCCTATGCCGCGATTATCGGCCAGCGGGAGCTGCGGGACGGCACGGCGGCCCTCCGCCGCCTCGCCGACGGCTCCCAGGAGACCGTGCCGCTCGCGGAGGTGGCAGGGCGGGTCCGGACGGTGCCGTAGGGGCGACCTTCAGGTCGCCCGCTCGGTGGGCAGCCTTTCCCAGAGCCTTCTCCGCTCCTTCGGATCACGGTGACGAAGAAGCCTTCCTGTCGTTCTGAGCCCTTCACCGTGAGTCATTCTGATCCGCCTCCGGCGGAGAAGAATCTCGCGTCCCGTGATATAATCTCTTCGGGCCCCCATCCGGGGGGTCTACTTGTGTTGGTGACCTGAGATGCTGGACAAACTCGCCGCGATAGAGGCGCGATACGAGGAGCTGGGCCGCGAGATGGCCCGTCCCGAGCTGGTGGGCGACTACGAGCGCCTTCAGGCGCTCGCCAAGGAGCACGCCTCCCTGGAGGAGGTCGTCTCCATGTACCGGGAGTACCGGCGCCTCTCGCAGGCCTTAGAGGAGGCCCGCGCCATCGTCGCCGAGGGGGGAGACCCCGACCTGGTGGCCCTGGCCCAGGAGGAGGTGGCTCAGGCCGAGGCTGGCATGGACGCGTTGGACGAGAAGCTCCGCCGCGCTCTCCTCCCTAAGGACCCCATGGACGAGAAGGACGTCATCGTGGAGGTCCGGGCCGCCGCCGGCGGCGAGGAGGCGTCCCTGTTCGCCGGCGACCTCTACCGCATGTATAGCCGCTTTGCCGAGCGCAAGGGCTGGAAGGTGGAGCTCGTCGACTCCCACCCCAGCGACCTGGGCGGCTTCAAGGAGATCGTCTTCGAGGCCCACGGCCGCGGCGCCTACTCCTTCCTGAAGTACGAGAGCGGCGTCCACCGTGTCCAGCGGGTGCCCGTTACCGAGGCCAGCGGCCGCATCCACACCTCCACTGCTACGGTCGCCGTCCTCCCTGAGGCGGACGACGTCGATGTTCGCGTCGACGAGAAGGACCTGCGCATCGACATCTTCAACGCCAGCGGCCACGGCGGCCAGAACGTCCAGAAGAACGCCACCGCCGTGCGCATCACCCACCTCCCCTCCGGTATCGTCGCCGTCTGCCAGGACGAGCGCTCCCAGCTCAAGAACCGCAACAAGGCGATGGCCGTCCTCCGCGCCCGCCTCCTGGACGTCGAGCGGCGCAAGCAGCAGGAGGAGGTGGAGTCGGCCCGGCGCTCCCAGGTCGGCACCGGCGAGCGGGCGGAGAAGATACGCACCTACAACTTCCCCCAGGACCGCGTCACCGACCACCGCATCGCCTACACGCGGCACAACCTGCCCGCCCTCCTGGACGGCGAGATCGACGACATCGTCGAGAGGATGCGCGAGGATGAGCAGGCGCGACTGCTGGAGGCGCAGCTCACGTAAGACCGCACTTGTCATCCTGAGCGGCGAGGAGGTTCTTCGAATGCGAGGGCTGGGGCACGCGAAGGTGTCAGTCCGCCTCGGGCGGGGATCTGGAGCGGCGCAGCGGGGTGGGTCGGAT
>DAOUMF010000039.1:0-7300 GCA_034411955.1 Dehalococcoidia bacterium
GCGGGGGCGGTCCCCCACCCGCCCCTACAGCAGCTCGCCCGTCGCCGCCCTCGTGCTACCGTCCTTCTCGTAGGCTGCGATAAGGTTGCGGGCGATGGTCTGCATGTGCACCTCGTCGGCCCCGTCGGCCAGGCGAGCGAAGCGGGAGGTCCGCAACATCTGTTCAAGGGGCATGTCGGTGGTGATGCCCAGAGCCCCATGCACCTGAATGGCGCGGTCGATGATCCGCCACAGGCTGTTGGCGACATGGACCTTCGCCATGGAGACTTCCTGCCTGAAAGGCAGTTCGTTCTCGATCTTGTATGCCGCGTGGAGCACCATGAGCTTGCCCGTGTACAGCTCCATGGCGGACTCCGCCATCATCCACTGAATGGCCTGCTTCTCGGCAAGGTAGGAGCCGTGGGAGTAGCGCTTCAGGGCGCGGTCGACCATCATCTCGAGGGCGACCTCGGCGTTGCCGATCCAGCGCATGCAGTGGGCGAGGCGGGCCGGGCCCAGGCGGTACTGGCCCAGCCGGTGCCCCTCGCCGCGGCCGCCCAGCATCGCGTCCGCGGGAATGCGGACGTTGGTGAGACGGATCTCCGGGTGGTTGGCCGCGCCGACCAACGTCTCCACGTCGCGGACGATCTCCCAGCCCTCGGTGGGCGTGTCGACGATGAACGCCGAGTTCCGCGCCTGCGGCGGGTCCGCGTCCGCATCCGTGCGGGCGATAACGATGGCGAACTTGGAGCCGTGGGCGCCCGTGGCGAACCACTTGTGGCCGTTGAGCACCCAGTCGTCCCCATCCTTGACCGCCGTGGTCTGGATCAGCGTGGGGTCGGAGCCCGCCACCTCCGGCTCGGTCATGGCGAAGCAGGACCGGCACAGCCCCTCGGCCAGGGGACGGAGGTACTTCTCCTTCTGCTCCCGCGTGCCCCAGTGGAGCAGGGTGTGCATGTTGCCCTCGTCCGGCGCCTGCGCGTTGATGGCGAAGGGTCCGATGGTGGTGCGGCCCGCCTCGGCGGAGACGAACGCCATCCCCACCGGCCCCAGCCCCATGCCGCTCCACTCCGGCGGCAGGTGCGGGTTCCACAGCCCCTCTTGCCGCGCCTTCTGGCGCAGCCCTATGATGGCCTGGACGTAGGCGCTGCGCTCGGCCCGCTCCTCCTGCAGCTTCTTCTCGACGGGGCGGACCTCCGCGTCCATGAACTTCCGCACCCGCTGGCGGACCTCTTCCACCTCCGGCGGCAAATTGAAATCGATGGGCATGACAAGACCTCCCTTAGCGACCGCGGCAGCGCCGAGCCGAAAGCTGGCCCGGGAAGCTGCAGACCTTCTGGGCAGATTATAATCATCGATGAAGTTCAGCGTAACGATTCCCGCAGAGCCCGTAGCTCAGGCGAGGTCAGCGGCGGAGGTCATCACACATGAGCGGTAGCGTACCCGGCATCGACCTGGAGCGAGTCGTCCCCTGGTTCCGGGCCAACGTGGCCCCCGTGGACGACCTCAGCGCCGAAATCATCGGCCACGGACGCTCCAACATCACCTACCGCCTGCGGGCGCACGCCCAGCAGTGGGTGCTCCGACGCCCGCCCCTCTCCCACGTCCAGCCCACCGCCCACGACATGAAGCGCGAGTTCCGCGTCATCTCCGCCCTGGCCGACAGCGAAGTCCCCGTGCCCCGCACCTTCGCCCTCTGCGAAGACACCTCCGTCAACGACGCCCCCTTCTACGTGATGCAGTACGTCGAAGGCATGGTGCCCCTCGACGCCTCCCAGTTCGCGCACCGCTTCGACGAGGCCCATCGCCGCCGCATCTCCGACCAGCTCGTCGACATCCTCGTCCACCTGCACTCGGTCGTGCCCGCCGACGTGGGCCTGGCGGACTTCGGCAAGCCGGAAGGCTACCTCGAGCGCCAGGTCCGCCGCTTCACGGAGCAGTTGGCCCGCGCCAAGACGCGCGACCTCCCCGAGCTGGAGGACCTGGCCCGTCGCCTGGCCGCCGCCCTCCCCCGCGAGAGCGACGCCACCATCGTCCACGGCGACTACCGGCTGGACAACGCCATCCTCGACGAGCAGGGGCGCATCGTCGCCATCCTGGACTGGGAGATGGCCACCCTCGGCGACCCCCTCGCCGACGTCGGCCTGCTGATGATGTACTGGGCGGACCCCGACGAGGTGAGCCGACTGGCCGCGCCGGGCATCGCCAGCACCGCCGTCACAGCCCTCCCCGGCTTCCCCACTCGCCAGGAGGCGGCGGCCCGCTACGCCGAGCGCAGCGGGCGGAACCTGAGCAACCTGGACTTCTACACCGTTCTCGCCCACTTCAAGCTCGCGGTCATCCTGGAGAACATGCACGCTCGCTTCCTCGCCGGCGGCACCGTCGGCGCCGGCTTCGAGGTCATCGGCCAGCAGGTGCTGCTGCTGGCGAATCGCGGCCTGGACATCGCCAACAAGTCGTCGATGGCGGCGCTGCGGGGATGACGGCCCGCTAGGATGACGGCCGTGTTCCGCCTATCGCCGCTGCGCGTCCGCGTCTTCAACACCTGCCGCCTGCGCTACCGCTACCAGTACACCGACAAGCTCCAGGCGCGCCTGCGTCCCTCCGATACCGCGGGCACCCTCGTCCACAACGTCCTCTGCGATCTCTTCTCCAATGTCCCGCCGGAGGAGCGCACTGAGGAGCGGCTCATCGACATGTTCCAGGAGCGCTGGGCCGCCCTCTCACCCCGCTACCTGCGGCTGCCCGAGGCCCAGGAGTTGCACGACCGCAACCTGGCCGCTCTACGCCGCTTCGCTCAGCGCGAAGACCTCCGCGCGCAGCCGTTCCAGGTGGAGGCCTACGTCCAGGTCGCCATCGCCCCCGACGTCACCCTCTTCGGCCGCATGGACCGCATCGACGAGGAGCCCGATGGCACCCTGCACATCGTCGACTACAAGACCGGCGGCCACCCCGGCGATGTCGACGCTTCCCAGTTACACCTCTACGCTATAATGGTCGAGAGAAAGCTGGAGCGCACCGTCTCTCGCGCTTCCTTCTGGTTCCTGGGCGACGACTCCGTCTGGACGGCAGACCTGAGCCCCCAGGACAAGGAGCAGGCGCTGACCGGAGCCCTGGCCGCCGTGAACGAGATGCAAAGAGAGGAGCACTTCGAGCCCACCGTCGCGCCCCACTGCGCCCACTGTCCCTACCTCTACGCCTGTGCTGCCAGAGAGGAGATCGCTCAGCGCCGGCAGGCCGAGGACTGGTGACACGATGCCCATATACGAGTTCCGCTGCCGTCGCTGCCGCCGCCGCACCTCCGTGTTCACCCGCAGCATCGGCGGCCCCGCCAAGGCCGTCTGCTCACACTGCGGCTCCCCAGACACGGCTCGCCTCGTCTCCCGCGTCGCCGTCCTCCGCTCGGATGGTGACGACTTCGCCGGCCTCGACGAGTCCGCCCTCGCCGACGTGGACGAGAGCGACCCCCGCTCCATGGCCCGCTGGGTCCGTCGCATGAGCCGCCAGATGGGGGAGCCGCTCGACGCCGAGATGGAGACCGAACTAGAGCGCATGGAGGCCGGCGAGATGCCGGACGACTTCGACGCCGACGACGGCGAAGACGCCTTCCCTGAGGACTGACGATGCCCATCTACGAGTACAAGTGCCGCAAGTGTGGACGCCTGACCAGCGTCTTCGTGAGGAGCGTCAGTTCCCCCGTGGACGCCGCCTGCAAGGCGTGCGGCTCCACCGGGCTGGAGCGCGCCGTCTCCGCCTTCGCCTATCACCGCTCCGAGTCCGCCGTCCTTGAGGACTACGGCTCCGAGCCCAAGCGGCTCGAGGACTACAAGGACCCCCGCCAGAACGCCCGCTGGACGGAGCGCAAGTTCAAAGAGATGGGCGTCGACATGCCTGAGGAGACCAAGAAGATGATAGACGCCGCCCGCGAGGGCGAGTTCCCCGACCCGGTCAAGGACCTGTGAGAGCGCTCGCCATCCTCGCCGGCACCGTTGCGTCCGTAGCCGTCCTCGCCGCCTGCGACAGCGGCGTCACCGAGCCACCCTTCCTCCCCGAGACGTCGCCCACTCCCACCGCAGAGGCTCCCGTGACCCCTACGCCCGCACCCACGCCGACGCCGACGCCGGCCCCCGAAACGCCGACGCCACCGCCCCAGTCCGGCGGCATGGAGGGTTTTCGCTCCTTCGCGGAGCAGATCGAGGCCGCCGTCAAGGCCCGCGATGCCGACTTCTTTTTCGATATCGCCTCCACCGCCACCGCGACCTGCCCCAACGAGTTCGTCCAGCAATGCGAAGGTCAGCCAGAGGGTAGCGAGGTTCAGGGCATCAATGTGGGATGGTGGCACAGCGAGGGCACTATCCTCGAGCCCGACCAGTTCCGGCAGGAGGTGGCCTCCTATCTGGACTCCCTCGCTCAACCCGCCCTATATGCCATCGGCCGGCGCCAGAATCCCCTGGGGGCCCCCGAAGGCCCCTCCTTCTTCGCCGTCGTCGTCTCTGCCGACGACCCCCAGAACACCACCCGCGTCTTCGAGTTCATCTTCACAGACGAAGCCTGGCGGATGTCACTGGATCTCAGGGTGTCCGCTCTGGCTGAGGAGTGGCTCAACGGCGACTGCAGCGACTGCTACGACCACTGGGAGCTATGGGAGGGCACACCGTGAACACTGACGGCCTCAACGAGATCGGGGACTCAGCCCGCGACCACTTTACGGCCAAGCACCGCGCCCGTGAGGAGGCCCTCGCCCTCTGCCGCGAGACGATCCGCCTTTCCGCCAACGCTATCCGCTGCGTCCACCGCCGCGACTTCGACGCCGCCGAGGAGCGCATCGCCAAGGCCGCGGCCAACCTCAGCGAGGTCGCCGCCGCCCTGGCCGGCCATCGGGACATCTTCCATGCTGGCTTCGTCCACGACGCCCAGAAGGAGTACGCCGAGGCCGCCACCACCCTCGCCCTCATCGCCGACCGCCCGCTGCCGACGCCGGATGATCTCGGCGTGCTCGCCGCCTCTTACATGAACGGCCTCGCCGAGACCATAGGCGAGCTCCGGCGCCACCTCCTGGACTCCCTCCGCCACGGCGAAGTCGAACACTGCGAGGCCGTCCTCGCCGCCATGGGCGACATCTTCGACGTCCTCGTCACCATGGACTTCCCCGAGGCGATCACCGGCGGCCTCCGCCGCACCACCGACGCCATGCGCGGCATCCTTGAACGCACCCGCGGCGACTTCACCATGGCCTCCGTCCAGCGCCGCCTGGAGCAGAAGCTGGACGAGTTCGGCAGGCGGTTGGACGCGTGATGGACAGACAACGGCCCGGCGCGGACGCCGTGCGGCCCGGCCGAGCCTTCAGGAAGATGTGGAGGTCTGGTATGTCGTTCCCCTGTCGAATGGCCGTGCTCAGTCCGCTACCGCTGATGGTTGCGCTTGCCGCCTGCGGGGACAATGGCGTCCCGGACGTAACCATCACGCCTCCCACGCCCACTGTCACAGCGGCGCCTACGCCCACTGCCACACCGGTTCCCTCTCCCACCGTGACACCCTCGCCCACCCCTACTCCGTCGCCGAGCCCTGAGGCGGAACCGCCTCACGCAGCCCCCATCGAACTTGACCCCGAAGTGGACCCGCTTGGCGAAGACGTCCTGCGACCGACCTTGGAGCCGGGAGGCGTCCTCAACCTGGACCCCCTGCAACTGGCCGAGGAGTTGGACGTTACTCCTCCCCCCTGCGCCAGCCTGGCGTTCTACCTTAGCTGGCAGGTGCGCGACCCCTACCCGCCCACAGCCGTCGATATCGAACTCTACTGGACGCGCATGGGCGGCACGGAGCTGATAGGGGAGGGCCCGTCTGGCCAGGCCAGCCGCGGCTGCGGGGGGATCCAGGTGGTCAACAACAGCGATGTCGCGGTGACGGTGGAGATCCGCTACGCTATCGGCGAGTTCACGGGCTGAGGCGCCTGCCCTCGCGGATTCCGCCTCTGTTTCTCAAGAACGCCCACGGCTGCTCCGCCACGCTATCGCCGACTCCCTAAAACCCTTGTTCTAATCTTGACAGCGCGATACAATAACGCTTTAGGCCACGACCCGCAGCCGGAGGTCATGCAGATGCCCCTGGACTCGATAATCGTCCGCGGCGCCCGCGAGCACAACCTCAAGAACATCGACGTCGTCATCCCCCGCGACAAGTTCGTCGTCATCACCGGCGTCTCCGGCTCCGGCAAGTCCTCCCTCGCCTTCGACACCATCTACGCCGAGGGCCAGCGCCGCTACGTCGAGTCCCTCTCCGCCTACGCCCGCCAGTTCCTCGGCCTCATGGAGAAGCCAAACGTCGACTACATCGAAGGCCTGTCGCCCGCCATCTCCATCGATCAGAAGGGCGCCTCCCGCAACCCCCGATCCACCGTCGCCACCCAGACCGAGATCTACGACTACCTCCGCCTCCTGTTCGCGCGCGTCGGCCACCCGCACTGTCCCCAGTGCGGCCGCCCCATCGAGCGCCAGACCGTGCAGCAGATCGTCGACTCCATCCTCGCCCTCCCGCCGGGCAAGCGCCTCATGGTTCTCGCACCGGTCGTCCGCGACCGCAAAGGCGAGTACCAGAAGACGTTCGAGGACGCCCGCAAGGCCGGCTTCGTGCGTGTGCGCGTGGACGGCGTTGTCCGCGACCTGGGCGAGGAGATATCGCTGGACCGCTACAAGATGCACTCCATCGACATCGTCGTCGACCGCGTGGTCACCGAAGCGCCGGACGAAGAGAGCTCCGCCAAGGGCCGCGTCACCGATTCGGTAGAGACGGCGCTCCGTCTGGGCGGCGGCCTCCTCATCGTCTGGATCGAGGGCGAAGACGACCGGTTGTACTCGGAGCACTTCGCCTGCGTCCACTGCGGCCTCTCCTTCGGGGAGATCGAGCCCCGCAACTTCAGCTTCAACAGCCCCCACGGCGCCTGCCGCGCCTGCACCGGTCTCGGCGTCAAGATGGAGCTCGACCCAGACCTCGTGATCCCCAACAAGAACCTCACCCTCGCCGAGGGCGCCGTCCAGCCCTGGTCACGCTCCAGCACGGTCGCCGCCTGGTACATGCGCATCCTCGAGGCGGTCGCCCGCAAGCACGGCTTCTCCGTGCACGTCCCCATCAAGGAGCTGACCCAGGAGCGGCTCAACACGATCCTCTACGGCGACGGCGGCACCATCACCCTCCACTACCAGGGCCCCGGCGGCCACCACAACAAGTGGGACACCACCTTCGAGGGCGTCATCCCCAACCTCGAGCGCCGCTACCGTGAGACCGATTCCGACTACGTCCGCCAGGAGATCGAGAAGTACATGGC
>DAOUMF010000040.1:0-13763 GCA_034411955.1 Dehalococcoidia bacterium
CGTTCCCACTCCCAGCAAGCGCTGGTGCGGCTGTTTTCGATGGGGAGGAGAGGGGGGGTCTCCTCGCCGCAGCGGTCTACTGCGAAGCGGCAGCGCGGGCGGAAGGAGCAGCCGGGGGGTATGCGGACCAGATCCGGAGGCATTCCCTGGATGGGGTCCAACTTCTCCTTGCGGGCCTGGTCCAGGCGGGGGACGGACCTGAGCAGACCCAGGGTGTAGGCGTGTCGCGGCCGGTGGTAGAGGTCTTCGGCGCTGGCAGCCTCGACGATCTTGCCAGCGTACATCACGTTGACCCGGTCCGCGTAGCGAGCGATGACGCCGAGGTTATGGGTGATGATGATCACGGCGGTCCCCAACTCACGCGTGAGGCGGGTGAGGAGCTCGAGGATCTGGGCCTGGATGGTGACGTCGAGAGCGGTGGTAGGCTCGTCGGCGAGGAGAAGCTTGGGGTTGCAGGAGAGGGCCATGGCGATCATGACCCGCTGTCGCATGCCGCCGGAGAACTGGTGGGGGTAGTCGCCGATGCGGGAGCGGGCCTCGGGAATGCCCACCATCTCCAGGAGCTCGACGGCCCGCTGGGTGGCGGAGCCGCGGTCCATTTTGAGATGCAACTCCAGGGTCTCGGTGAGCTGGCGGCCGATGGTGAGGACGGGGTTGAGGGACGTCATGGGCTCCTGAAAGATCATGGCGATCTTGTTGCCGCGGACATGGCGGATCCCGTCCTCGTCCACGCGCACGAGGTCACTGCCCTCAAAGAGGACGGAGCCGGAGACGATCTTGCCGGGGGGGATGGGGATGAGACGGAGGATGGAGTGGGCGGAGACGGTCTTGCCGCAGCCGCTCTCGCCGACGAGGCCGAGGATTTCGCCGGGCGCGACGTCGAAGGAGACGCCGTCAACGGCTTTGACCACTCCCTCTTCGGTATAGAAATAGGTCTTCAGGTCATCAACCCGCAACAGCGGCTCGGCCAACGGACCCTCCTTCGGTGACTGGACATCCGGCCATTCGCTGTGGCCGCAGGGCGGCCAGCGTCCGGTTGGTGGGGAAGGGGGGACTCGAACCCCCACGCCTTTCGGCACGTGATCCTAAATCACGCTCGTCTACCGGTTCCGACACTTCCCCGTTCTCCATCGTCGTTGTTCATCTATGGGGGGCCGCCCGGGACTCGAACCCGGAACCCGCTGATTAAGAGTCAGCTGCTCTGCCAATTGAGCTAGCGGCCCGCGACGGTCGCTGGCCAGGGCCTAGGTTTGCGAAGTATATCACGAGCGCTCCGGAAGCGGCAACAACCCCCACGGGTGAGCCGTCACCAGGGCAGCCATTTTCATTCTGGCTCAACCAGGCTGGGGAATCAAGAGCGGGTTCTTGACCGCTTTGGAGGCCTTTGCTACGATTCCAGTGCGGGCGATTAGCTCAGTTGGTTAGAGCGCAGCGTTGACATCGCTGAGGTCAGTGGTTCGAATCCACTATCGCCCACCACTGCTTGAGAACATTCGGGCAAACCAGTGGTGCATCACGTTTAGGTTCTGGAGAGCGTCTCCAACGGCAAGCGTTACGTCGGCAGCACCGGTCAGGCCCTGAGTGCGAGAGTCAGGCAACACAATCGCGGGGCGACTTCCTGGGCCAGAAGGAATGGCCCCTTCAAATTGCTGTACTGGGAAGAGCATCCCGACAAGACGGAAGCGCTGAAGAGGGAGCGCTTCCTCAAGACAGGGGTCGGACGTAGAATAAGAGGCGAGTTGGTGCGGACGAGAGGGGAAAGTACTGAGGTCAGTTCAGCCAGAGGCTGATCCGCCTCAGGCGGAGGTTCGAATCCACTATCGCCCACCACTGTAGCGACGGAGAAGGAGTAGGGAAGAAGAGCAAAGGCGAAGACCGGGACGAGCCTGCCTACCGGCAGGCACGTATCCGCGGCAAGGCGACAGAGAGGCGAGCCGAGCCTGCCGGCCGCAGGCGGGGCTGAGAGCGCGCCGGCCCACTACCGCGGCTAAGACCACCCGCGAGCCGGCCGTCGAACGTCCCGCCGATGGCGGAGACAGTAGGCGGCCCCGGAGGCACCCGTTAGCGGCCAAAAGAGTCCCCGCCTCAGGCGGGGAGAAAGTGGGTGGAACCACGGAGCGCCCCCCGTCCCACAGGTCGGGGGGCTTTCGTTTGAAGGAAGAGTGAAGCAGGAAGATGGAAGAGAGGACACAGGCTGACGGCCCGGCGATGCGCTTGCTGCGGCTCTGGCTGTGGGCGGCGCCGCTCGCGATGCTGGCGCTGGCGGTGCTGTTCGGCGTGCTGGCGGTGGGGGAGGAGAAGTGGGGCCTGCTGGCGGCGATGGTCGTGCTGGCAGTAGTGGCGGTGGGGCTGTTCGTAGTGCAGTGGCGTCTGCTGCGGCGGCTGGGGGAGACAAGGTCAGGCAATGAGCACAGGTAAACCAGTTCAGAAGAGGCGAGGGATACGAAATGTTCTCTGGCCTGACCTCTCGCGATTCGAAATGACAGAGAAGGAGAGGGCATTGCTGCCAAGCCTTCTTCTTGGTGGTGCCATGACAAATGGGCTCCAACTCGCCGCTTTCGGGCTGATAACGGCCTTAATAATCCTGTTCGCCGGAGACAGCCCGCTCCGATATGCCTTCGCGGCGGTGACAGCCATTGCCGCGTTGGGAGCGCTACCTGGCCTGTTGTTCCTCATTCGGCTGGCACTTCGCTTTGGGTTCAAGCATAGAACAGGGGAATGAGCAATGAGTGAAAGCTTCCGGCAACTGTCCAAAGACGAGCGTCTAGAGCGGCTGCGGCACTCGGCAGCCCATATCATGGCGGAGGCGGTGCTGGAGATGTTCCCGGACGCCAAGCTGGGGATCGGGCCGCCCATCGATACCGGCTTCTACTACGACTTCACGCTGCCGCGGGCCCTGACCACCGACGATCTGCCGGTGATCGAGGAGAAGATGCGGCGGCGGGTGGAGTCAGACGTGCCGTTCCAACATGACGAGATAGAAAAAGACGAGGCGCGGAAGCTGTTCGCGGAGCAGCCGTACAAGCTGGAACTCGTTGAAGAGATCGCGGACGAGAAGGTGAGCCTCTACCGCCAGGGCGATTTCGTCGACCTCTGCGCGGGGCCGCACGCGGAGCGCACAGGACAGGTGCAGGCGTTCAAGCTGATGAGCGTGGCGGGGGCCTACTGGCGAGGGCACGAGCGGAACCCGATGCTCCAACGCATCTACGGCGCCCTGTTCGACACGGAAGAAGAGCTGCAGTCCCACCTCCAGCAGATCGAGGAGGCGTTCCGGCGGGACCACCGCCGCCTGGGACGGGCGCTGGACCTGTTCTCGTTCCACGAGGAGTACGGGCCGGGACTGGTCTACTGGCACCCCAAGGGCGGCCGCGTGCGCACGATCATCGAGGACTTGTGGCGGGAAGAACACTACAACCACGGCTACGAGCTCGTCTATTCGCCTCACATCGGCCGCTCTAGCCTCTGGGAGGCCAGCGGCCACCTGGACTTCTATGCGGAGAGTATGTACTCACCCATGGACATCGACGGACAGGACTACTACGTCAAGCCGATGAACTGTCCGTTCCACATCCAGATGTACCGCAGCGGCCTGCGCAGCTACCGCGACCTGCCGATGCGCCTGGCGGAGATGGGCACCGTCTACCGCTACGAGCGCTCCGGGGTGCTGCACGGCCTCATGCGGGTGCGGGGCTTCACCCAGGACGATGCGCACATCTTCTGCCGGCCGGACCAGATCAAGGAGGAGATTGAGGGCTGCGTGGACTTCATGCAGCTCTTCTTCCGCGCCTTCGGGTTTGAGCGGTTCCACGTGTACCTCTCGACCCGGTCGCCAGAGGGGAAGTACGCCGGCTCCCCGGAGGATTGGGATATGGCCACAGGCGTCCTGCGGGAGGCGATCGAGGAGCGCGGCCTTCCACACGACGTGGACGAGGGCGGAGCGGTGTTCTACGGGCCGAAGATCGATGTCAAGCTGCTGGACACCCTGGGACGGGAGTGGCAGTGTACGACGATCCAGTTCGACTTCAACCTGCCACAGCGGTTCGATATCAGCTACATCGGCGAGGACGGGCGGGAGCACCGACCGTACATGGTGCACCGGGCGCTGCTGGGCTCTATGGAGCGGTTCTTCGGTGTGCTCATCGAGCACTACGGGGGGGCGTTCCCCCTGTGGCTGGCGCCGGTGCAGGCGACGGTGATACCGATAGCGGACCGGCACATCGAGTACGCGAGCACGGTGGCCGACGCGCTGCGGCGTGCCGGAATGCGGCTGGACGTGGACGCACGGGCGGAGCGCATGCAGGCGAAGATCCGCGACGCCCAGCTCCAGAAGGTGCCCTACATGCTGGTGCTGGGCGATCGGGAGAAGGAAGCGGGTACAGTGGCGGTGCGTCTACGCAGCGGCGAAGACCTTGGGGCGATGAATCTCAAGGAGCTTATCGGCCGGATGCAGGCGGAGGTGGAGGAGAAAGAGTGAGGTTCGTCTCTGAGTTTTAACAATCGCCTCCTTGCGGGGTGGGACACGGGTATGATACAAGGGATATGAATAGGCGCTATCTGTAGTTAGCATAGAAACGGTCAATATCAGCTTCCATTGTTCAAGAAGATCCTGATAGCCAACCGCGGCGAGATCGCCCTCCGCATCGTACGCGCCTGCCGCGAGATGGGCATCACCGCGGTGGCGGTCTACTCAGAGGCGGACCGTAACTCGCTTCACGTACGGCACGCCGATGAGGCGTACCTCATCGGCCCGGCGCCGGCCCGGGAGAGCTACCTCAACGGCGAGCGGATCATCGAGATCGCCGCGAAGGCCGGCGCGGACGCGCTGCACCCGGGCTACGGCTTTCTGGCGGAGAACGCGGACTTCGCCGAGGCCTGCCTAGACGCCGATATCGCCTGGGTGGGGCCCTCCCCACGTTCCATCCGTATCCTTGGAGACAAGGTGCAGGCACGCAAACTGATGCGGGAGGCGGGCATCCCGGTGGTGCCAGGCAGCGAGGAGGTCACATCTGAGGGGACGGCGGCCAGCGCCGCCACCGGTATCGGCTACCCGATCATGATTAAGGCGGCGGGCGGCGGCGGCGGGCGGGGCATGCGGACAGTATACCGGCCGGAGGAGCTGCCGACGGCGCTGGAGGCGGCGAGCCAGGAGGCGGCCTCGGCCTTCGGGCGGGGGGCACTGTACCTGGAGAAGTTCCTGGAGCCGGTGCGGCACATCGAGCTCCAGGTGATCGGCGATATGCGGGGGAACGTCGTCGCCCTGGGGGAGAGGGAGTGCTCCATCCAGCGGCGGCATCAGAAGATGATCGAGGAGGCGCCGTCCACCGCCGTAGACCCCGGACTGCGTCGGCAGCTCAACGAGATGGCGCTGCAGGCGGCCCAGGCGACGGGCTACACCAGCGTGGGCACGCTGGAGTTCCTGGTGAACCGGAAGGGCCACGTGAACTTCCTAGAGATGAACACCCGTCTCCAGGTGGAGCACCCCGTGACGGAGCTAGTCACGGGTGTAGACCTGGTAGCGGACCAGATACTACTAGCTTCGGGGGAAGACCTGCCCTACCGGGAGGTGTCCATCCAGGGATGGGCGCTGGAGTGCCGTATCGCGGCTGAGGATCCGTTCAACAACTTCCTGCCCTCGGTGGGGACTGTGAGCTTTGTGTCTGTGCCCGGGGGCGCCGGAGTGCGGGTCGACTCAGCCCTGTACAACGGGCTGGAGATCAGCTATCACTACGACCCTCTGCTCGCCAAACTGTGCACGTGGGGCCGTACGCGGATGGAAGCGATCCAGCGGATGAGGCGGGCCCTGCGCGAGTTCAAGATCGCGGGGATCAGCACCAACATCCCCTTCCACCTACAGGTGCTGGATGACACCCACTTCCTCCAGGGGAAGCTGGACACCGCCTTCGTGGAGAAGCGGTTCGACCCGCGGCAGGATCACGGAATAGCCCACGAGCAACTGGCGCTGCTGGCGGCGGCGGTGCTGGCCCACCGCAAGGGGAGACGGCGGCCCAACGCGCAGTCAGGCCGAGGGGGGAGCAGCAGTTGGCGGCTGCTCAACCGCTCAGGGAACCCGCGGGCAGGAGTGAGAGGATGGCGGAGAAGTACATAGTCCGGCTGGGCTACGAACTCAAGGAGGTCGAGGTAGAGGACGGGCCGGACGGGCTGCGCGTCCAGATCAACGGTGAGTGGCACAACGCCCGCCTGGAGCAGGTTGGGCCGCCGGCCCTGTACGCGCTCCTCATCGACGACCGACCGCACGAACTGTTCGCCGTGGAGCGTGCCGAAGGGTACGACATCGTCATCGGCTGGGACCGGTACTCGGTGGCGGTGGGCCCACGGGGCCGGCGGGCACCTCAGGCCATCCCCGGCGACCTAACGCTGGAGGAGCACCCGGCGGGCGGCTGGGTAGTGCTCTCGCCCATGACTGGCGTGGTGACCCAGGTGTACGCGGAGGCGGGGGATGAAGTGGCGGAGGGCGACGTGCTGATGGTGCTGGAAGCGATGAAGATGAACAATGAACTGCGTGCCCAGAAGGAAGGCACGGTGCAAGAGCTGTACGTGAAGGCAGGCCAGCGAGTAGAGTCGGGGATGCGGCTGCTGCTGCTGAAGAAGCGTTGAAGGCGGTACTAAGGTGTGCTATAGTTGGCCTATCCTCGCGACTCTGAGGTTCGAGAGGGGACCGGTATCCGACAGCTTCGGATAAACCACTGGATTCGCGCCAAAGAGGTCCGGCTGATAGGGGCGAACGGCGAGAACCACGGTATCGTTCCCCTCCAGGGCGCCTTGAGTATCGCGCGCGAAAGTGGCCTCGACCTGGTAGAGGTCGACCCCAACGGCTCTCCCCCCGTCTGCCGGGTGCTGGACTACGGGAAGTGGAAGTACCAGCAGGCGAAGAGGGAGCGGGACGCCCGCAAGCACCAGAGGGGCGGAATCATCCACGAGGTGCGTATGCGGCCGAGGATCGGGCGGGCAGACATGGAGCGCAAGGTATCGCTGGTGGAGAGGCTGCTGGCGGAGGGAGACAAGGTAAAGCTGGCGGTGATGTTTCGGGGCCGGGAGATGTCGCATCCGGAGATCGGCCGCGAGGTGCTGGATCGGGCGCTGGAGGGGCTGAAGGAGATGGCGGTGGTGGAGAAGCCGCCGTCGATGGAAGGGCGATTCCTGAGCGTCATCCTGACGCCCAGCAAGAAGGGGCCCGCCCCGAAGGAGAAGGAGAATAAAGAGGCGCCGGTGGAGGAGCGCGTTGGCTAAGTACAAGATTAAGACCCATTCGGGCTCCAAGCGTCGCTTCTACGTGAGCGGAGGCGGCAAGATAATGCGGCGCAAGTGCCACATAAACAACGCCCGGCGGAAAAAGCGGGGCGCCACCCTGCGGCTGTTCGCTGGCAAGCTGACCATCCCCAAGGGCCAGAGCAAGCGCGTGCGCAAGCTCATGCCGTACCAGACCTAGGTCAAAGAAGACGTGCCAAGAGCAAGGGGAAGTCCCACTACCAGGCGGCGCCGCAAGAAGGTGATCGCTCAGGCCAAGGGCCACCGCGCCGGAAGGCACCACCTGTTCCGCCAGGCCAGGGAATCGGTCATACACGCCCTCCGGTACGCGTACGAGCACCGACGCGACCGCAAGGGGGACTTCCGCCGCCTGTGGATAACCCGCATCAACGCGGCCGCGCGGCTCAACGGCCTCACCTACTCCACCCTGATGAGCGGCCTCAAGCGGGCCCAGGTGGAGATCGACCGCAAGGTGCTGGCGGACCTGGCGGTGCGTGACGCCGGCGCCTTCGCCAAGCTGGCGGAGACAGCGAAGGCGGCGCTGGCGGGATAAGGCCTCCCAGGCTGCTCAGCCCCGAAGGACGGCGCCCACCTCCTGCCGCAGACGGGCCAGGATGCGCTCCTGCTGCTTCCGCACTTCCTCGTCGGTGAGCGTGTGGTCGCCCGCCTGGTAGGAGACTGAGAGGGCCAGGGACTTCTTGCCGGACGGCACCTGAGGCCCGCTGTAGACGTCGAACAGGCGAACCGAACGCACCAGCGGCGTTGCCTGAATAATCCCCCGAACCCGCGCCGCGGGGACGCCGGCATCGACAATGACAGCGATGTCCTCCTCCACGCTGGGATAGGGGGCCAGCGGCTGGTAGCGACCCGGCCCCGAGACGTGCGGCAGGAGGGCATCGAGGTCAACCTCGAGGATCGCTACCGGATTCTCCAGGTCGAACCCAGCGGCGACCCGCGGATGCACCTGCCCGACGAGCCCCACGTGCTGGCCGTCTACTGTCACGGCGGCAGCGCGGCCGGGCAGAAGGGCATGATCCGTCGCGTCAGAGTACTCGGCCGATACTCCAAGGTGGTCGAGCAGCAGGTCCAGATACGACTTCGCCTCATAGAAGCCGCTGGGCTCACCCCTGGGCTCGCCCCAGCGGTCGGGGAGGCGGCCGGTGATGACGGCGGCGACGGTCTCGACCTCCTGGGGCAGGTCATCGGGGCGTGAGAGGTAGATGGGGGCGGTCTCGAAGAGGGCGGTGAGGTCATCGCGGTGCCTGACGTTATCGGCCAGGGTTTTCAGCAGGGAGGCCCGCAGCGAGGTGCGGGCGTACTCCTGCTCCTGGCTCATGGGGTTGGCGATGCGCAGGGGCGGGTGGACCGACAGTTGCTCCGGCCCGAGCACGTTGCGCAGGGCCTCCAGGGTGGTGAGCGAGTAAGTGACGACCTCCTGCAACCCGGCCGCCGCCAGGATATCGGCGACACGGCCGCGCAGGTCGCGGCGGGGCTGCGGCCAGGCGGGTGGGAGCTCGCCGTGGAGCCGGTTAGTGGGGAGCTGGTCGTAGCCGATGATGCGGGCGATCTCCTCCACGACATCGTCGGCGATGCTCACGTCGGTGCGCCAATAGGGGACGCGCACGACGAACCGGTCCGGAGGCACCCAGCGGCAGGAGAAGCCGAGGGAGGAGAGGACCTGTCGCACCTGAGCGACGGGTAGCTCCATGCCCAGAAGGGTGTGCAAACGCTTCTGCGTAACGGTGACGCGCACGTCCTTCCTCTTCCCCGGGTGCACATCGATAATGCCCGCTGCGGCCTTCCCACCGCACAGCTCCACCATCAGCTTGACGGCTCGCTGGGCGGCGATGGGCGACATCTCCCGACTGAGCCCCTTCTCGAAGCGGTTCGACGCGTCGGTGCGTACCTTCAGCGCACCCGCCGTACGACGGATGTTAGGGCCGTTGAAGTTGGCCGACTCCAGCAGGACAGTAGTGGTGTTCAGGTTGATCTCGCTGTCCAGGCCCCCCATGACCCCGGCCAGGGCCACAGGCACCTCCGCGTCGGCGATGACCAGCATGTCGGGGGAAAGCTTCTGCTCCGTCCCGTCGAGGAGGAGCAGCGATTCCTCATCACAGGCCCGCCTCACCACAATCGTGCCCTCACGCAGCCGCGTGAAGTCGAAGGCGTGCAGGGGCTGACCAAGCTCCAGCATCACGTAGTTCGTTATGTCGACCACATTGTTGATGGGCCGCAGCCCGGCGGCCATCAGCCGCTCCTGCATCCAGGAGGGCGATTCCCCCACGGTGATGTCCTCAATGAGGGCGGCGACATAGCGAGGGCAGAGATCGGGATCCTGTATCTTCACCTGCGCGCGGCCCTTAATGGGCTTGCCGGCAGCGGTGTACTCGATGGAGGGGTCGCGGGCGACACCGCCGCTGAGGGCGGCCACCTCCCGGGCGACGCCGACCAGGGAGAGGAGATCGGGCCGGTTGGGCGTCAGGTCCAGGTCGAAGACCACGTCGCCGAGGTAGGAGGCCAGGGGCACACCCACGGGGGCGTCGTCGGCCAGAACGAGGATCTCCTCGTGGCAGTCGGAGAGGCCCAGCTCCTTCTCGGAGCAGATCATGCCGGCGGACTCCACCCCGCGGATGACAGCGGGACGCAGAACGGTGGGCTGGCCGGTGCGGCCGTCGATGAGGCGTGCGCCGGTACGGGCGAATGTGACCTTCTGGCCCACAGCGACGTTGGGCGCCCCGCACACGACGGTCTGCCGGTCGCCCTCCAGTTCCACGGTGGCCAGCACCAGTCGGTCGGCGTTGGGGTGGCGGGCCACGTCCACCACCTGGGCGACGGATATGCCGTCCCACTCGCCGGCGGCGGAGACCACCTCTGCCACCTCAACCCCGGCCATAGTGAGGCGCTGCGCTAGCTCCCTGGGGTCGAGGGTGAGGTCAACGTATTCCGAAAGCCACTTCAGCGGTACGCGCATCGCCGGTCCTCAGAACTGTCTCAGAAAGCGCAGGTCATTGGAGTAGAAGAGACGGATATCCTCGATGCCGTGACGGAGCATGGCGATGCGCTCAATGCCCATGCCGAAGGCGAAGCCGGTGTAGCGCTCCGAGTCGTAGCCGACGGCGTCCAGGATATCGGGGTGGACCATGCCCGCGCCGAGGATCTCGATCCAGCCGCTGCGGGAGCAGGTGCGGCAGCCCTCGCCGCCGCAGAGGAAGCAATCGATGCGCAGCTCCATCCCCGGCTCGACGAAGGGGAAGTAGTCGCAGCGGAAGGCGACCTTGCGGTCGGGGCCGAAGAGACGGCGGGCGAAGTCGGCCAGGGTGCCCTTGAGGTCGCCCAGGCTGATCCCCTCGTCAACGGCGAGGCCTTCCACCTGGGTCATCATCCACTCGTGGGTCGGGTCCGTCGCCTCGTGACGGTAGCACTTACCGGGGACGACGACGCGGATGGGAGGCTGTGTCTGCTCCATCACCCTTATCTGCATGGGCGACGTGTGGGTGCGCAGGAGCATGGGCCGCTCGCCGTCCTTCTCGTAGTCGACCCACAGCGTTTGCCACATGTCGCGGGCGGGATGGTCCTTGGGGATGCGCAGCGCCTCGAAATTGTAGCGGTCCCACTCGATCTCGGGGCCCTCCACCACCTGGAAGCCCATGCTGACGAAACAGTCCAGAACGTCGCGCAGGGTCTGGGTCGTCGGGTGCAGGCGGCCGCGAGGGAGAGGAGGCCCAGGCAGGGAGACATCCATGCGTTCCTCGACGAGGGCCTCGGTGGTGGACTGAGCGAGGCGCGCCTTCTTCTCCTGGAGGGCGTCCTCTAGCTCCCGCTTGAGGCGGTTGGCCCGGGCGCCCACCGTCTTGCGCTCGCCTATCGGGAGATCGGCCAGGCCGCGCAGCACGAGGGTGAGGCGGCCGCGCCGTCCCAGGAAGGCGACTCGCCATCGCTCCAGGGCGTCCTCATCGGACGCGGCATCGAGCTGGGTGCGCGCCTGCGACTCTACTTGCGTAAGCGGCTCGTTGTCAGAAGGCATAGGCAGGGCGGGGGCAGGGATGCGGCCATTATAGAGCCTAGCGTGGGCAGCGGCAACGAGGGACGCACCTTGACAGGCAGGCGACAGGCGGTATGATTTCGGCAGTCAGGCCAACGGCGGAGAGGAGAGTGAGTATGACGCGAGCCTACGTGTTGATAGAGTCGGCTGTCGGCAAGGCGAAGAGCGTGGCGGAAGGTTTGCAGAAGCTCCAGTTCTCCGACGCACGGGTAGTTTCGGTGGATGCGGTAACAGGGCCCTTCGACGTCATCGCTCTGCTGGAATCGGACGATCTGGACAAGGTGGGCCGAGCGATAACGGACGGTATCCAGCAGGTGGAGGGCGTCCAGCGCACGACAACCTGTCTCGTGGTGCATCTGGGCTAGCGGATAGCCGCAGGGGGTAGGTGCTAAAATAGTGGCGCCTGGGCGCCGCTATTTTATCTCTGTGCCGGAAACCCGAATCCAGAGGAGAAGAAGAATGGGTGCGCTGTTTCTGGAGAGGATGACCTGGCCCGAGGTGCGGGCGGAGATGGAGGGAGGGCGAGACACGGTAGTCGTGCCCTTGGGAGCGGTGGAGCAGCACGGGCCGCACCTGCCTCTGGGAACGGACGCTATGTTCGGCGATGAGATCGGCCGGGCGGCCGCAGAGCGGCTTAACGCATTCCTGGCGCCGACGATCCCTGTGGGCTGCTCGCATCACCACCTGGCCTTCCCAGGCACGATCTCGCTGCAAGAAGAGACGTACCACCGCGTCGTCGGAGATATCGTGAAGGCGCTGGCCAGCCACGGCTTCAGGCGGATTGTCCTGCTGCCGACGCACGGAGGCAACTTCCGACCGCTGGGAGAGGCGCTGGCACAGATGGGCCCGCTAGAAGGGGTTAAGGTCATCGCGTTCACGGACGTGGGCGTGCTGGCGAGCGCGACAATCGCGACAGGGGCGGAGCTGGGCATCACTGCCGCGGAGGGCGGCATCCACGCCGGCGAGTGGGAGACTTCGATGATGCTGGTCCTGCGACCCGAACTGGTGCGTATGGAGCGAGCGGAGTCGGGATACGTCGGTGACCTGGCCAGCGGTATGCAGCGGTTCTTCAGCGAAGGCGTTCACGTACTGGCGGATAACGGGGTTTTCGGCGACCCGCGGCGGGCCTCGGCCGCGGCCGGCGAGAGGTATATCGAGCGGCTGGTGGACGAGGTCGTGCGCGGCGTGGAGGAATCGTGAAGTGAGGAGAGGTGAGCTACCGTGATCACTGTTGACGAGGCGCTGGAGCGCATCCTCGGCTACGTGAACGTGCTCGAGGCGGAGGAGAGGCCCCTGCTGCAGGCGCTGGGCCAGGTGCTGGCCGAGGACGTCACCTCAACCCTAGAGATACCGCCCCTGGACAACACGGCGATGGACGGGTACGCGGTGCGGGCGGAGGACACGCGTGGGGCATCCGCCGACTCGGCGGTGCAGCTCCAGGTGGTAGGCGAGGTGGCGGCGGGCTACATATTCGAGGGCGAGGTGAGGCCGGGGACGGCGGTGCGCATCATGACCGGAGCGCCCGTGCCCGCCGGAGCGAACGCCATCGTGCCGTTCGAGGAGACGGACGAGCCGTTCCGCAAGGCGCCGCAGCGCTCGCACCGGGTCGACGCCACGGTGCGGGTGCTCAAGGAGGCCCGTCCGGAAGCGAACATCCGGCGGGCGGGGGAAGACGTGCGCCCGGGGCAGACGGTGATGGAGAAGGGTCGCGTGTTGAGGCCTTCGGAGATCGGGGTGCTGGCATCGCTGGGACGAACGACAGCGTGGGTGATACGGCGGCCGGTGGTGGCGATCCTGTCGACTGGGGACGAACTGGTGGAGGCCGGGCAGCCTAAGCCGCCGGCGAAGATATACGACGCCAACGCCCACAGCGTGGGCGCCCTGGTCCAGCGCTACGGTGGCGTGCCGCGACTGCTGGGCATCGCCAGGGACACGGTGAAGGCGCTAACGGCAAAGATCCACGAGGCCCTGGACGCCGATATGCTGATCACCACCGCCGGGGTCTCCCGCGGCGACTACGACGTGGTGAAAGACGTGCTGGCCCGGGAAGGCGACATCGACTTCTGGACGGTGGCGATGAAGCCGGGCAAGCCGCTGGCCTTTGGCTGCTTCCGGAAGGGCGGCCGGGCGGTGCCCCACATCGGGCTGCCGGGAAACCCCGTCAGCTCCATGGTGACGTTCGAGCTGTTCGGTCGGCCAGCGCTAATGAAGATGATGGGGAAGACGAACTGGGAGAAGCCCGTGGTCAGAGCGGTGGCGGAAGAACCGATCGTGAACAGGGGCGACCCGAGGCGGTTCTACGCCCGCTGCATCGTGCGACAGAGGGGCGGCCGGTACTACGCCTCGCTGACGGGGCCGCAGGGCTCGGGGATGCTCACGTCCATGGTCTACGCCAACGGCCTCACAGTGATCCCGCCGGAGGTGGACGAGGTGCAGCCGGGGGAAGAGATAGAGG
>DAOUMF010000041.1:0-7233 GCA_034411955.1 Dehalococcoidia bacterium
CTCCTCGCCACCCTGCTCGTCGCCGCATGCGGCGACGGCGGCGGCGAAGGCCGACCGGAGGCGCAGGCAAAGGCCCTCACCACCCTCACCGTCTTCGAGGACATCGCAGGAGAGGTCGGCGGCGACCGCCTGCAGGTGGACGCCCTCCTGCCGCCGGGCGCCGACCCCCACACCTATGAGCCCGTCCCCAGGGACGTACGGCTCGTCGCAGAGGCCGATGTCGTCTTCGTCAACGGCCTCGACCTGGAAGCCTCGGCCCTCAAGGTGATCGAGCCCAACCTGCCCTCCGGCGTGCCCTTGATCGAGCTGGCCGAGGAGGCCGCCGCGGCCGGCGTCGACCTGCGCCACTTCGGCAACGACAAACACGCCTCCGCAGGGGTCGATCCCCACGTCTGGCTCAGCGTGGACAACGTCCGCGAGTACGCCCGCATCATCTCCGACGCCCTGTCGGAAGTTGATCCGGAGGGTGCCGCCCAGTACGAGGAGAACTACCAGAGCTACATGGCCCGGCTGGACGAGCTCGACCAGTACGTCCGCGACAAGGTCTCCAGCGTGCCGCCCGAGCAGCGCAAGATCGTCTCCACCCACGACGCCTTCGGCTACATGGCCGAGTACATGGGCTTCGAGGTGACAGGGGTCGTGGCTATCAGCCCCGGTCAGGAGCCCAGCGCCTCGGACGTCGCCGAGCTGCAGGATAGGATCGAGAAGGCCAGGGTGGCAGCCGTGTTCGAGGAGCCCCAACTGGGCGCCGCGGCAAGCGTCCTCCGCCAGGCCGCCGCCGACCTCGGCATCGAGGTCTGTACCCTCTACAGCGGCGCCCTGGACGACCAGGTGCCCACCTACATCGACCTCATGCGCTTCAACGCGGACGAGCTCGCCCGCTGCTTAGTGGAATGACGTCCATGGCCGACGACGCAGCCCCCTTCGTCCCCGCGGTAGAGGTGCGCCACCTCAGCGCGGGCTACGACACTCATGCCGCCCTGGAGGACGTCAGCTTCTCCATAGAGAAGGGCTGCCTGGCCGGACTGGTCGGGCCCAACGGCTCCGGCAAGTCCACCCTCCTGCGCGTCATCCTCGGCCTCCACAAGCCCTGGCGCGGCGAGGTGCGCATCTTCGGCCAGCCCGGCAGCCCGAAGCGCGGCCGCATCGGCTACACGCCGCAAGCGGAGCTGGTGGACTGGAGCTTCCCGGTCACCGCCCTGGACGTGGTCCTCATGGGCCGCTACGCGCGGCTGGGTCTCATCCGCTGGCCGGGGCGAAGGGACCGGGAGGTGGCCATGGCCGCCCTGGAGCGCGTCCACCTGGCCCACCTGGCCCAACGGCGCATTGGAGAGCTCTCCGGCGGTGAGCAGAGGCGGATGCTCATCGCGCGGGCGCTGGCCCAGGAGGCCGATCTCGTCCTGCTGGACGAGCCGCTGGCAGGCCTGGACGCCACCGCTCAGCATGACCTCCTCAGCCTCCTGGAGGAGCTGCGCAAGGAAGACAAGACTTTGTTCGTAGCCGACCATGACCTCTCTGCCGTGGCCACCAAATTCGACCACGCCGTGCTCCTCAACCGCCGCGTGGTCGCCTTCGGGCGGCCCAGCGATGTCTTTACTCCGGAGCTCTTGTCCACGGCTTTCGAGCGCCACCTCCTGGTGCTGCCGGGCGGGGAAAGGACCCTCGTCGAGACATGAACGAACTGCTCGACTTCCTGCGCGAGCCCTGGGCGTTCGAGTTCATGCAGCGGGCCCTCATCGCCGCCGTCCTGGTGGGGGTGGTGGCGGCCGTGGTGGGCAGCTTCGTCATCCTCAAGGGGATGGCCTTCATCGGCGATGCCCTTCCTCACGCCAGCTTCGGGGGGGTCGCCGTCGCCTTCGCCGCGGGCTTCAACCTTCACCTGGGCGGCGCTATCGCCGCCCTCCTCACCGCCCTCGCTATCGGCTTCATCGCCCGCCGCGGGATTGTCCGCTACGACACTGCCATCGGCATCGTCTTCATTGCAGGCTTCGCTCTCGGCATCCTAATCGTCAGCCGCCAGAGCGGCTACGTGGTCGACCTGTTCACTTTCGTCTTCGGCAACGTTCTCGGTGTGACCTGGACCGATGTCTGGCTCACGGCCGGCCTGGGCGCCTTCATCCTGGCCGCTGTCGGCCTCTTCTACAAGGAGCTGCTGTTCACCGCCTACGATCCCTCCATGGCCGCCGCCAGCGGCGTGCCCGTGGCCGCCATGCAGTACGGGCTGCTGGCCCTCATCGGTCTCACGGTCGTCATCGCCCTCCAGGTGATGGGGATCGTCCTCGTCCTGGCGATGCTGGTGGCCCCCGCCGCCACCGCTCAGCTCCTCACCCGTCGCCTCCCCCCCATGATGGCTGTCGGCGCCGTTGTTGGCGCTCTCTCCGCTCTCGTCGGCCTCTACGCCGCCTGGTACGCCAACGTCTCCGCCTCCGCCGCCATCGTCCTTACCGCCACCGCCTTCTTCTTCCTCGCCTTCCTGCTCGCCCCCGGTCGCGGCCTCCTCTGGCAGCGGCGATTCCTCCCCGCCGAACCGGCCTGACGGGCACGGTTCCCGCCGCGCACTCCATCGCCCGTGTGACTTTGTCGGCGCCAAGCCTATAGAATGAATGCAGGAGCGAAACCTCAATGACCGAAGCCACCAGGCCCCAGGTTGACCGCAAGGCGCGGATGAAGATCCCGGCCCAGCCCGTTCCCAAGCAGGACCCCAAGAAGCGAGTCGAAAACTGGGACGAGGTCTATCTGGGATATGACCTGCCCACCGCCCGCCTGGAAGCGAATCGCTGCATCCAGTGCCCCGCCGCCCCCTGCCAGGTGGCCTGCCCCCTCCACAACGATATCCCCGGCGCCCTCCTGAAACTGGAAGAGGGCGACATCCCGGGCGCAGCGGAGGTGTTCCGCCACACCAACCCCGCCCCCGATATGTGCGGCCGCCTCTGCCCCCAGGAGAAGCTCTGCGAAGGCTCCTGCGTCGTGGGCAAGAAGGCGCTTCCCGTTGCCATCGGCAAGCTGGAGGCGTTCATCGCCGATCAGCAGCAGGCCATGGGCGGCCGGGCGATCCCTGAGCTCCCTCCGCCTACCGGCAAGCGCGTGGCCGTCATCGGCTCCGGGCCCGCTGGCCTGGCCGTTGCCGAAGAGCTGACCCGCCGCGGTCACGGGGTCAAGGTCTTCGAGGCCTGGCCCAAGCCTGGCGGCATCCTTCGCTACGGCATACCCACCTTCAAGATGGACAAGCGCCACGTGGACCAGCAGGTGGAATACCTGCACAAGCTCGGCGTCGAGTTCCTCTTCAACGTCCGTGTCGGCAACGACATCGCCGTCGACGATCTGTTCGCGCAGGGCTTCCACGCCGTCTTCCTGGGCCACGGTGCGGGCCAGGCCAGCCTACTCAACGCCCCCGGCGACGACCTGGACGGCATCCACATGGCCATCGACTTCCTCGTGCGCATGAACCTGCCTCCGCAGGAGCTGCCCGACCACCTCCGTCAGCCCATCGACGTCGGCAGACGCGTCGTCGTCATCGGCGGCGGCGACACCGCCATGGACTGCGTCCGCACGGCCGTCCGCGCTGGCGCCGAGGAGGTAGTCTGCGCCTACCGCCGCACCGAGGCCGAGATGGGCGGCCGCGGGGAGGAGCGCCACCACGCCGATGAGGAAGGCGTCCGATTCCACTTCCTCGTCGCGCCTACCAGCTTCATCGGCGATGACAACGGCCACGTGCGGGCCGTCCGCCTCCAGCGAATGAAGCTGGGAGAGCTCGACGACTCGGGCCGCCCCCGCCCCGTCCCCATCGTCGGCTCCGAGTTCGAGATGGAGGCCGACACGGTCATCGTCGCCATCGGCTTCAAGGTGGAGAAGTTCCTGTTCGAGAACACCGCCGATCTGGAGGCCACCCGTCGGGGCACCGTAGCCGCCGACGAGGGCGGCCAAACCAGCCGGCCCGGGGTTTTCGCCGCCGGTGACGTCGTCCGCGGCGCCGACCTCGTCGTCACCGCCCTGGCGGATGCCAAGCGCGCCGCCGCCGCTATCGACCGCTACCTGCGGGAGGAGTAGACAGGCCATCGCCAGCCCTCGCCACGCCCCCGTCTGCTAAGATTGAGATGGAGGTGTGCGATGACCTTCCAGCACATCATCGTCCCCTACGAAGGCGGTGCCCTGAGCGAGGATGCCCTGCGTATCGCCTGCCACCTGGTCTTCGACGAGTCCCGCATCACCGCCGTCTACGTGGTGTCGATCCCCAAGGACATGCCGGTCGGCGCCGAGAAGCCCCTGGAGGCGGCGGCGCGGGACGCCCTGCGGCAGGCCGAGGCTGTCGGCCGCGAGCTGGGCGTGAACGTCGAGACCTACGTCGCCAAGGCGCCCGCGGTAGCCGAGGGCGTGAACGAGACGGCCGCCACCCTCATGGCGGATGCCATCGTCATGAGTCTGCGCCGCAAGCACAGGCCGGAAGAGACGATGTTACTCAGCCACACCGCCAGCCGCATCCTCCGCCACGCCCCCTGCCACGTCGTCATCACCTATCGCCGAGACGAGGGGTAGGCCTGTAGCTGCAGACCTTCAGGTCTGCCCCTAGAGCGGTGCTTGCGCCTGAGGCGCACCTGCCTGCCGATAGGCAGGCCTGCAGCTAGGACCCCTACAGCGTCTCCATATACTCCGCGATGGCGTCCAGCCGCACCTTCTCCACCGCTATCTCCGGCGCGTAGACGATCTCGTCCGCCGCCCACACCAGCGTCGGCGCCCCCTGCTTGCTGACGCCGATTACCCCGTTGAGCGCACTGCGGATATTCTCGTTGATGCGGAGCGTGTTGGGCTTGATCGGCTCCGCCAGCTTGCCGTCGCGGATCACATAGGAGTCGGCCACCACCGTGCCGGTGAAGTCGCCGGCCCGCAGGCCGTTCACTGGATACGTGTACCAGATGCGCCCGATGTAGACGCCCTCGCCCACCATCCGGCACATCGCCTCCGTGGACTCAACCTCGCCGGGGATGATGACGTTCGGCGGGTGTATGCCCGGCTGGGCGTCGAAGTGGCGTCCGCCGCCGCTAGCGAAGCGGAACCCGTTCCTCGGCACGAACGCCGACGCGCTCGCCTTCGGATCCGCCCCCAGCTTCTCCTTGCCCCGCGGGTCGTTCACCAGCCGCTGCGTCTCGTAGTAGTTGGAGAGCAGCCCGACCAGTCTGCCATCCTTGATCAGATCCGTGCGGCCCGTGGGCAGCCCCTCGCAGGTGATCCCCTTGCTCCCCACCAGCCCGGGCGCAGCACCGTCGTCGTAGATGCTGAACTTGGCCGAAGCCACCTCCTGCCCCATCTGCCCCATAAAGGGCGACCCCGCCGCGTAGAATATCCCCGTGCTCAGCCCCGGCAGCACGATGTAGTGCATGATCTCCATCGTCGCCTGGCGCCCGAACACCACCCGGTAGTCACCGCTGGGCAGCCTCACCCCGCCGATGGTGCTGATGGCGTTGCGCGCCGCCTCCTGGCCCGCCTCCTCCGTGAACCCCTCCAGCCGTGTGGTCGCCTCGTAGCCGCTCCCCTTCGAGCCCTCCCGCTCCACCATCGACGTGACGAACGACATGATCAGCGACGACTCGTCCGTCTGCACCTCCGGCATCGCGTGCGAGGCGATCGCCATCCGCTCCTGGAGGATCGTCACGTCGCCGCTGACGATGAGGCCGAGCTCGCCCAGATCCTCCGGCCGCTCCACCAGGTTCCCCAGCGGCTCCGACGTCTGGAACACCCGTAGCGCCCCGTTCACCACCCGCCAGCCGGCGTCCACCAGGGCCGCATCCTCGATCTCCAGCACCTTCGGGTCGTGGTACGAGGTCAGCTTCCGCTGCTCCCCCGTGGGTCGCGCCAGCGACTTGAACTCGGGGTCGGCGACGGCGCCCTTGCGCGCCTTGTCTAGCGCCGACTTCACGCCCTCGACGCTGATGTCGCTCGTCTCGGAGCCGAAGCCGACGCGTAGCGCCTCCTGGCCCCGGAACACGGCCTGGACGCCGACGCCGTAGTTGACCACTGACTTCGGCTCCTCGACGCCGTTGCAGGGAATGTGCGAGGTATAGTTCAGCCGCGTCAGCAGCACCCCATTGGAGGCCACGTAGACCTCCCCCTCCTCCACGTCCTCCTGCGCCCTCAGGTACGCCAGGCCCTCACGCACGGACTTCTCGATTTGGGATAGTGGGATCATGGCCTACACCTTTGGATGTCTCCGACAGAAGCCCACGATGGCGTTGTCCATCACCTTGGTGGCACTCGTGTTCATGCCGCTCCCAACCTTTGCCTCAATCACGTGTCGACATGTTGCCGCGACCCGCTGGAAGTATGGGTACATCTCGGAGAACGCTGCCTCATCGCCTCGGTTCAGAGTCTTATGGTTGTAGAAGAACATCAACGTGTACTCGCGGTCGATGGGCGGCACAAGATTGGGCAGCACGTGATGCAGAGCTTTGGATCCAGCCACAATCTTAGTCTCACCGATTCCGATTTGTAGCTGCGAGATGACGTTCCAGAGACGTGCAGCCACTCTTGTCGCGCCGCCCGCGCCAATTGTGTAGATATGGACAGATTCCAGGCACCGGATTTCATCAGCGTGTTGCCTGAAGCTGCTGCGGAAAATGTCGAACTCCACCAGCTTTGCGCGGACGGGCCCCATACGATGCATTCCCCAAGCAGTCAACGTGGCGTAGATGCTTTCCAAGAATCCATCGTCTTCGAGGGCTTTGGCTGCCGAGCCGTGCCGCCTCAGAAGGTCGATGCTCTTCAAGTGAAAATATAGACTAGGGCCCGTGAAGAGTTCCGCCTGGTCGAATTCATCAACGTAGCTCCCAAAGCCCTCAATGAGCCTACCTACTCGTTCCTCCATCCGTCTCACTGTGTCAACGCGTCGTCCCATGGTTCGTCTTTGGACCCTTCCGTCGTGACCGGTGGCCACCTACACCCCCGTCACCCTGGCCCGCGAGCGCATCGTCGGGCCGCCGTTGGACCCTCTCCCCCGACCCCTCTCCCGCTCGCGGGAGAGGGGTGACCGGCAGGTTGGGGTGAGGGCCAGATTCCTCGTCGCCGAGCTCCTCGGAATGACAAGAATGCGGTCTCGTTCTGTGCCCATACTATGCCCACCCTTACACCCCCGTCACCCTCGCCCGGCTCCGCATCGTCGGGCCACCGTTGGACATCCGCTTCGTCTGCATCGGCGGCCCCTTCCCGCAGTTCGGGATCGCGTACAGCCGGAAGTCGTCCCCC
>DAOUMF010000042.1:0-1769 GCA_034411955.1 Dehalococcoidia bacterium
CGAGGCGCTGGCCAAGGAAGTCGCTGCTCTCGATAAGCGCCTGGAAAGGCGTCTGGGCAAGCCAGCGTCCAAGGGACTAGCTCTCGGCGATATCGTCATCGTGGCCAAGGGGGACCCGGTGGACGCCGCTGCCCGCGAGAGGCTCAAGCCTGAGGCGGAAAAGCGAGAAGCCGAGTTGAGAGCCCAGGCTAGCGAGCGGTGTAGCGATGTCGAGCTCCTCTCTCAGGCCGCGGCCCAGGAGCGGCGCGACGCTGCTTGGGAGGAGATGGAGCCCCTGCGCGAGAAGATGAGCAAGGAGCGCGAGGCTGTCGTCGAGGAGTACCGCCTCAAGATCGAGGACCTGGAGGATCTGAAGGACCCCGTCCATAGCGACGGCGTCACTCTGCTCACGGATCAGCGCTGCCGCGAGTTGGAGGATGCATACCCTGGTGTCTTCCACTACGGCATGGGCGCTGATGCCATACTGGAGATCCTCGGCCGCTTGGACCTGGATGGACTCGCTGCCAAGCTGCGGCAGGAGATACAGAACTTCAGCGGCCAGCGGCGCAAGAAGGCCACCAAGCGCCTGAGGGTGGTGGAGGCCTTCCGCAAGAGCGGCAATCGGCCGGAATGGATGATCGTCGGCGTGTTGCCCGTTCTGCCGCCGGACCTGCGGCCCATGGTCCAATTGGACGGTGGCCGCTTCGCCACCAGCGACCTCAAAGCCCTCTACCGGCGCGTGATCAACCGCAAAAACCGGCTCAACCGCCAGCAGGAGCAAGGGGCTCCAGAGATCATCATTCGCAATGAGAAGCGCATGCTTCAGGAGGCGGTGGATTCCCTGATCGACAATGGCCGCCGGGGTCGCGCCGTCTCCACCGCCGGGAACCACAAGCTCAAGTCGCTCTCCGACATGCTCAAGGGGAAGCAAGGCCGATTCCGCCAGAACCTCCTGGGCAAGCGGGTGGACTACTCTGGCCGCTCGGTGATCGTGGTAGGCCCGGAGCTACAGCTACACCAGTGCGGCCTGCCCAAGCGCATGGCTCTGGAGTTGTTCAAGCCCTTCGTGATGCAGGCCCTGGTAGGGCGCGGCCTAGCCCACAACATCAAGTCGGCCAAGCGGATCGTGGAGCGGGCTCGGCCCGAGGTGTGGGACATCCTGGACGAGATCATACGTCAGCGGCCCGTCCTACTGAACCGGGCGCCCACCCTGCACCGGCTGGGCATCCAGGCCTTCGAACCGGTGCTCATCGACGGGAGCGCCATCCAGATCCACCCCCTGGTTTGCGCCGCCTTCAACGCCGACTTCGACGGCGACCAGATGGCTGTGCACGTCCCTCTGTCGCGCGCCGCCGTGGCCGAGGCGCGTCAGGTCATGCTTTCGGCACAGAATCTCCTGCTCCCCAGCAACGGCGAGCCCACGGTGGCACCCACACTTGATATTGTCATGGGCTGCTACTACCTCACTTTGCCCAGGCCGAAGGCCAAGGGCGAGTATCGTGCGGGCATTCCACCGCAGGGAGTCTATGGCAGCTTCCAGCAGGCCAGACTGGCCTTTGACCTGGGCATCGTGGACCTTCAGGCCAAGGTCAAGGTGCGCGATGCTCGAACCAACGGCGAGTTGGTCGACACGACCATCGGCCGCATCATCTTCAATGATGTGCTGCCGCTGGAGCTGGGTTTCCGCAATGAGGTTATGGACAGGAAGAGGCTCAAGGACCTGGTGTCCGAGTGCTATCGCCGGCTGGACATCGAGCGCACCGCCGAGATGGTGGATCACATCAAGGATG
>DAOUMF010000043.1:0-27470 GCA_034411955.1 Dehalococcoidia bacterium
GCGTTGGCGAACATCACTATCTATGACTTCGACGGCAATCCCCTGGCCTCCACCTTCGCTCGACCGGGCGACACCTCGGCTGACGAGGCGCGGTTGGACGTTGCTGGTGAAGTCCTCGACGACGTCACCCAGAGAGGGGCAACCGTCCGCGAGCACCGCACCTTATGGGGGCGTGGCTACGATCTCATATACGGTCGGCTGGAGGTCCGGAACCAGGCAGTCGGCCTCTATTCGGTTGGCCTTCCCACCGATTTCATCTTCAGTGCAGGAGCCACGACGCGTACACAGATCGCTGTGCTTATGGGAGTGGCGATGGCCACCGTCCTCGGTATAGGGCTGTACGTGGCCCGCCGCTTGACTCAACCGATACTCCGGCTCGTTCACACCGCCCGCCTCGTGACGTCCGGTGACCTGACCGCACGGAGCGGAGTGCAGACCAGTGATGAGATCGGTACCCTGGCATCTTCCTTCGATGAGATGACGGGCAAGCTACAGCGCCAGCACCTGGCGACCATAAAGGCTCTGGCCTCCGCTATCGACGCCAGGGATCCCTATACTCTGGGCCACTCGGTGCGGGTCGCGCAGCTCGCCGTCACGCTCGGCCGTCATCTGGAAATGGACGCGAAGACCCTGGCTCAGATCGAAATTGGGGGCTACCTCCACGATGTCGGCAAGATCGGCATTCGCGATGCCATCCTGTTGAAGCCCGGCACACTCACTCCAGAGGAGCGCCGAGTCATCGAGGAGCACCCCCGCATCGGACTGGCCATCCTGGATCCGATAAACTTTCCGAAGGTGGTAGTAGACCTCGTGGAGAACCATCACGAGCGCCTCGATGGCAGTGGCTATCCTCACGGCGTACGGGATGAACAGATCTCCATTATCGCCCGCATCGCCGCCGTGGCTGACGTATACGACGCCGTGACCAGCGAGCGGCCGTACGGCGGCCCCATGACGGTCGAGCAGGCGCTGGCTCTGCTCCGGTCGCAGGCTGGCAGCCTTCTCGATCCTTCTGTCGTGGAGGCGATGGTGGCGGTCCAGCCTGAGTGGGAGCACCGACGCGCCAGCGAGCCAGAGCTGAGGGGCTTCAAACTCCCCGGACTAGACACCCAGAAGGTAACGGCCTAGGTATGCGCGCTGCCCTTCCTCTGACGCTCATCATCGTGTCGCTCATAGTGATATCAGTAATCCTGACGAGTGTGACGACAACATTTGCGCTGGCCCGCGCCCAGGTTCAACATCTGGATGCCGACTTGGCTTCCGTCATTCGAGCAGACTACGGGGCTGATCCGAAGGGAACAAGGTTGGCTCCCCTTGACGAGCGCATCATCGAAGCCGTCCGCCAAGATGAGGCCAGGCTACGAGGGGAAGGATCGGATATCGAAATCGTGCCCGCATTCCGGGCGAACGCGCCTGGCAGCATCGTGGTCGATGAGGGCCCAGGGGACACGCCGACTCCATCGTCTTCGTTGACCCCCACGCCAGGCACTACGCCCCCTTCAGGGAGCACGCCGCTGCCAGGAACCGCTCCATCACCGGGCGACACGCCGCTGCCGGGGACCACTCCCGCTCCGGGGCCAGCACCCGGCCCCACTCCCACACCTACCCCCGCACCTGCACCCGCCCCTCCCAGCAGCTTCACGTTCTACCTCCACAACGATCCCAGCCCGCCCACCGGGGACACAGCCTCCCACGCGACTCTCCCTATGAATACGACCGCACCCACAGCGTCCACCCTCTACAATTACGATACGAACCGGGACGCCTCCCCCGGGTTGGTGATCCAGAAGGGAGGCTTGCAGGTCTGGCGGGGCCCCGTGCTCGCCTCCGATGTCACGCTCAAGGGCAACGTGACCGTGAACCTCTGGAGCGCGATGAAGGAATTCCAGCAAGGCAAGAAGGGGCAGGTCACCGTGTACCTGCGTGACTTCGATGGATCCAGCTACACCGAGATCGCCAATGTCCTGGTTAACGACCCCGACTGGCAGCGCGGCTCTTCAACCTGGGTTCTCAAGTCGTTCGTGATCGGCGTCGGGTCGTACACCTTGCCCGCCGGACATCGCCTGGAGTTGAAGGTCATTGTCGAGTCGTCCTCTGTTGACGATCTGTGGTTCGCCTACGACACAGCCGCGTATCCATCATGGATCACCAACACTGACTAGCCGCCTGCGGGGTCGGCCCGGCCCGGGCGCATCGCCTGAAACACCAGGGACATTGACACCGGCCTCTACGTCTCGCTACACTGGTTCGCACAACCGAAGAGGAAGGCGAAGACGGAGACGAGTAGGGCGTCGCGCCTGCCCGCCGGCAGGCGGGGGCCGACCAGCGAGTCCCGAACGGCCCGCCTGGGCGGAGCCGAAGGTGGAAGGGGACACGGAACCAGCGTCCGAAAATCCCTCCCGAGCCGCCGACCGAACACCCCGGCCTACCGTAGGATGGGCGGGGCCAGTAGGCTCGGACGGAGGCCACCGTTAGCGTAGGCAGGGGCATAAGCCGTACGGCCGTGTCCTACAGAGAGCTTCCCGCCTGTGGGCGGGGGGAAACAGGGTGGTACCGCGGGCCCAAGGCTCGTCCCTACAGGGGACGAGCCTCTTTGGATCATTGGGAGGCCCGTCCCTCAGGGGGCGGGCCTTATCAGTTGCCGCGAAGAGGTGAGGGCCATGTTCAAGCCCGTAGATAGCAGAGCCAGCTTCCCGGAGATGGAGAAGCGCATCCTCCAGCTCTGGAGGGAGCGCGACGTCTTGCGCAAGAGCATCGAAAGCCGGCCGGAGGACAGGCTGTACATCTTCTACGAGGGGCCGCCCACGGCCAACGCCCGGCCGGGAGTGCACCACGTCCTCTCGCGGGCATTCAAGGACCTGTTCCCCCGCTACAAGACGATGCGCGGCTATCGCGTGCCGCGCAAGGCGGGCTGGGACACTCACGGCCTGCCCGTGGAGCTGGAGGTGGAGCGGGAGCTGGGGCTCAAGAGCAAGCTGGAGATCGAGGAGTTCGGGGTGGAGGAGTTCAACCGCCGCTGCCGCGAGAGCGTCTTCCGCTACGTGCAGGAGTGGGAGGCGCTGACGGAGCGCATCGCCTTCTGGCTGGACATGGAGCACCCCTACGTCACCTATGACAACGACTACATCGAGAGCGTGTGGTGGATCGTAAAGCAGCTCTGGGATAAGGGCCTCCTCTACCTGGACTACCGCTCGACGCCCCACTGCCCCCGCTGCGGGACCTCCCTCTCCGACGGCGAGGTGGCCCTGGGCTACCAGGAGGACACGCCGGACCCCTCCATCTATGTCAAGTTCCGGCTGGGCGCTCAGGACGCCAGCCCTGGGCTTCGCCTCGAAGACGGCGTGCCTACCTACATCCTGGCCTGGACGACGACGCCCTGGACGCTCCCCGGCAACACCGCCCTGGCCGTGCAGCGTTACGCCGACTATGCCCTGGTTGAGGTGGAGCGGGACGGCCGCCGTGAGCGGCTCATCCTCGTCGACGCGCCTGAGCTACGCTCCGGCGTCGAGGAGTTCCTGCGGGAGGATTACGAGCGGGTCGAGGAGGTGTCCCGCCTCCAGGGTGATTCGCTGGTGGGACTCCACTACGAGCCGCTGTACGAGCCCACGTCCTGGGGCCCTTCGACAGGCTCAGGACAGGCTGTGCAGGCGATGTGGTTTGACCCACAGCAAGACGGGCGGCTGGTGACGGTGGAGAGGGGGCAGGCGGTGGAAGCGGCCTACACCGTCATCGCCGGAGAGTTCGTGTCCCTCAGCGACGGCACCGGCGTGGTGCACATCGCCCCTGCCTTCGGCGGCGAGGACTTCGAGGTCGGCAAGGAGCTGGGCCTGCTCTTTCTCCAGCCGGTGGACCTGCGGGGCGAGATGATCGGCGGGCCCTGGGCGGGGCAGTTCGTCAAGGACGCCGATGAGGCCATCATGGAGGAGTTGACCGAGCGCGGCCTGCTCTTGAGGCGGGACGTCATCCGTCACACCTATCCCTTCTGCTGGCGCTGCGACGCGCCCCTCCTCTACTACGCCAAGCCCACCTGGTACGTTCGCACGACCGCCGTCAAGGACAGCCTTGTCCAGGGGAACCAGCGTGTCAACTGGTACCCGGAGCATATCAAGCGGGGCCGCTTCGGCGACTGGCTGGACAACAACGTGGACTGGGCGCTGAGCCGCGAGCGCTACTGGGGGACCCCCTTGCCCATCTGGCAGTGCGACGCCTGTGGCGCCCAGACCTGCGTCGGCTCGCGGGAGGAACTGCGCGCCGAGGCCGCCGACCCGGCCGCCGCCGACGCCCTGGAGGACCTCCACCGCCCCTACATCGACCGGATCGAGCTCAGGTGCGGCTGCGGTGGCTCGATGCGCCGGCTGCCGGAGGTGATGGACTGCTGGCTGGACTCTGGGGCCATGCCCTACGCCCAGTGGCATTACCCGTTCGAGAACCGCGACATCTTCGCCCGTAGCTTCCCCGCCGACTACATCTGCGAGGCGGTGGACCAGACCCGCGGCTGGTTCTACACCCTGCACGCGGAGGCGGTGCTGCTCCACGCTGCGGGCGCGGCCCCGGAGAACCTCTGCTTCCGCAACGTCATCTGCCTGGGCCACATCCAGGACGACACGGGCCGCAAGATGAGCAAGTCCCTGGGCAACGTGGTGGAGCCCATGGTGGTGCTTGACCGCCACGGGGCCGACGCCCTGCGCTGGTACCTGTTCACCGCCACCCGGCCGGGCGAGGCTCGCCGCTTCTCCATCGACCTGGTGGGGGAGTCGCTGCGGCGCTTCCTGCTCACCCTGTGGAATACGTACAGCTTCTTCGTCACCTACGCCAACATCGATCGCTTCGACCCCACCAAGGCGGAGCAGGGGGAGCGTTCCGAGTTGGACCGCTGGGTGCTATCGGAGTTGCACACGCTGGTGCGGCGGGTGACCGATCACCTGGAGGAGTACGACCCCACCAGCGCTGGCCGGGCCATGCAGGCGTTCGTGGAGGACCTCTCCAACTGGTACGTGCGCCGCAGCCGCCGCCGCTTCTGGAAATCGGAGTCCGACGCGGACAAGCTGGCCGCCTACCACACCCTGTACGCCTGCCTGGTGACGCTGTGCAAGCTGCTGGCGCCGTTTACGCCATTCGTAGCTGAGGAGATGTACCAGAACCTCGTGTGCTCAGCGGACAAGACGGCACCGGAGAGCGTGCACCTGGCCGACTGGCCGGAGAGCGACCTCTCCCTGGTGGACCAGCGGCTCATGGAGGACATGCAAATGGTCAGGGGCATCGTGAGCCTCGGCCGGGCAGCCCGGTCGCGAGATGAAGTCAAAGTGCGTCAGCCTCGGGAGAAGCTCTTGGTCAGAGTCCAGTCGCCCTCTCAGGCGGAGGCCGTCGACAGGCTACAGGGGCACATCTTGGAAGAGCTGAATGTGAAGTCGATTGGGTGTGTAGTGGGTGGTGTCGAAGAGTGGCATCGTGCCTTAGAGGAGCGCCGAACGGCTCTGCAGGGCATCGAATGGGATCGGAGCTGGAAGGTCAAACAGATGACTCAGGAGGCGAGGATGCCGTCGGGGCAAGTGCAGCATCTCGGTGCTACGACGAACTTGGATGATGGCGTCCCCAAGACCAAGATGGACGCGGAGTTTGTGTACGCGTGGAACGATCGTCACGATGTAGCGATGATGCGTGTTATCACGCCGGAGCTGGCCGACGAGGGGCTGGCCCGGGAACTTGTGCACCGCATCCAGAACCTGCGCAAGGCCGCCGGCTTCGACATCTCGGACCACATCGCCACCTACTACCAGGGACCGCCACGCCTGCGCGCCGTCCTCGAGAGGCACGGCGACTACGTTCGCCAGGAGACGCTGTCCGAAGAGCTGAGGGAGGGCCCGCCACCCCAGGACGCGCACGGCGAGGAGCAGAGGCTAGACGGCGAGCCCGTCACTGTGGCCGTCCTGCGCCGCCGCTAGGAGGGCGGGGCTCCTCGTCCTTCCGCTCGTGCACGAACAGACCACGCAGCTTGGCGAGCACAGTCTCCCGCAGGGGCCTCGCGGGCCCCGCTCGCGCCTCCGCGTAGTCGCCGCGAAGCACGCGGGGGTACTCGGAAGCCACCTCGGCGCCGAGGAGGAGAATGTTGGCGCTGAGGTAGACCCAGAACAGGAAAGCGGCCACTGCGCCCAGCGAGCCGAAGACCAGATCGTAGTTGCCGAAGTTCTGTAGGTAGAAGGTGAAGCCCAACTTGGTGGCCTCGAACAGGGCGGCGGCCACCAGCGCCCCCGGCACCGCCTCAAGTGGTCGCACCTTGGTGGCAGGGACGATCCAGTACATCACGAAGAACGCCAGGAAGGAGAGGGCGAGCGGGATCAGGAACGAAGTGAGGTCCCACACGAACCCCGCCTGCTCGGCGGCGTCGCCCAGGTGTGGGATGTCCTCGCTCCTCTCTCGCACCACCCGCATGAAGGCCGTGGCGCCGATGGAGGTCATGAAGAAGAAGCCCATGCCCGCTACCATCGCCAGGTCCAACAGCTTCTGCTGCACCAGCGGCCGCTGCTGCTCCAGGTCGTACGCCTGGTTGATGGAGCGGCGGATGATGCCGAACATGTTGCTGCCGGACCAGGCCATGCCGATGAGTCCGAAGATGCCCAGCGCCCCGCTGCCCACGCCGGCGACGCCACGCACCGCTTCCGTTACGTCGTTCCGGCCCTGATCCTCGCTCAGGGGAATGTTTTCCAGGATGGCGTCGATGATCTCTTCCTGGAGGTCGCTGTTCTGAAGGAACAGGCCCAACACGCCGATGAGGAAGATGAGCAAGGGGAAGAGGGAGAACAGCACGTAGTAGGAGATGGCCGCGGCCATCTGGGTACAGTTGTCTGCGAAGAACTCCTCCACCGAGCGGCGACCCAGGGTGAGGAGGAATCGCACCCGCATCACCTCCGAAAAAGGAAGCCCGAGCTTTCCCGGGCTTTCCACTCAGCATATCGGAAGCGACCAGAGGCGTCAAAACAGGCCGCGCCGAGATGGCGTTCCACCAACTCGTGCGCTTATGACCACCGCCACGCCCTGAAGGCTGCGGCCGCGTTTCTCATCCCAATGCGCGAACGGGCGGATCGCAGGCCGCGCCCGGCGCTCGGCTAGTCAGGACCCGTGAGACAATGAGTCAGCGCGTGGGAAAAGTGGGAATCGGAGGCTCCGTCACTGGGGCAGGGGTTGACGCTCCCTTATGGCGCTCACGTATACTCAAGCCGTGCAGATGCAGGAGACCCGCGTATCCCCTCTTGGGGAGACCCTCCGGCGTGCAAGGCAGACCCGTGGCATAACGATCGAGGACGCCGCGCGCGCCACCCGCATCCCCCGGCGCTATCTGGAGGCTCTGGAGCAGGAGAACTTCGGCATCCTGCCCGCCCCGGTCTACGCGCGGGGATTTCTGCGCTCCTACTCTGGCTACCTGGGGCTGGACCCGGCTGATCTGCTCCCCTTCTTCCCCGTGGGCCACGTTGAAGAGCCCAAGCTGGAGCCGCTGCCGGAGGTGAAGCAGCCTCGCACCTGGTCTATGAGCGGCATCATCGCCGTTGCCGCGGTGGGGGCCCTCATCCTCCTGGTGATCGGTCTGTACAGCATCGGTAGCGAGGGAGGCGGGGGCAACTCCCTGCTGCGCCGCGACCCAGCGGCGCTGGAGAGCGCGCCGCCGGTAGTGGTGCCCCCGGAGGAAGATGTGCCTGCGGGGGAGGCCGGTGTCACCCAGGCTCTGCCTGACCTGGCCGGACGAAGCCTGGACGAGGCTATCGCTATCGTGGAGGAGGCCGGCGCTGGCTACGTGGTGATCGGTGTGCGTGAGGGGGAGGTGCCGGTGGGGCAAGTGGTGGAACAGCAACCGTCACCGGGCACCGTCGTCGAGCCTGGCGATCTGGTCACGCTTATCGTCAGCCGCTAGCGTTTGACGGCGCGGCGCTTTCATCTCACAGTCCACGCCGCTTGTCGTGGCTCCTGAACTGCCGCACAATGACCCCTGCGATGCGAATGTGGCTGCGGCCGCTGGGGCTCCTTCTGGGGGCAGCGGGAAGTGTGCTCCTGTGGCTGGGCTGGCGGTGGGTGACCCCCTATCGCGAGGCCGGATCGGCCGACCTGTCGGGTGTGGACGGCAAGGAGGTCTGGTTCCGCAGCCTGGATGGTACCCGTCTGCACGGGCTGTGGGTTCCCGGACGCAAGGATTACCCCGCCGTCGTCCTCTGTCACGGTTACTACAAGAGCCTGGCGGAGCCGCTGGACGTGGGGTTGAAGCTGAACCAGGCTGGCTACAGCGTCCTCCTGTTCGACTTCCGGGCCTGTGGGAAGAGCGGTGGCCGCTTCACCACCGTCGGCTGGAAGGAGACGTGGGATGTCCAGGCGGCGGTGCGCTACGTCGGGGAGCGATATGGGCGCGGCCCGGTGGGCGTGCTGGGCATCTCGATGGGCGCGGCGGCGGCTATCATCGCCGCCGCCCAGACACGTGAGATCGCGGCCCTGGTGGCGGACTCCGCCTTCGCCCACCTGGAGGGCGTGATGCGCAAGAAGATCCCGGAGTTCGCGCCCGTCCGCTGGCTGGTGCCGTTCGGCTGGCTCAGCGTGCTCATCGGCGAGATGCTGGCTGGGGGGCGCCTGCGGGGGTTGCGGCCGGTGGACTACGTCGGGCGCCTATCGCCGCGGGCCGTACTGTTCGTCCATGGGGAGAGGGACAGCTACATCCCCCGTGAGCAGCCGGGGGAGCTGTTCGAGGCCGCCCGGGAGCCGAAGGAGACGTGGACGGCTCCCGGCTCCGACCACGCGGTGGCGCGCCTGGATCATCCGGAGGAGTATATCGCGCGTGTGTTGGCGTTCTTCGACCGCTACCTGCGCGGGGCGAAGAGGCCCCGCCGTCGTCGCCCCCTGAAGACGGCCTAGCCCGTCAGCGGCCCTGGGCCGTGGATCACTTCCGTGCAGTAGTCCACCATCTCCGCGTCCGGCCGCTCGCTGCGGATGAAGGCGACCACTCTGGACATGATCTGGTGGGCGTGGCTCTCGCTGGTGGTGACGCAGGTGATGCCCAGGGAGGCCATCTGCCAGCGGTCGTGGTCGTCCACCTCGGCCACGGCGACGTTGAACTTGTTGTGGACCCGCGCCACCAGCGATTTGACCACCGCCCGCTTCTCCTTGAGGGAGTGGTTCTCCGGCAGGCGGAGCCAGACGCGGCAGAGGCCCACGGTCATGGACACGTACCCCTCCTCAGCCCCCAGCCCCGGGAAGGAGGTTCAAGGCTCACCATTGCCCCCTTCCGCCAACGGCGGCAGGTCCTCCGGCTTCTCGAGGCCGAAGTACTCCAGGAAGCGGAAGGTGGTACCGAACAGGTAGGGCCGGCCCACCGTGCGGGCGCGGCCGACCTCGGCGACGAGGCCGCGGGCGCGCAGCGAAGCCAGGGCACGGTCGCAGTTGACGCCGCGGATCGCCTCGATGGCCTGGCGGGTGATGGGCTGCTTGTAGGCGATGATGGCCAGCGTCTCCAGGGCAGCGCGGGAGATGCGGTGGTCCTCCTCCACGCCCAGGAAGCGCTCCACATAGAGGGCCGCCTCAGGCGCGGTGACCATCTGCACGGCCGACTCCGTCCGCTGGATACGCACCCCGCGGCGGTGGCACTCGGCCGCGAGGTCGTCGATGACCTGCTGCACCTCGTCCAGGGGGGCCTCGGCGATGCGGGCCAGGGCGCTCACCTCCACGGGCTCGTCGGCGACGAACAGCACGCTCTCCACAATGAGCTTGAGCCTATCGAACGCCTCACCTGTGGGCATGGCGGGAAGGGCTAGTGCTGCTACGTCTGGTCTTCCGACGTGCTCTCCCCGGCGGGAGGCGTTTCCTGGCCTGGCGCCGCCTCGTCGGTGGTCGGGGTGGGGGGCAGGCTGGCTGGCGGGACTACGGGCCCGCTAGGGGGAGGCGTTTGCGGCCCCGCTGTCGAGGGGGGAGGAGGCTCTGGCGCTGGCGGTTGTGTCATGGATGAGGCGACTGGCTCAACCCTGGGCGGGCCGAAGGTGATGCGCACGGTAGGCGGCGCGGAGACCGGCAGACCCAGGTCGGCCTGAAGCGTCTCCTCAACCGCCCGGGACGCTTCCTGGGTGACCGCCGCAATATTGGCATCGGGCGTGACTGTCAGATCCAGCTTCATGCCGATGCCCTTGCCGTGGGAGAAGACGCGGGCCCTGGCAGTGGTGATTTGAGGGATCGCCGTCAGCGCCCCCTCCAGGCGCAGGCGCAGCGGCTGGGCGGGGACGATCGTGGTGGCGCCGGCCTGCTCCACCCTGATCTCCCGTGTCTCCTCCTCCGGCGCCAGCTCCACGATGATCACCAGCAGCGCCAGGACGATGAGCACCAGGGCGCCCAGGGTGAGGATCAGGCGATACGCGTTGTCGCGGTGGTCGTCCAAGTACCGGACGAAGTCGTCCAGGCGCTCCACGGTCTCCGCGTCGGCGGCCCAGGCGGCGAAGATGACCACCGCCATGAGGACGATCCACAGGGCGGCCAGGAGTACGATGGCGGTGCGGTTAGTCCCGTTCATGCCGAGGCCGCTCCTACCGGCTGCGGTTCCCCTCTGACGCCCTCACCCTGGAGAGCGAGCAGTCGCGAGGGCAAGAGCGTGTTCGTCAGATCACCGACGGCGCGAGTGTAAACGCGGAGGTAGTTGGGGGTCAATCCCTGCCACCAGTCGTGCTTGCACCCTTCCCACAGCACAGGCATCACACGGCCGAGGTAGCGGTGGCGGAAGCCCTGCGAGCAGGCTTCGGACAGCGCCAGCAGCCGCTGCAGCCGCCGGCGGCGGACCGGTACCGGCACCTGGTCGCGCATCAGGTTGGCGGCGGTGCCGGGCCGACGGGAGTAGGGGAAGGCGTGGATAGAGGCGAAGCCGACCTCCCCGCACAGGCCGTACGTAGCCTCGAAGTCGGCGTCGGTCTCCCCTGGGCAGCCGGCGATGACGTCGGTAGTGATCGCCACGTCGGGCACATGCTGGCGGATGAGGTCGACGGCGTGGCGGAACTGTTCGGCCGTGTAGCGGCGGCGCATGCGTCGCAGGACAGCATCGGACCCGCTCTGGAGGGGGAGGTGGAAGTGGGGGCAGAGGCGGTCGTCTCGCCACAGCCGCAGCAGTCGAGTGGAGATGTCCTGGGCCTGGAGGGAAGAGAGGCGGATGCGGGGCACACGGGTGGCTTCCAGCAGCGCTTCCAGGAGGCGCCGCGGCCCCTGCTCGACCCAGCCGAGATCGCGGCCGTAGTTCCCCAGTTGGGTGCCGGTGAGCACCACCTCCTGCACCCCCTCGCGCTGGCGGGCCAGCACCGCCTGGACTACCTCTTCGACCGTCCTGCTGCGCTCGCGGCCGCGGGTGCGGGGCACAACGCAAAAGGCGCAGACCTCGTTGCAGCCCTCCTGGATCTTGCCGCAGGCGCGGGTGCGGCCGGAGGGCCGCCCGTCTCGGGGCAGGCCCTCCCCGCCGGCAGGCAGGCGCTCAAGCAGCAGATCGGGGATCTCCGGCTTGGCGGCGTTGCCCAGGACGAGGTCGGCGCCGACGAACTGGGCGGCGTTGTCAGGGGCGGTGTCGGCGTAGCAGCCGGTGAGGACGATGGTGGCGCCGGGCGAGAGGTGGCGAGCGAGGCGCGTGAGGTGCCGCGCCTTGCGGTCGGCCACGTGGGTGACGGAGCAGGTGTTGATGATGAAGGCTTGGGCGCCCTGCTCGGGCCGCGCCACGACGCGGACGCCGCCCGCCGCAAGCCGGCGGGCCATGGCCTCGGCGTCGGCCTGATTCAGCTTGCAGCCGAGGGTGAGGACGGAGACGGTGGGATGTTGGGGCATCGATAGCCATCATAGCTTGAGGCCGCCTCCGGCGTCCAACGCGTGTTATCCGACCGCCTACCAGCCTTATCCGCAGCGGGAGAAGCCGCAGATGGGGCAGCAGATGCACCCCTCGCCGTGGACCAGGGGGCCGCCGCAGTCCGGACAGCGGACTGTGAGGAAGAGGGGGAGCCGCAGTTGGGTGCCGTGAAGTCTGCGCATGGCCTTTCTCCTATAACCAGAACTAGCGTTCTAATAGTAAGAGAACAGACGTTCTGTTGTCAAGGGGTTTGAGACAGAATCTCATGAGATGAAGACGTCGGGTGCACCCTGACAACCGCAGGGAGTGTGGGCCTGCGGCGGGTTGCCCCGCCGTCTCCCCGCCGCCTATGATGCTGGCGTGGCGCCATGAGGATCGTGATCGCTCCCCAGGAGTTCAAGGGTAGCCTCACCGCCTCCCAGGCGGCCGCGGCCATGGCCGAAGGCGTGCGGCGGGCCCTGCCGGAGGCGAAGCTGGAGACGGTGCCCATGGCCGACGGCGGGCCAGGGACGGTGGAGGCGGTGGTGGAGGCCAGCGGCGGCCAGACCACCACGGCCAGCGTCCAGGACTCGCTGGGCCAGCCCGTGGCGGCGCAGTGGGGCATCGTCGGGGGGCAGACGGCGGTAGTGGAGATGGCTGCGGCCGCCGGCCTCTGGCGGCTGGCCGAGGAGGAGCGCGATCCGCGGGTCACGTCCACCTACGGCGTGGGGCAGTTGGCGTTGGCCGCCCTGGACGCCGGCTGTCAGCGGCTCATCATCGGCTTGGGGGGCAGCGCCACGAACGACGGCGGCGCGGGGATGGCCGCCGCCCTGGGCGCGCGCTTCCTCGATGCGAAGGACGGAGAGCTTCCGCCGGGCGGGGCCGCCCTGAACCGCCTGGAGCGCATCGATTCGTCCCGCATCGACCAGCGGCTGCGCGAGTGCGAGGTCATAGCCGCCACGGACGTGACGAACCCACTCTGCGGACCGGAGGGGGCTTCTCTGGTGTACGGGCCTCAGAAGGGGGCGGGCCCGGAGGCGGCGCGGGGGCTGGACGCGGCTCTGCGGCGCTACGGGGAGATCGTGGAGCGCGACGTGGGTGTTCACGTCCTTGACGCGCCGGGTGCGGGGGCCGCGGGAGGGCTGGGGGCCGGTCTCATCGCCTTCCTGGGGGCGCGCGTCGAGCCCGGCGTGGAGGTGGTGGCCCGTACCGTGCGCCTGCGCGAACGCCTGCGCGGGGCAAGCCTAGTGCTGACGGGGGAGGGCCGTCTGGACGGGCAGACCGGCTACGGAAAGACCGTGGCCGGGGTGGCCCGCATCGCTCGCGAAGAGGGCGTGCCCGTCATCGTGGTGGCCGGCTCGCTGGGGCCGGGTTGGGAGCGCGTCCTTTCGCTGGGCGTCGAGGGGGTTGAACCCATAGTGCCCCGGTCGGGCACTCTGGAGGAGGCGATGGCGCGGCCGGCGGAGATGCTGACGACGGCAGCCGCGCGGGCGGTCAACGGCTGGCTGAGGATTCAGGCGATAGCGGGCACGCGCGATGAGCAGTGAGCGCAGGGAGGAGTTCCGCGCCGTGGGGCGCATGCTGTGGGAGGCCGGCCTTGTCTCCTCTCACGGCGGCAATATGAGCGTCCGCCTGCCGGAGGGCGGGCTGCTGATCACCCGCACGGGGGCGATGCTGGGACGCCTGGACGAGGGCGATCTGGTGACGGTAGCGGCCGACGGCTCGTCGCAGGGGGAACCGTCCATGGACACGGCGGTGCACCGCGCTGTGTACGCCGCCACAGCAGCGGGAGCGGTGCTGCACGCCCACCCGCGGCACGCCATCGCCCTATCGCTGGTTGCGGACGCCGTGGAGCCGGTCGACGCTGAAGGAAGGCTTAGGCTGGGCTCGGTGCCGGTGGTGGAGGGGGAGCAGGTGGCGAAGGCGTTGCAGGACCGTCCCATCGTGCTGGCCCGCGGCCACGGCTCCTACGCCCGCGGCGACGACCTCTGGCAGGCGCTCTATTGGACCAGCGTCCTGGAGGAGAGCGCGCAGGTGCTCTGGCTGCGGCGGGTGCTCAGGCTATAGCCGCTTCCTCCGGCCCCTTGGGCTGGAACAGGTGCAGGAACACCAGCAAGCCCAGCGCCGCGGCCACAGCCGTGGGGATGACGATGCTTTCGAGGCTGAAGTCGCCGGCGCCAAGGTGGTAGATGTTGGCCACGATTGCCACCGCCTGCTCGATAAGGGCTAGCCAGAACACCCGCTGGTAGCGGACAGGGTCCCGGGAGCAGTAGAGATAGAGGACGGCGAGAGGGATCGCCTCCCAGCTCAAAGCGCGGCCGCCCAGCGCCCCGTCCAGCTCGAGGCCGTGGAGGTCGACGAACAGGCCACTGGAGGTGAAGAACTCCGTCAGGGCGCCGATGATGTCCCACACCGCGAGGAGGATGAGGAGGATGCGGGGCTGGCGCAGCGTGGCCCAGAAGGGATTCTCGACGGGTGGCTCCGGTTGTGCAACCTGGGGGGTCTCAGCCATTGAAAACCTCCTTTAGCCGATGCCTAGCTCGCGCAGGCGGTTCTCGTCGATGCCAAGATAGTGGCCGATCTCGTGGAGGACGGTCTGGCGCACCTGCTCCACGATCTCCGCCTCGCTGCGGCAGTGCCGCTCGTGGGTCTGCTGGTAGACGACAATGGTGTCGGGCAGGGTCATCGAGTAGCCGCGGCTGCGCTGGGGCAGGGGCACCCCCAGGTAGATGCCGAACAGGGAGCCGCGGCGGATGCCCGCGCGTCGCAGCTCGGCCGGGGTGGGGCGCCACTGCACCTGCACGTCGATGTTCTCGAGGGCGTCGCGGAACTGTTCGGGGAGCTCTTCCAGGGCCTGGAGCACCAGGCGCTCGAAATCGCGTCGCCGCATGGCCTAGCAGCGTCCGCACGGGCCGGTGTAGGGCAGGCGGCCCCAGGCACGACGTTCGAGGCGGTCCGTATTCATAGCGGCCGAGTTCCTCCGGCACATTGTAGCACCGCGACGGGAGCCCGGCCACGCGGAGCCTAGGAGCCCAGGATCGCCTGTAGGACCTGACTGGCCTTGGGCCCCGCCTCCACCGACCCCAGCCTGCCTTGCTCCAGGGCGATCAGTACCACTACGGAGGGCGCCGAGCGCCTGGCGTAGGCCGCGAAGAAGACGTGGTCTGACCCGAAGGCGAGGTCCTCGGCGGTGCCGGACTTGCCAGCAGCGTCCAGGGAGGAGGGGAATATGCCGTAGGAGGTGCCGCCGGGGTTCTGGGTCACCAGAGTGAGGCCGTAGCGGATCTCCGCCAGGGTGGCCTCCGACACCGGCAGGGGGCCGATCTCCTCCGCCGTGAACTCCTGGGCAGCCGCCCCGCCCGGCTCGGCGATGCTGCGCACCAGCAGCGGCTTGCGCAGCACACCTCCGTCGGCGATGGCGGAGTAGGCGTTGGCGAGCTGGAGAGGCGTCACGAGGAGGAACCCCTGGCCGATGCCCATGTTGACGCTGTCGCCGCTGTACCAGGGCTCTCCGTGGTTCTCCTCCTTCCAGTCGGGGTCGGGCACGACGCCGGGGGCCTCATCCAGGCCGTTGATGCCGGTGAGCTGGCCGTAGCCGAAGCCGCGGGCGAAGTCGGGCAGGATGTTGGGATCGACGTGGTCCAGCCTGAGGGCGATCTCGTAGAAGACGGGGTTGCAGGAGGCCATCAGTCCCTGGGCCGGCGTCAGGTAGCCGCGGTCCACGTTCTGCCAGTTCTTCTTCTCGAAACCTTCGCCTAGGCCCGTCCAGACGGGCACGCAGTGGAACGTCTCGGCGGCGGAGACCCCACCCTTCTCCAGGCCCGCCGCCATAGTCACCGGCTTGAAGGTGGAACCCGGCGGGTACTTAGCCAGGAGGGGACGGTTGAGGAAGGGCTGGCGCGTGTCGTTGGCGAGCTTGTTGTACTCCTCGGTGCTGAGGCCGTCGGTGATGGCCTGGGGGCTGAAGCGGGGGTAGGACGCCAGGGCCAGCACGGAGTTGTCCCGCGGGTCCATGGCGATGATGGAGCCAACCCGTTCGCCCAGGATCCCCTCCACGGCCTTCTGGATGTCGATGTCCAGGGTGAGGGTGATGTCCTTGCCCGCTCGCGCTGGCTTTTCGGCGATGGTGCGGGCGGTGGTGCCCTCAGGGGTTATGGTGGCCAGGGTGCCGCCCCGCTCGCCGGTCAGCACCTCGTCGAGCTGGGCCTCCAGCCCGAAGGCGCCGATCTTGTCGCCGGGGCCGAAGCCCTCTGCCGCCAGCTCTTCCAGTTGATCGGCAGTGACCTCCGACATGTAGCCTAGGACGTGGGCCGCCGAGTCGCCGTGGGGGTAGATGCGCTGCGTCTCCTCTCGCACCACCACGCCCAGGTCGGACAGGGCGTAGAACTTCTCCAGCTCCCCGGTGCTGGTGCCGTAGGGCAGGGTCTTGATGGGGATGAAGTAGTACGAGGGGAGGTCAGTCTCCACCTGGGCGCGCACGTCGCTCTCGGACATCTTCAGCATCGAGGCCAGGGCGGAGATGAGCTCCTCCTTGTCCGTGATCAGGTCGGGCACGAAGCCGATGACGGGAAGGTCGGCGTCCAGCGCCAGTTCCTTGCCGTTGCGGTCCAGGATGGAGCCGCGGCGGGGGACCTCCGTGAAGAAGTGGACGAGGGTCCGCTCGTCCAGCTGGGTGAAGATGAGCGAGGGGCTCCACTGCAGCCGCCACTCCTCGCGGCGCTCGGGCGTCGCCTGCGGCGAGGCCGTGAGAGTCGCTTCCTCCCGCGCCAGAGTGATCCTGTTCCCCTGCTCGATGTCACCGAAGAAGGAGGTGTGGATGGTGATGTTCACCGGTATCTCGGTATCTTCGTCCACGACGTTGGGGCCGAACTCGTAGTCGATGCCGGTGATGGTGGCCTCCTCGGCGATGGCGTTGTAGCGCTTGATGAAGTCCTCTTTGCTGATGTTGGCCCGGGCCTCGGCCGAGGCCAGGGCGTACATCTGTCCGTACTCTTGCTCCTGCCAGAGTTCCAGGAAGCGCTGGGCTGTCTCTAGAGGCGTCTTGGGGGGCTCCGCATCCGGTTCAGACGAGGGTTGTCCACCGGAGGTCGAGCAGGCGGACAGGACGACGAGCAGCAGGAGGAGGAAGGCGCTAAGCCAGCGCATGACGGCTAGACTCCATTCTAACAGTAGAACGTCCAGGGGGTGTCGCTACGGTTCGCAAGTTTGCCTCAAACTGGGGGGACGGGTAGGATTAGCGGGGCAAAACCGGGAGGAGAGCGCTATGGCCAGCGAAAACCATGCCCCTGAGGGCGACTCAGAGACAACAAAGCGCACCCTGGTGCGAGAGGCCCTGGAAAAGGTGGGCAGCAAGGGCTGTGTGGTCTCCGCAGGCGACGATCTGGCGGCGGTCAGCGAGAGCCTGGCCGACAGCCCCGGCGTGCACACGGTGACGGTGGTGGACGATCAGGGTCGCCTGGTGGGAGTCATACCCATGCGCCTCCTGCTGGACGAGTTGTTCCTGGATGTGGCGCCGGAGGAGTTCCTGGTGGGCTTGCGGGAGATCGAAAACGTTGAGGAGTTCGGCCGCATCATCCGCGCTCGGACGGCGGGGGAACTGATGGAGGAGCCGGCCTACGTCACGATGGACGACACGGTGCGGGACGCCTTCACCCGCATGCACGAGCGGAAGCTGGAGGGGCTGCCCATAGTAGACGAAGAACTGCGGGTAGAGGGCTATCTGGATCGCCTCCAGTTGGTGCGGCATTGGCTCAAGAGGCACAGGAGGAGTGAAGACCAGCCAGGCCACGCGGGGGACTGAGCAAGGGGCTGACCGTTGGACGAACTGACGCTAGCCAGCCTCATCTTCGGGCTGACCTATCTGGTAATCGTCTCGGAAAGGATACACAAGACGGCGGCCGCCCTTTTGGGCGGCGTCGCCATGATTCTGTTCGGCATCATCGACCAGGAGGAGGCGTTTGGGGCTATTGACTTCAACGTCATCTTCCTCCTGGTGGGGATGATGGTCATCGCCAACGTCACGGGGCAGACGGGGGCGTTCCAGTGGCTGGCCATCCGCTCGGCCAAGCTGGCCCGAGGAAACGCAACAGCTATTCTGGTTCTCCTTTCCCTCATAACCGCGCTGGCGTCAGCGGCCCTGGACAACGTTACGACGGTGGTTCTCATGGTCCCGCTGACCCTGTTCGTGGCCAGGGAGATGGAGCTGAACCCAGTGCCCTTCCTGGTTGCCCAGATCATGGCCTCCAACATCGGCGGCACAGCGACGCTTGTCGGCGACCCGCCGAATATTCTGATCGGCAGCGCGGCGGACCTGACCTTTGTGGACTTCCTGCTCAACCTGGGCCCCCCCATCATCCTCATCCTCATTCTGGTCGTCGCTGCCTTCTACTTCTTCTTCAGGAGGGACTTGAAGACGACGCCTGAGGTGCGGCAGCGGATCATGGCCCTGAACGAAGGGGAGGTTCTCACGCAACTGACCCTGCTGCCCGTGTCCCTGGCGGTGCTCGGAGGCACCATCATCGGCTTCGTGGTCGCCGGCGCCACCGGCCATGAGCCGGCCACAGTGGCTCTGCTGGGGGCCACTGTGCTGCTCATCGCCGGGCGGCAGCAACCCCATGAGGTGCTGCGAGAGGTAGAGTGGCAGACGATATTCTTCTTCGTGGGGCTGTTCATGGTGGTAGGGGGTGTGGAGCACGCTGGCCTCCTGGAACGCATCGGCCAGCGTGTGACCGACGCCAGCGGGGACAGCCTCACGGCAGCGACGATGCTGGTGCTATGGCCGGGCGCTGTGCTTTCCGGCATCGTGGACAACATCCCATACACCGCGGCGACGATCCCGGTGGTGGAAGAAGTCGGCCGCGGCGTAGGGGCACCCGAGGGTTCGGCGAACCCGTTATGGTGGGCGCTTGCGCTGGGCGCTGGCCTGGGGGGAAATTTGACCATCGTCGCTGCCTCGGCCAACGTCTACGTGATAAACGTGGCCGAGCGGGCCGGCTACAAGATCAGCTTCCTGTCCTTTTTTAAGTACGGGGCCTTTGTCACCCTGGCTTCAGTCACCGTAGCCATGGGGTACCTGTGGCTGCGCTACCTGGCATTCTAGACCCTTAGGCACCCGCGATGGCAGTACAGCCTGAGGACGTTCGCCTGCTGGCCAACGACCGTTTTCGTCGCCTGCTGGAGTCGCGGGCGGTGGGCCAGATCGGCCAGAACGCCCTGCTGTACACCCTGCTGATCCTGATAGTCAATGAGACCGGCTCCAGCATCTACAGCACGCTGCTGGTAATGGCGTTCATCCTGCCCTCCATACTCCTGGGCCTCCCCGCCGGGGGGTTGGCCGATGTCCTGCCCAGGCGGCCCCTTCTGGTGCTGGGGTATGTCATCCGGGCAGCCCTGGCGACCGGGATGATCGTCTACTCGGATGATGTGTGGACTGTCCTGCTGCTGGTGCTGGCGTTCTCCACCGTGGGCCAGCTCACCGGCCCGGCGGAGTCGGCTGCGCTGCCGGTGCTGGTGCGACGGGATCAGTTGGCCGCCGGCAACTCCCTGTTTGTGCTCTCGGTGATGGTGGGGCAGGCGGTGGGTGCGGTAGTGCTGGCGCCGTTCATCCTCAAGCTCTTCGGAGCCAGGGTCTCGCTGGGAGTGGCGGCGGCGATGTTCCTCTGGGCGGCCTTCATCGCGTCGCTGATGACCGGCCTCCGGGCCAGTGCCGACGATGCGGGCGCCCGAAGAGGCGAGGGGGGCCTGATAGACGCACTTGCCGCTGGCTGGATGGTGCTCCGCTCCAGCCGGCGAGCCTTCCTGGCGTTGGTCTACCTGACAGTGGTGGGGACGCTGGGCAAGGCGCTGGCGGTGCTCGCCCCCCACTACGCGGACGACGTGCTGAGAATCGATACGGAAAACACGGTGTTCGTGGTGGCGCCGGCGGCCATCGGGGCGCTGGCGGCGCTGTTGCTGGCGCCGCCGCTGGCGCGATGGTTGGGGGCGCTGAGGGTGGCCTTCGCGGGATTCGTGATCTTCGTCCTGGGCATCCTGGGCCTGGGCCTGGTGGTCCTGCTGCGAGACTTCCTGCTGGAGAACGTCGAACTCGGTCTGGCGTTCGTGGAGAGGGAGGTGGGCGTCTCTTCCGTGGTGACGATGGCGATGATCCTGGCGATCCCGGTGGGCTTCGCGGCGACAGTGGTGGGGATAGCAGGTAAGGCTGTCCTCAACCAGGAGGCGCCGGAGGGGAAGCAGGGGCGCGTGTTCGCTACCCAGAGCGCCCTCTCCGATGCGCTGTCGCTGCTGCCGCTGTTGGCCATCGGCGGCGTGGCGGAGCTGGTGGGTGTGCGAGAGGTGCTGCTGGTGGCGGCGGTTGCCGCCCTCCTGGCGGGCTTGTATCTGAGCGTGTCGCGCCGCTTCGGGCCGCCGCCGCAGGTGCAGCCCGCGGAGGCAGGCCAGCCTACCAGTAGCTGATGTCCCCCTGGACGAGGGCGCGGGCGATGACCAGCCGCTGGATCTGCGATGTCCCCTCCACGATCATGAGCTGGCGGGCGTCCCGGTAGTGGCGCTCCAGCGGGTGGTCCTTCATGTACCCCTGGGCACCCAGTATCTGTATGGCGTCCGAGGCCACCCGGTTGGACATCTCCGTGGCGAACGTCTTGGCGATGGAGAGGTACGGCGCGTGCTCGCGGTCGTACTTGCCCTCGTCCACCAGGGAGGCGGCGTAGTAGACCAGGTGGCGGGCCGCCTCGATCTGGATGGCCGCGTCGGCTAGCATTGTCTGGATCGCCTGGTGCTCCACCAGGGGCTTGCCGAAGGCCGTGCGCTCGCGGCCGTAGTCCAGGGCGTAGGCGATGGCGCCCTGGGCCAGGCCCAGGCCACGGGCACCCACGATCGGGCGGAGCGTGTTGAGGGTGAACATCACCGTGCGGAAGGCGCGCCCCTCCTCGCCCAGCCGGTTGGCGACGGGGACACGGCAGGACTGGAGCACGATGTTGGCCGTGGGCACGCCCAAGACTCCCATCTTGCGGTCCGTGCGGGGCACCGAGAAACCGGGGGAGTCCGCTGGAACCACGAAACCGGACATGGCGCGGGCGCCGTCATCCCCCGTCTTGGCGAAGAAGCACACGAAGTCCGCCACCGAGCCGCCGGAGATGAACATCTTCTCGCCGTCGATGACATAGTCGTCGCCGTCACGGCGGGCGCGGGACTCGATGGCGGCGACATCGGAGCCGGCGTTCGGCTCGGTGAGGCAGAAGGCGCCCTTGATCTCGCCCGCAGCAGAGCGGGGCAGCCACTGGCGCTTCTGGTCGTCCGACCCACCCAGTTTGATCGGCTGGGTGGAGAGGGCGGAAAGCAGGAGGATGAGGGACGAGGCGTTGCTGTACTTGGCGACCTCTTCCACGGCCAGGGCCAGGGCCAGGAACCCGGCGTCGGAGCCGCCGTACTCCGTGGGGATGGTCAGGCCCAGCAGGCCGAGATCCTTGTAGGTGGCGAAGATGTCGTCGGGGTACTCGCCGGTCTCGTCGATCTCGGCGGCGCGGGGTGCCACCTTCTCGCGGGCCACCCGGCGGGCCGTGTCGCGGATCAGTTTGTGCGCGTCAGAGAGTTCGAAGTCCATGGTCACTCCATTCCACAGGATGCCAGCCTAAGGTCTCGTCCGTTGGCGATTCTTAGGACGATTCGTGCCGTTGTCGAATAGCAGCCTACCCCAAAGTGTGTGGCCTCGCAACCATCCACGCCCCGGCCTTCTGGCGAAGAACAACCCTCTCCACAGCGACCGTTGACGCCTCCTTGTAGCGATGCTATCTTTGCGGTCGTCGCCACAGAGTTGTCGGCGGGCTATCTTGGGATGGAGAGCGTTATGTCAGCTCAAAGCGATTGGGACGCCATCGTCATCGGCTCCGGCCTGGGCGGGCTCACTACTGCTGCCTACTTGGCCGCTAATGGCCTGCGCACGCTGGTCCTGGAGAAGCACTACGTCGCAGGCGGCAACGCCCACGTCTTCCGCCGCAAGCAGATGTTCGAGTTCGACGTTGGCGTGCACTACCTGGGCGACTGCGGCCCGGACGGCTCGATCCCTACCATCCTGCGCGGCGTCGGTCTGGAGGGGAAGATCGAGTTCCTGGAGATGGACCCGGACGGGTTCGATACGCTGATGTTCCCGGGCATCACCTTTCGCGTGCCCAAGGGCTGGGACCGCTATCGTGACCGGCTGGTGGCAACCTTCCCCGATGACGAGACTGCGCTGCATAGTTACCTGGACGTGCTGCAGGGCGTCGTCGCCGAATTCGCCAAAATGGAGCTGCCCGTCAAGCCGGAAGATGCTCCCCGCCTGATGCAGGAAGCGCCGAACTTCATGAAGTGGGGAATGCGGCCGCTGCTTGAGCTGTTCGACGATTGTGGCCTCGGCCAGAAAGCGAGAGCCGTCCTCGTCGCCGAGTCCGGCACCTACGCTCTGCCTCCTTCGCGGGTACCGGTGATCCTGCACGCAGCGCTGATAGGGCACTACCTGAAGGGCGCGTACTACCCCAAGGGCGGCGGGCAGGTGCTGCCGGCCCACCTGGTGGACGTGGTGCGCTCCCACGGAGGCGAAGTGCGGACCCGTGCCGGCGTGCAGCGCATCCTCGTGGAGGATGGCAAAGCCGTAGGCGTGCGCCTCGCCACGGACGAGGAGCTCCGCGCGCCGGTCGTCGTCTCCAACGCCGACCTCAAGCGGACGTTCCTGGAGATGGTGGGCGAGGAGCACCTCTCCCCGCAGACGGTCGCCCGCATGAAGCAGTACCGCATGGCTCTGCCTCTCTTCTGCGTCTACCTGGGGCTGGACATGGACCTGCGCGAGCGCATGCCCAACACGAACTACTTCTACTACACTTCATTCGATACGGAGGGGCCATACCAGGACTGCTACCAGGGGAAGGTGCCTTCCGAACTGGGCTTGTTCATCACTGTGGCCTCTGTTAAGGATCCGCACACGGAGACCATCGCCCCCAAGGGCTACTCCAACGTTCAGATCATGACGCTCGTGCCCGCCGACTACTCCCTGTGGGGCATCGAGAAGGGCCCGGCATCCGGCGAGAAGTACCACCGCAACCCCGTCTACCAGTCGTTGAAGCGGAGCCTCACCGATGCCATGGTGGAGGGCGCCGAGCAGGTCATCCCCGGCATCAAGGAGCACATCGTCTGGAAAGAGGCTGCCACGCCCATCAGCCAGGAACACTTCACGTTCTCCACCGGCGGCACCTCCTACGGCATCGAGCTGTCCACCGACCAGTTCGGCCCCAATCGCCCGTCGCCCGAGACGGAGATCGAAGGGCTGTTCCTGGCGGGTGCCAGCACGGTCTTCGCACACGGGATAGGCGGCGTCATGCGAGGCGGCGTGGGCTGCGCCAGCGCCGTGCTGGGCCGCGACCTCCACTCGGAGGTTGCGGCGGGCCGTGTCTTCGGGGACCCCGCCAAGCTCACCGGCGGCGGGCCGGACTGGGACCCCTGGCAGGTCAGCCGCTAGGGCCGAGTCCCCTACTCCATCGCCCCGCGCTGCTGGGTATGGCGAGCGCAGCATAACGTCCACGCGACCTGCCGCCAAGATGCTATAATCCCCCACACAAGTCATGGACTCTTGGGTTCTGGGATACGACGGCAACGCCGACGTGGAGCGTCACGCCGGCATCGAGCCGGAGCGCGCCGCTCCGCCCCTCCGCCTGCGCGTCGTCTCCGACTACATCTGACCGTGGTGCTTTATCGGCCTGGTGCGGGTCGAGCGGCTGTGCGAGGAGTTCGAAGTTGAGTTCGACGCCTGGGCATACGACCTGCGGCCCGGCATCCCACCCGAGGGCCTGCCCCGCGATCAGGTGTACCGCGGCAACCGCTATCCCGCAGGCTATTTCGACAGGCTGCGCGACATGGCCCGGCAGTCCGGGATCGAGATGATCGCGCCGCCCGTGGTCGTCAACACCTCGAAGGCCCACCAGGCCACCGAGTTCGCCAAGGACTGCGGCCGTCTCCTGCAGTTCCACCGCGCCGCGTTCAGCGCCTACAGGGAGAGGGGCGAGAACATCGGCAGCGAGGACGTCCTCTGCCGCCTGGCCCGGGACTGCGGCCTGGACGGCGACGAGCTGCGCGCCGCCCTCGCCGACGGGCGCTACGCCCAGCGGGTTGAGGAGCAGATGGCCTGGGCCCGCGACGCCGGGCTCGGCGGCGTTCCTACGTTCATCTTCTCCGTCGAAGGCGGGTCCGCCTCTGGCGGAACCGAGAAGTTCACTCTGGTGGGCGCTCAGGACTACCAGGTCTTCGCCGACATCGCTCGCCGCATGCAGCGGAGCGTGCCGAAGACGGAGGGATGACGCCTGCAACCGAATGGACGTGGATCACCGAAGGGCAGGCTGAAGCCTGCCCAGCCCGACAGGCTAAAGCCTGTCCTTCCTGGAGATAGGACTTAGGAGGAGCGATGGAGTTCAGGTTCACCCCTGAGGAGGAGGCGTTCCGGGCGGAGGTGCGCGACTTCTTGAAGAAGGAACTGCAGCCCGGCTGGCAGGATGAGTTCGACACGGAAACGGAGTTGGGAGCGGAGCAACAGTCGGAGTTCAGCAGGCAGTTCACCAAGAAGCTGGCGCAGCGGCACTGGCTGACGCTGCCCTGGCCTGTGGAGTATGGGGGGCTCAAGGCCTCCGTTATGCAGCAGATGATCTACAACGAGGAGATGGCCTACGCCAGCGCCCCGGCCAGCTTCAGCATGGGTGTCGCCTGGGTTGGGCCCGCCCTCATGATCTACGGCACGGAGGAGCAGAAGAAGCGCTTCCTGCCACCCATCGCAAGCCACGACGAGATATGGTGCACTCTCTACTCCGAGCCCACCGCAGGCTCCGACCTGGCATCCCTCAAGACGCGGGCGGTCAGGGACGGCGATGAGTGGGTCATCAGCGGCCAGAAGACGTGGACCACCGGCGCTCACCGCTCCGACTGGGGCTGGTTGGCGGCCCGCACTGACCCGGAGGCCCCCAAGCACAAGGGCATCAGTATGTTCATGGTTCCCATGGACGCCCCCGGCATAGCCATCCAACCCCTCATCAACATGGCCGGCATGCACGGCTTCAACGAGGTGTTCTTCGAGGACGTGCGTATCCCGGCCAACTACCTGGTGGGGCAGGAGAACAACGGCTGGTACCAACTTGCCGTGGCCCTGGACTTCGAGCGGACTTCGGTGGCGGGGGTGGCGCGGGCGCGCCGCTGGTGGGAGGACCTCCTCGCCTTCTCCCGCGATCACCGCTCCTTCGTGGAGGCGCGGCCGGGGGTGCGCTACCGTCTGGCCGAGATTGGCGTGGAGATAGAGGCCGGGCAGAACCTCTGCTACCACGTCGCCTCCCTCCAGCAGGCAGGCAAGATACCCAACTACGAGGCGTCCATCGCCAAGCTCTATTCGTCCGAACTGGGCCAGCGGCTGGCCGCAACGGGCATGGACCTGCTGGGGCTGTACGGCCAGTTGCACCCACACAGCAAGTACGCCTACCTACGCGGCCGCATCGAGCGGTACTGCCAGGTGGCGGTGGCGGAGACGATCGCCGGCGGCACCAGCGAGATCATGCGCGCGATCATCGCCATCCGTGGCCTGGGGTTGCCACGGGGGTAGCGCGACATTGTCGGCTGCCCTTCCTGTCATCCCGAGCCGAGCGGGGGGCAGAACGAAGTGGGGAGGAGGGCGAAGGATCTGGCGCCTCTCCTATCCGCTCGTCCTGCCGGCAGGCAGGCTTCAGGTCGCCCGGTGGGGAGTGGGGAAGAGAGGCACACCAGATGTACGAGCACTAACGCCGCTCTCGCGACTACTACGAGCGCCGCGCACCCATCTACGATTGGGCCAACCGTCTCGCTTCGTTGCTCCGTGGTGCCCCCGACGTCCGTGAGCGCCGCAAGACGGTTCGCCGTCTCAACCTCGAGCCGGGCCAGCGGGTGCTGGAGGTAAGCGTTGGCACGGGCAGCAACCTTCCCCTGATGGCAGAGCACCTGGGCCCTGAGGGTCGGATGGTCGGCCTGGACATCTCCCCGGCCATGCTCACCCGCTGTCGCCGCAAGTTGCGAGGGCGCGTGCTCAAGGCCGACCTTGTAGAGGGCGAGGCGGCTCACCTCCCGTTCTCCGACGACGCTTTCGACGCCGTCTTCCACCACGGCGGCATCGCCGAGTTCGGCGACAGGAGGGGCGCCATCGAGGAGATGTTCCGTGTCGCCCGCCCTGGCGCCAAAGCGGTCATCTGCGACGTCGGCGTGCCCCCCGACAGGCCCCTCTCCCTGATGAACCGCCTGCTCCTACGCTTCCAGCCCATCTACGATAAGCCGCCGCCCATCGACCTCGTACCCTCCGCCGCACGAGACGTGCGGCTCACCTGGTTTCGCGGCGGCGCCTGGTACATGATCGAGATGACCAAGCCCTAACCATGACGAAGCAGAAGCCTACCCGCCGCCGCTGTGGGTGGTCCACCGACCCACTGACGCTCGAATACCACGACAGGGAGTGGGGCGTGCCGGTGCACGACGACCGGACGCTGTTCGAGTCCCTGACACTGCAGGGTGCGCAGGCGGGGCTGAGCTGGCGGACGATCCTCAACAAGCGGGATAACTACCGTCGGGCGTTCGACGGCTTCGATCCGGAGCGCGTCGCCCGATACGGTGAGCGGGACGTGGAGCGGCTGCTCGCCGATCCCGGCATCGTGCGCAACCGGCTGAAGATCGCGGCGACGATCAACAACGCTAAGCGCCTGTTGGAGGTGGCGGAGGAGTTCGGCTCGTTCGACAGGTACGTCTGGGGGCTCGTGGGCGGCAAGCCGATCAAGAATCGGTTCCGGTCGCTGAGCAAGCTGCCGGCGAAAACCGAGGTGTCGGACGCGATGAGCGTGGAGTTGAAACGGCGAGGGTTCCGGTTCGTGGGCTCCACCATCTGCTACGCCTTCATGCAGGCGGTGGGGATGGTCAATGACCACACCGTCGACTGCTTCCGGTACGATGAAGTGTAGGACATCGCCATCTGCGACCTGGGCCTTCCGTGAGGGTAGGTCGGCGGCAGTCGATTTCCGGACTAACTTTACGATTTACTGAGCCTCCACGGCGCATAACTTACTCGTGCAACCTGCGTTGTCTATATTAGATTTCTAGGGAATTCACACCCGCGCGGGGGTTGGAATGGCGTACCGGCGCATCAGTGAATACGGCGTGATCGGGGATATGCACTCCGCCGCGCTCGTCAGCGCTGACGGCTCCATCGACTGGCTGTGCTTCCCCCGCTTCGACTCGCCCAGCGTGTTCGCCGCTCTCGTGGATGACGCCGACGGCGGCTACTTCCGCATACGGCCCGTGGGAGACTTCCGCTCCGATCACTCCTATCAGCCGGACACTAACATCCTGGTCGGCGAGTTCCGCACCGACAGCGGCGTCGCCATCCTGACCGACTTCATGCCGGTGGCGGACGAGATTACCGACTGCGATCATGACCTGGTGCGGATGGTCCGTTGCCAGAGCGGTTCCGTGGAGATGGATGTGGAGTTCAAGCCTCGGCTAGGCTACGCCCGCTCACCCACGACCATCAGCGTCAGCGGGCGGTCGGCGGTGGCGCGGCTCAACGGCGACTGCTTGAGCATGACCTCGGGCACGCCCCTGCAGGCAGTGGAGGGAGGCGCCGGCGCCCGCTTCACCC
>DAOUMF010000044.1:0-15546 GCA_034411955.1 Dehalococcoidia bacterium
CTCCTACGGTGCGGCGACCGCTGCCGACGGGGAGGGTACTGACGAGGATTTCAGGCGGGCGAGAGATAGGAGGTACAAGGCGCTGACCATCCGAGCGGCCGGCGAAGCCGGCTACTGGCCGAGGTGCTTATCCGAAGCGGACGCCCTTCTCCGCTTCGCCATCGTGTCTTGACCAGTACCAGTTGGAGCCCTTCAGCAGGAGCATGTCCTCGCCGATGCGGCGCCGCTCATGGCCGGTCTCCCGCAGCAGGTCGGCGACGCGTTTCAGTTCGTGGGCCAGCTCAGGATGGTCCTTTTCGGAGACGCTCTCGTTCCTGATGACATCGTTCAGCCCCTGGCCCTGTCGCTCCTCTGCGTGCTGGCGCGCAGCATTTGACTGCAGGCCTGCCTGTCGGTATCGCTCGTACGCCTCGAAGGCATTCATCACGGCGGTGGACATCGCCTTCTGAGAGGGGCACACGTAGCGGCGGCGGATCTCCTCCACCATCGCCTCTGGGCTCTCGTTGATGTTGTGGCCGACAAGCAGCGATGTCAGGAGCTTTGCTCCCAGGTCAGGGATCGCCTTCGCTCCCACGGAGAGGATCTCGCCCGAGGCGCTGTTCGTCTCCAGCTCCACGGATACCACCGGCGAGGAATCGCGTGGGGCAAGGCTCTGAGGCAGACGGGCGTGCCCGACGAATATGACCGTCGCCAGCGCGTTCGGTTCCGCGCTGCTGAAGGAGGATCTCTGCTGTGCGATGTCCATCGTTTGCCTTCCCCCTCAAGGTTGGTGAGATATGTCTGACCCCGCTGAGGGAAGCACAATGCTATCACAACGACAGATGCCATACATATGGCGAACTGCCGCCGCTCCGTGGAGGTGCCGTGAACTTTTTGTGAACTGGGTAACGAGCGGCTGTCGAGCCGCCTATCTCTTTGTCGCTAGGATGGTTCCGCTATACCAGGAGAAAGAGACCGTCGCATAGCGCTGGACCTGGCGCGCGCACTGCCCCTGCGTATTCCCCGCGCTGGGTCGGTCCCTTGTCATGCTCAAGGGCTGAAGAATGACCGTTCAGCGTGCCCCTCCTGGATCGCCAGGTGGAGCTGGGAGCGCAGTGACATGTGGTGCTGGCGGTTGGCGGACCTTTCTGCCGCCTCCTTTGACTCCCAGATGCTGAGGCGGCCCAGCTCTCCTGAGTTGTCCGCCGCCGTGATGAGGAAGGACTCGCGGCATCCCTCCAGGGTCCGGTTGAAGGCCGAGATCTCCTCGTTCAACCGCCTGACCTCCGCTCTCTTTCCCTTCGCTGGCAACATCAGGGAGATGCGGATGTAGGACATGGGCAAGCCTCCTTTTTGGGGGAGCAGGGCCAGTTTAGCGTGGAGGATTGACAGCGGCAAGTGGCACAGAAAAGGGCGCTCCCAGGGCTGGAAGCGCCCTTTCACCCCGTGCGTACGTGTGACTAGAGCCGCAGCTTGCCGTGAGAGGGCTGGCGCCGCCTCTGGCGGTGCTCACCGTTGCCCTCGTTCTCCAGCTCCAGGGCGGCGGTGGCTCCGAACTCGTAGACGTAGCCGCAGGAGAGGCAAGTGCTGTACGCACCGTGCCAGTCCTCTTCAAAAAGCATGGACCCGCTGCACCTGGGACAGCTCCTGGGCGGAGCAGTCTGCATCGACCCTACCTCCTCCGTGGCCTAACAACAAAAAAAGCCGCTACCAGCAACGCTGGCGGGCCTTTCTGTCGCCGCCGAGGTTAGTTGACGGGTTCGGGTTGAAAGGCTAACCCTACTCGCCACCGGCGAGATTCACCCCAATAGCATGTCCCCCGGTTCGCCTAAGGCGAATTTGGCGTCACGGCCGATTGTGACCGCAATAACATATATTAGATGGGCGGCGCTGACCTGTCAAGGCCACGCCCAATTCGCCAGCGGCAGCCACCTATCTGGAGTCCACTCCCCGGTCCTGCTGCTGCGCATAGACACCGAACTCGTGGTGTGCTTACGGGTCGCCGGTGCCCGCCCAGCGACGCCCTTCCTGTCGAGGGCCTAGAACACCGCCACCGTGCTGCCGCCGTCCACCTGGATGGTCGTCCCCGTGATGTAGCAGGCCTTCACCGAGGCCAGGAAGACCACCAGATTCGCCACGTCCTCCGGATCCCCCAGGTGGCCCATGGGCACCCGCCGCTCCTCGATCTCGATCGCCTCCTCCATCGCCATCCCCTCTCCCTGGGCGCGCTCCTCGATGAGGGACATCAGGCGCTCCGTGGCGATACTCCCGGGGCAGACGTTGTTCACCGTGATCCCTTCCGGCGCCAGCTCCCGCGACAGTGTCTTGGCCATGCCGACGACCCCCAGGCGTGCCGAATTGGACAGGATCAGCCCGTCGATGGGCTGCTTGACGGCCACGGAGGTGATGTTGATGATGCGGCCGCCGCCGGAGCGTCGCAGCGACGGGAGCGCCTCCCGCGTGGCGCGGATGGCTGACATCAGGTTCTGATTGATGGCCTGCAGCCAGTCCGTCTCGTCCATCTCCACGAAGGTGCCGGTGGGGGGGCCGCCGGCGTTGTTCACCAGGATATCCAGCCGCCCGAAGGTGTCCACCGTTTCCTGGACCACCCGCTTGATGTCCTCATAACGGGCCAGGTCGCACACCAGCGAGAAGACCTCGGCGTCCGTCTCCCGGCGGATTGTCTGGGCCGTCTCGGCCAGGGCGGCGTTGTCGCGGGCGCAGATGCTGACGTTGCAGCCCTCCCGCGCCAGTCCCATGGCGACCGCCCGGCCGATCCCCTTGCTGGAGCCGCCCACCAGGGCCGCCTTCCCTTTCAGTCCCAGATCCATCAGCCACCCCTTGCGCCTGCCTGCCGGCAGGCAGGTCTCTGTGCCGGTCTTGGGGGTATCCTATGACTTCCGCCGTCGTTGTTCAACGCCAGGCGAGCCTTTCGAAGGCAGAGGCGGGCCGCCTTCCCCTTGACGGGGCGGGCCGTCAGGCGATAAGGTGCGGTTGACAACCGAATAGCGTGTGGCAGGGGTCCCTGCGACCCCGCGGCGGTGGGCTACTCGCCGTCGCGGGGCAGGGGTCAAAAGCGAAGCCGGTGAGAGGCCGGCGCTGTCGCGCAACTGTATCCCCGGGCTCGCCTCGAGCGGGTACCGGGGGAGCCAGGTCGCCTGCCCCTGTCGGTTACCAGCCTTCGCGGAAAGGCATGGGATTCAGCGGCGAAGCGAAAACCCTGCCTGAGCGGGCAGGGTTTTCTTGTGCCGTTAGCCCCCTGCCTTCCGATCAGTTTCGGGAGGTTTGACGTCATGAGGCTACGTTACCTGGTCGCCCCCCTCGCGGCCCTGGTCGCCCTGGCCGCCCTGGCCTGCAACGGCGGCGATTCCGGCCAAACGACCACGCCTACGGCCGTTCAGGAGGCGGTTGCTGCACCCTCACCGGCCGCATTCCCGGTGACCGTCACGGACAGCAACGGGAAACAGCTTGTCTTCCAGTCCCCCCCCGAGAGCATCGTGGCCCTCGCCCCCTCCTTCGTGGAGGTCCTGTTCGCCATCGATGCCGGCGACGCCGTCGTCGCCGTGGACGAGAATACCGACTTCCCTCCGGAAGCGGCCGCCAAGACAAAGCTAAGCGGCTTCGAGCCCAGCCTGGAGGGTATCGCCGCTCTGGAGCCTGACCTCGTGATCATCTTCTTCGACCCAGGCGGCCTTGAGGAGGCCCTGGAGGGCCTGGGCATCCCCGTCCTCGTCCTGGCATCCGCGCAGTCCGTCGAAGAAGTCTTCGATCAGATGCTGCTCCTGGGCCGAGCCACCGGCCACCTCGAACAGGCGGAAGCGCTCATCGCTGACATGCAGGGGGACATCGACGCTATCACTGAGAAGCTCGCTGACGTCCAGGAGGGACCGAGAGTCTTCCACGAGATCGGCCCCGAGCTGTACACGGCCTCGGACGAGGACTACATTGGTGGCCTCTACACCATCCTGAAGGCTCAGAATATCGCCGCCGGAGCAGGCCCCTTCCCTCAGCTCACCGAGGAGGCCGTCATTGCCGCCGATCCCGAGGTCATCATCCTGGCCGACGAGCCCGCCGTCACCCCCGAGGAGGTCAAGGCCCGCCCCGGCTGGGATAGCGTCTCCGCCGTCCAGAACGACCGCGTCTTCGCGGTGGATCCTGATATCGTGAGCCGACAAGGCCCTCGTCTGGTTGACGGGCTGGAGGAGCTCGCTAGATTGCTGTACCCGGAGCGCTTCCCTTGAACCTCCGCCGCCGCGCCATGCCTACCGGCAGGCACGCCCCGGCCGCGCAGGCCGCCGAGCCCCTCGCGGCTGGCGATCGCCTCCTGATCACACTAGGGCGCTCGTCCTGGCCGCGCTTCCTCGTGGCGACGGTCGCCCTCCTGGCCGCGATCACCCTGGCCCTGGCCGTCGGTCCGGCCAGTATCCCCCTGGATGCCACCGCCCGCATCCTTCTCTCCCGCCTACCCGGCGTGGAGATGGCCGATAACCTCCCCGCGTTCTGGCGGGACATCATCTGGGAGGTGCGTTTGCCGCGGGTGCTGCTTGCCGGGCTCACCGGCGCCGTTCTGGCGATGGCCGGGGCAACCTACCAGGGCGTGTTCCGCAACCCCCTGGCCGACCCCTATCTCATCGGCGTGGCCACCGGCGCCGCCCTTGGCGCTACCATCGTCATCGTCGCCGGGGCGCCCCACTTCTGGCACGGTTTCAGTGTCCTGCCCCTGGCCGCCTTCGCCGGCGCCATCGCCTCTGTGCTGGTGGTGTACGGCGTGGCCCGGCAGGGGAGCACCCTGCCCACCACCACCCTGATCCTGGCCGGCGTGGCTGTGGCCTCCCTGTCCACGGCCGTCACCGCCTTCCTCATGCTGCGCAGCACCACGCATATGTTCTCCATCTTCTCGGTCGTGCTGGGCAGCTTCAACACCGCCACCTGGGGCGAGCTGCGTTGGGCCGTCCCCTACGTGATACCCGCCGCCGTCGTCATCCTCGTCCACGGCCGCATCCTCAACGTCCTCAGCTTGGACGAGGAGCAGGCCCGTCAGCTTGGCGTCGATCCCCAGCGGGCGAAGCTCCTCCTTCTCGGCGTCGCCTCCCTGGCCACCGCCGCTGTCGTGTCCGTCGCCGGAAACATCGGCTTCGTGGGGCTTATCGTCCCCCACGGCGTGCGCCTCCTCTGGGGCCCTGACAACCGCCAGCTCCTGCCGATGTCGATCCTCTTCGGTGCCACCTTCCTCATCCTCGCTGACCTCATCGCCCGCTCCGTGGACCAGCCTTCGGAGGTGCCGGTGGGCATCATCACCGCCTTCTGCGGCGTGCCGTTCTTCCTCTACCTCCTGCGCCGCGCCCGACTGGGGGCCTACTGGTGAGGGCTCTGGCGGAACATCGGCGTGCCGCCGCCCTCGACGTCCGCGGCCTCACGGTGGCCTACGGATCACGGGTGGCCTTGCGCGATGTCTCCCTGGCCGTCCCCGACGGCCAGCTCCTGGGGCTGGTTGGCCCCAACGGCGCGGGGAAGACCACCCTCATCCGTGCCGTCAGCGGCGTCGTCGCGCCGCAGGAGGGGAGCATCCGCCTGGACGGGGCCGACTCCGTAGGGCTGTCGGAGCGGGAGATGGCCTTACGGGTCGCTGTCGTCCCCCAGAACCCGCATCTCCCGCCGACGTTCACCGCCTTGGAACTGGTGCTGATGGGCCGCACACCCCACCTCAGGTTGCTCCAGGGCGAAGGAGAGGCCGACTTGGAGGCGGCACGACGGGCCATGCTGGCCACCGAGACCTGGGATCTCGCTGACCGCCCCATCGGTGAGCTCTCCGGCGGCGAGCGGCAGCGCGTGCTGGTGGCTCGCGCCCTGGCTCAGGAGACGCCGTTGCTGCTTCTGGACGAGCCCACCGCTCACCTGGACATCGGCCACCAGGCGGCGACCCTGGGCCTGATGGCGCGGCTGTGTCGGAGCGAGGGCAAGGCCGTCCTCGCTGCCGTGCACGATCTCACCCTGGCCAGCCAGTTCTGCCACCGCCTGGTTATGCTCCACCAGGGCCGCGTCGTGGCCGAGGGCAGCCCCCAGGAGGTGCTCACCCCTGAGCGCCTGCGGCGGGTCTACGGCGCCTCAGTCCACGTCCTCCCTCATCCGCTGACGGGGCGGCCGGTGCTGGCCCCAGACGGTGACGCAGGGTAGACTAATCGCTGACATGGCGCGGCGGCCCGCCAAGTCCAAGCTCTACACCCGCACGGGTGACCGGGGGGAGACGGCGCTGTTCGGCGGCGACCGCGTCCCCAAGGACCATCCTCGCGTTGAAGCATACGGCAGCGTCGACGAGCTCAACTCGGCCCTCGCAGTCGCTGCCTCCTTCGTCCGACAGCGCCGCATTGCCGCCGCCCTCCAGTCGATCCAGAACGAGCTCCTAAACATCGGTTCCGAGCTGGCCGGCGAGACCGGCCCCAGGGCCGAGAAGGGTCGCACGTTCGTCGATCCCGAAGACAGGGTCGCCGACCTGGAGCGCCTCATCGACGAATACGACGCCAAACTGCCGCCCCTGCGCACATTCATCCTCCCATCCGGCTCCCAGGCGGGCGCTCTGCTCCACCTGGCCCGCAGCGTCTGCCGCCGCGCCGAGCGGGCCGTCGTCCGCCTCTCCCGCCAGGAGGACGTGAACCCCCACATCATCGTCTACCTCAACCGCCTGTCCGACCTCCTGTTCGTCCTTGCCCGCTACGTGAACAAGGCCGCGCGCAGGCCGGAGACCCCTTGGCGCAAAGGGTGAGGGGCGGGCCCCGACTCCCGCCGTGGCGCATGCTGGCGCCTCTGCGCTAAGCTAGCCCCTGTATGATCCCCATAGGCGATAGCACCCGCCGCCGCGTCACTCCCTACGTCAACCTGGCGATCATCGCTGCCTGCGTCCTCGTCTTCCTGTACGAGCTCTCCCTCAACGCTTTCGAGGTCAACGATTTCTTCCGCGATTGGGGCGTCGTGCCCACTCAGCTCGTCGACTGGTGGGGCAGCCCCTCCGGCGTGGAGGAGCCGAGCACGGTGGTCACCGCCATGTTCATCCACGGGGGCTGGCTCCACCTCATCGGAAACATGCTCTACCTGTGGGTGTTCGGCGACAACGTGGAGGAGGCCATGGGTCACGGCCGCTACCTCCTGTTCTATGTGCTGGCTGGCGCCGGCGCCGCCGCCCTCCAGGTGTACGTAGACCCGGACTCCCCCATCCCGATGGTGGGGGCCAGCGGGGCGATAGCGGGCGTGCTGGGCGCCTACCTGGTCCTGTACCCTCGGGCCACCATCGCCGTGCTCATCCCCTGGCTCTGGTTCTTCGGTGCCTTCCCCGTGCCCGCCGCCTTTCTCATCATCTTCTGGTTTCTCCTCCAGCTCCTCAGCGGCGTGGCCGCCCTGGGCACCGCCACCGGCGTCACCGAGGGCATCGCCTTCTGGGCCCACGTGGGCGGCTTCGCCACCGGCCTCGTCCTGGTCTGGGTGCTTCGACGCTCGCCGCCCCGCCGTCCGCCGCCGCGGCCCGTGGTGTGGTGAGGGGCGGCTACGAGATATGGCTCCCCGACACGCTACAATATCTTGGGAAAGGAGGTCCCCATGGCCCTGATGCAGGCGCAGGAGATGACGTATACGCAGGTCCAGCGGCTGTCCGCCTTAGGCGGAGACCGCTCCATCGCCTTCCTGTCCGTTAGCGCCCTTGAGGTTCACGGTCCCCATCTACCGCTGGGCATGGACATGTTCGCCGCCCGCTGGATGGCCGAGGAGACCGCCCGTCGCTTCGCCGAAGCCCACCCGGACTGGACCGTAGTTCTCTACCCGCACATCCCGCTGGGCACCGATGAGCTGCCCCTGCCGGGCTCCGTGGACGGCACGCAGCAGACCGTATACCGGGCCCTCCTCGCCTATGGCGCCTCGCTCGCCCGGGCTGGCTTTGGCTACGCCGTGGTCACCAACGGCCACGGTGGCGCCCGGCACGCCGCCGCTGTGGAGGCCGCCTCCCGCGTCGCCAGCCGACGTCATGGAATCCGGATGTTCTCACCGTCGATCGCTGTTCTCCACGGCATCGTCACCGGCGGCCGGCACCAGCAGATCGAGTCCAATCTGGGCCGCCCTCTGACCGAGGAGGAGCGCCAAGGCCTCCTCAACGGCGAGCACGCGGGCACTATGGAGACCTCGTTCGCCCTGGCAGAGCGTGCGGAGCAGGTGGAAGGGACCTACCGTGAGCTGAAGCAGATGGGCCCGCCGTCCTTCAAGCCGCTGGCCTACCTCGTTAGACTGCTGGCGCCTTTGTTCGTCGGCCGCTCCGGCCGTGTGCAGGAGATGTCGAATAGCCTGGCCGGGGGTGTGGGCTGGATCCTCAACGCCCGCTACGGCTACGGCGGCCCACCCGTGACCTACCAGGGCGACCCATCGGCCGCCTCCGCCGAGCTGGGCCACGCCATCCGCGAGACGATGGTCGAGGGCTGCTCGGAGTACGTCGAGAAGGTGACCGGGGGCGAGTTGGCTGCCGAGGAGGTGCGCTCCATCGCCTCGGATCCGGCCGTCATCCAGCCCGGCTTATGGCAGCGGCTCCTGTCGGCAGTGGTGATGGGTGCCGCGCGCCTCGTTGGAGCACTCGGGCGGGGGTAGCCGGACCGCCCGCCCCCTACCGGAACTCCACCCGCGGCCACAGGCGGGACTCCAGCTCCGCCGCCACCGCCCCCGCCAGCGAGGCGCCGCCCCGGGACAGCAGTCGCTCCAGCAACGGCCGCCTGGGCCGTACGTACTGCAGCCGCCGGGGCGTCCGTCCCATCTCACTGGCCATGTCCAGCGCCGTGTCCCAGTCCCCCAGATCGTCGATGAGCCCCATCTCCTTCGCCTTGGTCGCTGTGAACATCTCCCCGGTCGCGTACTCCCGCACCACCTCCGGCTTCAGCCGCCGCGACTTCGCTACCGCATCCACAAACCATGCATAGAACTCGTCGGTCAGCGCCTGCACCTTCTTCTGCTCCTCGGCCGTCGGCTCCCGGAACGGCTGGAACATGTCCTTCAGGTGTCCCTCCTTGGTGATCACCACCTTCACTCCCAGGCGATCCATCAGCTCCTGTACCACCGGCTGTATGAAGATCACTCCGATGGAGCCCACCAGCGCTGTGGGCAGCGCCACCACCTTCGACGCCCCGCAGGCGATGAGGTAACCTCCGGACAGGCCGGCGCCGCGGATGAAGGCCACCGTCGGCTTGCGCGCCGACAGGTTTCGCAGCGCCCGGTATATCGAATCCGCCACCGGCGCCGCGCCCCCCGGCGAGTCCACGTCCACCACGACCGAACGCACCCGCGGGTCCTGGGACAGCGCCGATATCGTGCGCACGTACTCGGGGCCGCGGATCACAGGCCCCAACGCTCCGTACAGCTCCAGCACGGCGATCCGTGGCCTGCCGACCGGTAGCCTGGGCAGGAGCATCGATAGCAGCCAGTTCATCCTTTTCCTCCTCCAGCGGTCAGCGGCGACCTGCCGGCACGTTTCCGGCGGGCACCCTCAGACCAGGGCATCCAGATGCCGCAGCGTCTCCTGGACGGACGGTATCTCCCACTGCTGCCGGCCCGGATAGGCGTAGCGCACCACGCCCTCCTCGTCCACGATGAACAACCCGGGCCGCTGTCCCAGGGAGACCAGGGCGCTCCTGACGACGTACTGGCGGAACACCCGCCGGTCCGGGTTGGCCAGGCAGGGGAAGGGGACGTCGTGGCGCTGGCGCGCCCACGGCGACGGTTTCGCTGGGCACCGGCATTGTGGGGATGATTCTATGGCAGGGGGGCAGGCCCGTCAAACGCTCGAGCAGTCCTCCTCCCTGCCTGCTGGCCCAAACAGCTCAGAGGTGGGCGCCATCGCGCGACATTTGCTCCTCCTCGTGTGCTATCATCTCCCCGTCGCCCCCGAGGGGAGATAGCGCGTGCGTATTATCGTCTTCACCGGGAGGGGCGGCGCCGGCGTCAGCACGCTGGCTGCCGCCACCGCAACCGCCATCGCTGGCGGCGGCACCAGGACGCTCGCCTTCGGGATCGGTCCCGGCCTCGCTGCCGCCTTCGCCGCTCCCCTACATCACCGGCCGACGCCCCTGGCCGCCGACCTCTGGGCCGCGGAGGCCGTGCCAGACCGCCACGACGCCCCGGGCCCCTTCCTGGCCTGGCTGCGCGACCTGTTCGCCTGGCGCGACATGGACGAGACCCTGGCCGATGACATCGCTGCCCTCCCGGGGCTGGTAGACCTCGCCCGCCTGCTGGCTCTGGAGGAACACCTCGATGACGGCGGCTTCGGTGCCGTCGTGGTAGACTGTCCGGCCCTTCGCCACGCCCTGGACCTCCTGACCGCCCTGGACGCCGCTGCCCGCTCCTTGGATCGGATGTTCCCGCCCCGCGAGCCGACGGTGCTGGATCCCCTCCTGCGCGCCCTCGGCGGCTACCCCGCCAGTGGCGACGATGTCTATGAGGCCGGCCGTGACCTCCTCCTCCGTCTCGCCCGCCTCCGCCATGCGCTGGCCGACGCCGAGGGCGCGTCGGTGCGCCTGGTCCTCACCCCGGATCAACCCTCCCTCACGGAGGTCCAGGAGGCCGTCGCTGTTCTCAGCCTGTTTGCCTTTCCCGCGGACGCGGCGCTCTGCAACCGGCTGCTCCCGGAAGGTGCCGGGCCCTGGTTCGAGAGTCGCCGCCGCGACCAGCAGATGGCCCTGGGTCACATCGGCGATTCGCTGGCCCCTCTCCCCGTCCTTCCTGTCCCCCTGCGGCCCCGGGACGTCTCTGGCCTCTCGAACCTGGCGGCCCTGGCTCGCCTCGCCTATCAGAAGGCCGACCCGGCCGCTGTTTTCCATAGGGCGCTGGCGCAGGCGTTCTCCAGCAAGGACGGCGACTACGTGCTCAGCCTGGCCCTCCCCTTCGTTCGGCACGAGGAGCTCACCATCGAGCGCATGGATGGTGCCCTCATCGTGCACCTGAGGGAACGCAGCCGCACGTTCGACCTGCCACCAGAGGTGCGGGAGCTGGATGGCGTCTCCTCGGCTTTCGACGGTGATACCCTGCGGGTTACCTTCAGCCACCAGCCATGAGCAGGCAACCGAGGAGAGAAAACGATGACCCGCTACGGCATCCGCCGCACGGAGATGGGCGCGTAGGCGATTAGGCGGGGGTGCCTGCCCTGCGCTCCTCCAGGATCCGGCGCAGCGCCGTTATCATCTGGGCGATGTTCAGATCGCCGTATACAGGGTAGCCGAACAGGGCGCCCTCGTTGATCGTGTAGATGTTGCGGCGGCCCACCCTCTTCTTCTCGATGAAGCCGCCTTCTTCCAGATCGCGAACGATCTGGTACACGGCCCGCTCGGTGAGATCGGTGCCGCGGGCAATTTCGCGCAGCGTGGCGCGAGGGTTCTGGAAAAGGTGGGTCAGCACCAGTCCGTAGTTGCTCAGGAAGTTCCATCTTTTCGGCATAGCGCTATCTCCCGGGGCCGCCAGGGGGGGCCGATCCGCTTCCGCCCGCCCCTCGTGGGTCTCCCTTCCTGCTGTGTTTTTCCCGGATTATTGTCGTGCAGAGCCTTGACACCCTTAGAAGCACCACCTTATCCTGACCTTGCCAATGTAGAATCAAGATTCTGCATTGATCCGCGAAACACCCAATATTCAGATGCTAATGTCCCGAACCCCAAAACTACTTTGACTTGTTCGGATACATGATTCGAGTGATATTATGCACTTAACGACGATGAATGTCTACCTCCCCGCCTAGCGAGCGCTAAGTCTTTTCGAGCACGCACCCCGATACGATGCCAGCAATACCCAAGCTCTTCCGCTCCTCCCCCGCAGACAGCGTTGATCAGGCGGCCCGCCGCCTCGATCAGTTCGCCGAGAAGTACCAGCAGTTCTTCCCCCGCGTCTTCGCCTACGTCTACGGCCGCGTCCGCAACGTCCACGAGGCCGAGGACCTGGTCTCCGAGGTGTTTGAGCGAGCCTTCCTCAAGATGAGCTCTCTGCGCAGCGATGAGGCGTTCTCGACCTGGCTCTTCACCATCGCTCGCAACATAGTCACCAGCCACGCCCGCAAGCGCGGCCGCGAGTCGGCCGTCGATCCCGACATTCTGCGCTCCGTCGTCGCCACTAACGTCTCTGTTGAGAGCGAGGTCGTGATCCGCGAGGAGGTGGCGGCGGTCGTCGACCGTCTCAGACAATTCCCCCAGCGCGAGCAGGATATCGTCTCTCTGAAGTTTGACGCCGAGCTCACCAACCGCCAGATCGCCAGGATCATGAGCCTCAGCGAGGCCAACGTGCGAGTCATCCTCTTCCGCACCCTGCGAAAGCTGCGGGAGATGATGAAGTCAGACGGCGGCTCCAGCGAGTAGGCTCGGCCGTCGGGTCGCACGCGTCCGGTTGCCCCACCCCGACGTTTTTCGTCCCACTTAGCCCGCCTCCGCCTGCGGCGGACAAGCTCTGAACTTCGTTCAGACTTGGCCCCACCCCATGTAGGGGCACGTTTGGGTCGCCCGCACGTGCTTACGCCTTCTTCGCCTCCGCCGGCCGGGGGCCGATGACCCCCTCCGTCCGCAGGCCCTCTATCTCTTCCCAGGAGAACCCCGCTTCCAGCAGGACCTCCTCCGTGTGCTGCCCGAACTCCGGCGCCGGCCTCCGGATGCTCCCCGGCGTACCGTCTAGGTTCACCGCCGGGCCCACCATCCGCATCGCCCCGTGCGAGGGATGGTCCAGGGTGACTATCATCTCGTTCTCCGCTACTTGGGGGTCGTCCGCCAGTTCGCTGTACTCCTGCACCGCCTCCACGACCAGGTCGCGCCGTCGCAGCAGCTCCACCCACTCCTGGGCCGGCTTGGTGGCGAACAGCTCGTCTAGCTTGGCGATGAGGCCCATCAGCTCCGCGGCGTGCATGCGCAGCCAGTCGATATTCAGCACCTCCGGCTCCAGGGAGACACCGGTGGCCTCCTGGATGACCTCCCGGAAGGTGGGCCAGTAGCGACCCGGCTGGGCCATCGCCAGCATCACCCACTTGCCGTCCTTCGCCTTGTAGTGGTTCCAGAGGGGGCTGGTCAGCCTCCGCGATATGCGTGGCATCGGCTGGCCGGCGTACGTCCCCGTTGTGAGATAGCTGGTAATGTTGAACGCCTGCACCGCGATGGCACCCTGCAACAGCGAGCCGTCCAGCGACTGGCCCTCTCCCGTGCGCTGGCGGTGGAACAGGGCCAGCACGATGCCGTAGGCCAGCAGGAAGGCGCTGATCTGGTCGGCGAAGCCGTTGAACGCGCGTGTGGGCGGCGTCTCCGGCTCGCCGGTGACGCTCATCAGTCCGCCCCGCGCTTGGGCCAGCGGGTCCACGGCTGGATTGCCCGCGTCCGGGCCCTTCAACCCGAACCCAGACGCCGAGCAGTAGATGAGCCTGGGGTTGATCTTGGACAGCGTCTCGTAGTCGATGCCCAGGCGCTTGTTCACCCCCGGCCGGAAGTTCTGCACCACCACGTCGGCGTCTTCCACTAGGCGGCGGAACACCTCAACCCCGCGGCCCGTCTTCAGGTCCAGGACGATGCCGCGCTTGTTGCGGTTGTGCGTCTCGAAATATGCGTTGAAGCCGCCCGGTGTCACCTCGTAGCGGATCATAGAGCGGCCGGGGTCGGGCGAGTCCGGCCCCTCGATCTTGATCACGTCCGCGCCCCAGTCGGACAGCATCGCGGTCGTCATCGGCCCCTGCTGCCATATCGTCACGTCGAGGACGCGTATGCCTTCAAGCGCCTCCATCATCAGCCTCCCGCACTTTCGAGCACTCTTCCTTACTCCTTGGCAAGGCTTCCTCGAGGCTAGGCTCGCCGACCTTCCTGCCTTGCACTAGCTGGAATACGCCCCTGTGCAGGGACAACTTGCGGACGCTGACAAAGCCCGCTTCCGCCATTTCCGCCGCCACCCCCCGACCCAACATGTCCCGGCGCGTCGCCGTCTCGAAATTGAAGGGTAGCCAGTAGAACCACCAAAGGCCGACGAACAGGCGTAGGAGAGGGTTGGGCGGATTGTCCATCTCCAGCACAGCCAGAGTTCCGGCATCTGCGAGTACGCGGCTGGCTTCCTTCAGCACCGCCAGTCGCGTGGCTCTGGGCATCTCGTGAAGGGCATGGGGAATCACGACCTTGTCGAAGTCTCCCTGACAAAAGGAAGTGCGCCCTGCGTCCATCACCATGAAATCTATATTCGCGAAACGGTTTTGCCTGTTCGCTATCCTTATCTGCCCCGAGGAAAGGTCTATGGCCTTGATGTTCGACACCTCTCCCACCCTCTTCGCAATGGCAAAGGTTGTGTTGCCTGTGCCGCAACACATATCGAGTATTCTATCGCCGGGTCGCAGATCTACCACTTCCAGCATCTCCCGGCGCACCCTCTGCTCGCCACCGAAAGGTAGAAAGCACCACTTCATCAACAGGTTGTAATATCGACTATGGATATTGTCGTAGAACCACCTATACAGGTTCCGGTTTGAGGTCACACCCTTCCCTCGTTTACCCTCGGTCTCACGCGCTCCTGGCGTGTCACACCCACCCGGTACTCGAACCGGTATTCCCCTCGCCCAGCACGTCCAAGAACAGCGGCTTCCCCTTGTTGATGGATGCCGCCCGAAGTTCCAGCAGGCCCTCGGCCAAAGCCCGGCGGGCCTCCTCCAGGGCGATGGCCATGAACCTCTCGTCCTCGGTCATGCCGGGCCTTATGGTGCCTCCGCCATCTCCTGCAGCCGCGACACCACCAGCGTAAGCGACTCCCCCGCCGGCGCCCGCAGCACCACGTCCGACAGCTCCGTGAGCGGCGTCTCGTTGGGGTTCACCTCGATGAGCTTGCCCCCGGACCTCTTCACGTCCAGCGGGAATCCGGCCGCCGGGTACACCACCGCCGAGGTTCCCACCAGCAGCATGCAATCGCACATCTGTGTCTGGTTAATGCACTGCTCCAGCGCGTCCCGGGGTATCGGCTCGCCGAACATCACCGTGTCGCTCTTGACCATGCCGCCGCAGTCGGGACAAGTGGGCGGCAGTTCATCGATGGCGAACTGGTCAAGGGGCCAGCGCTGGGCGCAGCCCAGGCAGCGCAGTTTGGTGCGGTTGCCGTGGATCTCCGTGATGGCGCGGCTGCCGGCCTCCTGGTGCAGGTTATCGATGTTCTGAGTGATGATGTGCCTCAGGTAGCCCAGGTCCTCCATATCCTTGAGCGCCGCATGCCCGGCGCTCGGCTTTGCCTGGGCCAGGGCGTCTATCAGCTCCTGGTAGGACCCCTTGCGGCTGATCCGATCCTCCCACCACTGCTTGGGGTTCTCCATGAAGCGCTCGTAGTCCCGCAAGTCCGGCTCGCCGTGTTTGGTCCACAAGCCGCCCGGCCCGCGGAAGGGCGGGATGCCGCTCTCTACGGAGATCCCGGCGCCTACCAGCGCCACCACGTGGCTGGCCAGGTGTATGATCCGCGCCGCCTCCTCTACCGCCTGCTCCAGGCCCTGTCCTGAGCCTGTCGAAGGGCCTGGTTCCGTCACGGGTCCGCCTGCCTCTCTCTGGACACCGTCCCCGCCGGGGTCTCGGC
>DAOUMF010000045.1:0-10561 GCA_034411955.1 Dehalococcoidia bacterium
CGTCTGGGCGCCGCAGACGCCCATGCAGGTTCGGATCGCCCCCACCAGGTTCTCCGTGCCGTCCGTCTTCGACGTCGGCCCGAAAAGCAGGTGGTCCAGCGTCGTATCCACCCCCACGGTGATGCGGGTGCCCCGCGGCAGCTCCGCGTGGCCGGTGGACATCCCCCACGAGTACCCCCTAGCCGGGGCCTCCTCCGTCCTCGCGAAGGCCGAGCCCAGCATCACGGCGTCGGCGCCGGCGGCCAGCGCCTTGCACACGTCGCCGCCGCTGCGCATGCCGCCATCCGTGATGATCGGCACGTAGCGCCCGCTCTCGCGGTAGTACTCGTCGCGGGCGGCGGCGCAGTCCATCGTCGCCGTCACCTGGGGTACCCCCACGCCCAGCACCTCGCGGGACGTGCAGATGGCGCCCGGGCCGACGCCCACCAGCACGCCGTAGATACCCGTCTCCATCAGCTCCTTGGCGGCCCCGAAGGTCACCGTGTTGCCCACCACCACCGGCACGCGGATCTTCTCGCACAGCTCCTCGAAGATGAGGCCGCGCAGGCTGCGGGAGAAGTGGCGGGCGGTGGTGACGGTCGATTGGACGACGAAGATGTCGGCGCCGGCGTCCACGGCGATGGGGGCCAGCCGCTTCGTGTTCGCGGGCGTGCAGGACACGCCGCACACGATGCCGCCCTCCTTGACCGCCCGGACGCGCCGGCCGATGAGCTCCTCGCGGATGGGCGCGGCGTACAGCTTCTGGATGACCGCCGCCGATTCGCCCTGATCGGCCCGCTTGATCTCCGCGATCGCTGCGTCGGGGTCATCGTAGCGAACCTGGAGGCCCTCCAGGTTCATCACGGCTAGGCCGCCCCGCTGTCCCATCTCCAGCGCGAAGCGAGGGTTGCCCACCGCGTCCAGGGCGGCGGCCAGAATGGGGATCTCGAAGGTGAACTCGCCAAGGGCGAAGCGGACGTTCGTGAGTTCCGGGTTAACGGTGACAGACCCGGGGACGATGGCCACGTCATCGAATCCGTAGGCGGGTCTGAGTTCTCGATAAGTTGATATACTCATCTCTCCTCGCCTCGGGAATAGGAAACCTGCGGGGGTCTGTCCGCCTGAGACGGACTTTTTATCGACTATAACAGCGGCCGCAACCGTCGTCAACGGCTTATGGCCAAACGGTGAAGAAGATTAGACCCTTTCCCATCGCTGGCGCGGTATAATTCCCCGCGAGATGCCCACCTTGTACGTCGTCGCCACCCCCATCGGCAACCTCGAGGACGTCACCCTCCGCGCCCTGCGCGTCCTCCGCGAGGTCTCCCTCATCGCCGCCGAGGACACCCGCACCACCCGCAAGCTCCTCGCCCACCACGGCATCCACTCGCGCCTCCTCAGCTATAACGAGCACAATAAGGCGACCCGAATCCCCCGGCTCCTCGCCGCCCTGCGAGACGGCGATGTCGCCCTCGTCTCCGAGGGCGGGACGCCAGCCATCAGCGACCCCGGCCTCGACCTGGTGGCGGCGGCCATCCAGGCGGGGTTCGCCGTCACGCCCATCCCTGGCCCCTCCGCCGTAACGGCCGCGCTCGCCGTATCCGGGCTCCCGGCCCGCCAGTTCACCTACCTCGGCTTCCTCCCTCGCCGCAGCGGCGAGCGGCGCCGCCTCCTCGCCTCCCTGCGCCATCACGACCGCACCATCCTCGCCTTCGAGTCGCCCCACCGGCTGCGGCGCAGCTTGGAGGACTTGCGCAAGGAGTGGGGAGACCGCCGCCTGGCCGTCTGTCGGGAGCTCACCAAGGCGTTCGAGGAGGTGTTCCGCGGCCGCATCAGCGAGGCGCTGGAGCGGTTCATGGAGCCCCGCGGGGAGTTCACCCTGGTCATCGAAGGCGCGGCACCCTCCGCTCGTGGTGAGCCTGTCGAACCACGAGCGGCCGTGCTCGACGAACTCCGCCGCCGCAAGCAGGCAGGGGAGACCGCCAGGCGGGCCGTCCCGGAGGTGGCCAAGCGCTACGGCCTGCCCCGGCGCGAGGTCTACCGCATGTGGCTGGACACGCCGCCCCGTCAGCCTCCGCTGCCAGAACAGTAGAGCAACTGAGCAATGGAGCAACGCTTTCACCCTCGTTCCCTTGCTCTATTGCTGGCGCAGTGGAGTGGGGTGGGGCGAGTCCCTATGCTACAATCCAAACCGAATCGATGTCCGAAAAGATCCTCGTCTGTGTGGCCTGGCCCTACGCCAACGGCTCCCTGCACACGGGCCAGATCGTCGGCGCCTACCTGCCGGCCGACATCTTCGCCCGCTACCACCGCGCCAAGGGAGACCAGGTGCTCATGGTCTCCGGCAGCGACGTGCACGGCACCCCCATAACCGTCCGCGCGGAGCAGGAGGGCCGCACCCCCGCTGAGGTGGTCGACCAGTTTCACCGGGAGTTCGTCGAGACGTGGGACGGCCTGGGCATCAAATGGGAACTGTACACCACCACTGGCACGGAGAACCATGTCCGCACGACCCAGGACATCTTCCTTCGCCTCTTGGAGAACGGCGACATCTACAAGGGCAGCATGGAGCTCCCTTACTGCACCGTCGAGGGGCGCTTCCTGCTGGATCGGTACGTGGAAGGCACCTGCCCTGTCTGCGGCGACGAGGCCGCTCGCGGCGACCAGTGCGACAACTGCGGGAACGTCCTCGACCCGGTGGACCTAATAGACCGGCGCTGCAAATTCGACGGTTCCACTCCTGAGATCAGGGAGTCGGAGCATTTCTTCCTGCGCCTCACCGCTTACAACGATAGGCTCAGGCAGTGGCTGTCCACTGACAAGGGACACTGGCGCAAGAACGTCCTCAACTTCTCTCTCGGTTTGCTGCAGCAGGGGTTGCAGGACCGTGCCATCACCCGCGACCTGGAGTGGGGCATCCCCATCCCTCGGCCCGGCTACGAAGGCAAGCGCATCTACGTCTGGTTCGAGAACGTCATCGGTTACCTGTCGGCTTCCAAGGAGTGGGCTCAACGCACTGGCGACCCGGAGCGATGGCGCGATTTCTGGCACGACCCCTCTGCCCGCACCTACTACTTCATCGGCAAGGACAACATCTTCTTCCATGCCCTCAGTTGGCCGGCCGAGCTCATGGGTTACAGCGAGGCCACGGGAGAGACCTTCAACCTCCCCTACGACGTCCCCGCCAACCAGTACCAGACCGTCCGCGGCAGCAAGGCCTCCACCAGCCGCAGGCTTGCCGTCTGGGTGCCCGACTACCTCTCCCGGCACGACCCGGACCCCCTTCGCTATTACCTGTCGGTGAACATGCCGGAGACCTCCGACGCTGACTTCTCCTGGAGCGACTTCGTACGCCGCAACAACGACGAGCTCGTCGCCACCTGGGGCAACCTCGTGAACCGCGTCCTCACCTTCACCTATCGCAACTTCGAGGGCCTCGTTCCCACCCCCGGCGAGATGACCGCTGCCGATAGCGCCCTCCTGGCGCGGGCAGAGCAGGCCATCGCGGAGACAGGCGAGAACATCGGTCGCTGCCACTTCCGCGCTGGTCTGGAATCGGCGATGACGGTGGCGCGGGAGGCCAACCGTTACCTGGAGGAGAACGCCCCCTGGAACCTCCTGAAGCAGGACCGCCAGCGCTGCGCCACCGTCCTCTACACCGCCATCGGCGTCATCAGCGGCCTGAAGACGGCCTTCTTCCCGTACTTGCCATTCACCTGTCAGCAGCTCCACGCTTTCCTGGGGAACGAAGGGCCCGTCGACGCCCCCGGCTGGCGACCGGTGATGCCGGAGCCGGGGCAGCCCCTGGCCGAGCCCAGGCCGTTGTTCAGGAAGCTGGACCAGTCCCTGGTCGAAGAAGAGGAAGCGAGGCTCGGACAGTAGGATGCTGGTCGACTCACACTGCCATCTCCAGGACCCCGCGTTCGATGCCGACCGCGACGAGGTGCTGGAGCGCGCCCGCGGGGCCGGCGTCTCCGCCTTCGTGGTCGTCGGCACGGACCTGGAGAGCAGCCGGCGCGCCGTGGACCTGGCGGACTCCCACTCCGACGTCTACGCCGCTGTGGCGGTGCATCCGCACAACGCGAAACACCTGGACGCCCGCACCCTAGACGCCCTGGAGCGGCTGGCGCACTCCCCCAAGGTGGTGGCGGTCGGTGAGATAGGGCTCGACCTCTACCGTAACCTCTCGCCGCCCGGCGTCCAGATGGACGCCTTCCGGCGCCAGCTCGAGCTCGCCCGTAGCCTCAGCCGCCCCGTGGTCATCCACTCCCGGCAGGCGGACGAGGAGACGTACAACGTGCTGGCTTCCTACGAGCAGCAGGCCTTGCCGGACTGGCCCAAGGACCGCCCCCTCGGCGTGATGCACTGCTTCCCGGGGGACCTCATGCTGGCGCTACGCTACATCCAGATCGGCTTCATGGTCTCCATCCCCGGTACCTGCACCTACCCTAAAGCGGAGCGCATCCGCGCCGTGGCCGGCGGCATTCCCCTACGCTGGATGACCGTCGAGACCGATGCGCCATACCTGACGCCGCAGTCTCATCGCGGCGGCCGCAACGAGCCGGCCTACCTTGTGGACACAGTAGCCCGTATCGCCGACCTGCGGGGGGACAGCTTCGACGGTATCGCCTCTCGCACGGCAGTGGCCACCGCCTGGCTGTTCGGCCTGGGCGACATCTCCGCTGGAGGCGAGCCGGAAGTGCAGCAGGGGGAGGCGGTCAAGTGAAGGTCGGCCTAATGTACGGCCCCGTCCAGGAGGACCTGGCCCTGGTGGAGGCCACGTTCGAATCGCTCAAGCAGGTGGACTACGTTCCCCTGTCGGAGATGCTGGAACTGGTCCTGGCTGGCGGCGGTAAACTCCTGCGCCCCGCCCTCACCCTCCTGGCCGGCCGCCTCGGCGTCTACGATCTCGACCTGCTGGTGCCCCTGGCCGCCTCTGTGGAGCTGCTGCACACGGCGTCCCTTGTCCACGATGACGTTATCGACAACGCCAGCACCCGCCGCGGCCGGCCTACGGCTAACAGCGTCTTCGACAACGCCACCACGGTCATGCTGGGCGACTACATGTTCGCTCACGCCGCCGATCAGGTGGCCCGCACCGGCAACATCCGCGTCATCCGCCTCTTCTCCCGTACGCTGATGATGATGACCAAGGGCGAGATCGGCCAGGACCTTACCGCCTACGACAGCCGACAGACGGTGCGAGACTACCTCCAGCGCATCGGCGGCAAGACGGCCTCCCTCTTCGCCACCGCCTGCGAGGGCGGCGCCATCGTCGCCCAGGAGCCGGAGGAGTGGGTGGAGGCGCTGCGCAGCTACGGCTACAACTTCGGCATGGCCTTCCAGATAGTGGACGATATCCTGGACTTCACCGGCGACGAGGCGGAGATGGGCAAACCCGTGGGCAGCGATCTCATGCAGGGCACCCTCACCCTACCCACCCTCCTCCTCATGGAGCGCCCCCCACGCGATAACCCGGTGCAGAAGTTCTTCGCCCGGCCACGGAAGGAGATCCTGACTCAGGCGGTCGGGATGGTTCGCCAAAGCGATATTCCCCAGGAGTCCTACGAGATGGCTCGCAGCTTCTCCGCCCGCGCCCACGAGGCGCTGTCGGTCCTGCCCGACGATCCGGCCCGCCAGGCCCTCTACAGCCTCACCGACCACATGCTGGAGCGGCGCAGCTAGCTTTGACCATCGCCGTCCGAATTGCCACGCCCGAAGACATCGGTTGCCTAGTTCAACTGATCCTCGCCTTCCGCAACACAGGCGGCGGCGACGACTTCCCCACCGAGGAATCCCTACAGAGCGACCTGCCCAGCCTGATCGCTGACGAGGACACGGAGTTCTTCATCGCCGGCTCCCCGTCCCATCCGTGTCTCGGTTTCCTCCAGCAGCGCTACCGCCACTCTCTCTGGTTGTCCGCGCCGGACGCCTACATCGAAGACCTGTTCGTGGTTCAGGACGCGCGCCGCCAGGGGATTGGGCGCAGCCTCGTGGAGTTCGCCGTTGAGCGGGCGAGGGCCCGCGGCTGCCCCGTCATCTCCCTGGACACGACGGAGCGCAATGAGCATGCCCTCCGCCTGTATCAAGGGCTAGACTTCTCCTTCAGATCCGAGCGAAGGGGCCTGCGCTTGCTCCTCAGACGCTGGCTGGGGACGGGGCCGCCGCCCTGGCAGAGGACGAACTAGCCAACCGCAACGGTAAATCGCTCGCTCTGACCCTGTCGAAGGGCGACCTTTCGGTGGGGTGACCGGAGCCTCTGCTCGCCCCGGGCTTGGTCGCAGAGACGAGCAGGCGACTTGCCCCAGCCTCTACGGGGGCAGCGTCTTCCGCTGCCGCTTTGCCTTCTTGGCCTTGACGGTGCGAAAGCCCCCCGCGTCCACTCCCCAGCGGTCGCGATAGCGCAGGTCCCTTCTGCGCGCGGCTTCCTTGTCCTTCGTCGCCGTAGTCTCTCCCTTGCTGGGCCGCGGCTTCGGTTTGGGCGGTGTGAGCTCGGGATGGTCGTACCAGTGCATCCGTTTGGCGCGCTTCTTGACCTCCTTGCCCATGTGCCAGTACGTCCCCTTGTCCGGCAGCCGCCGCGGGTAGCCGTCACGGAAGGTGAAGGCGTTGAAGCTGGACATGATGCGGGAAGCGTCCCGGCTGCACTCCGGGCAGGACACCGGCAGCGACGCCTCTCTCATGGGGCGGATCGCCTCGAAGATCCCGTTACAGGGCTCGCAGTAGTACTCGTACAGCGGCATGGCTCACACTCGCAAGGGCTGCTGCTCCCGTCGCAGCCGCTCGACGAAGGCGGCGGCGTTAACGTCGCGCTCAAGCACGCAGACGATGTAGCTGCGCAGGTGTCGCTCCACCTCCTCGGCCAGCGCCGGCGGCAGGTTCAGCCCGCCCACCTCTTTATACGACGCGCGCTGAAGCAGTCGCAGCACCTTCAGCCCGTTCACCGATAAGGCCCGCGACCCGGCGGCCCCGGCGCCGCAGGACGCGCAGTAGGTCCCTCCGCCGACCGGGGAGAAGTAGTTCTGCGTCGGCTGGAGCGGCTGCTGACAACCGAGGCAGCGGGCCAGCTCCGGTCGGAAGCCGCTGCGCTCTAGGAGACTCATCTCGAAGTGGCGCAGGGCGATGTCCTGCCCTGAGCCTGCCGAAGGGTCCTGCCCTGCCTGCCCGGCGAGGGAGCCTGCCGAACGGTCTGGGTCTCCGGTTGCGGCCGTGCGCTGGAGGCGGCGCAGCGTGTCCAGGAGCAGGCGGTACGTGGGCATGTTTTCTACCCGCTCCGGCAGGAAGCGGTCGGCCAGCTCGGCGGCGTATAGGGCGCGGCTCAGTCGGCCCAGGTCGTCCCGCAGCGGCTGGAAGCTCTCCAGCGTCTCGCAGCCGGCGACCACCTCCATCGTGCGGCCGCGGGCCAACTGGACCATGCAGCGGTTCAGCGGCTGCAGGTGTCCGGCCATGCGGCTGGTGGTCTTGCGCACACCCTTGGCCTTGGCGTCCAGCTTGCCGTGAGCGGGCGTAAACAGCGTGACGATCCGGTCCGCCTCCCCCAGCTTGCGCTGGCGCAGGACGATCGCCTCCGTCTTGTACAGGCGGGGAATGGCCACCCTAGTCCGTCACCTCCTGGCGCCCCTCCAGGGCTCGGGTTAGCGTGACGTCATCGGCGTACTCCAGGTCGCCGCCGACGGGGAGGCCACGGGCCAGGCGGGTGATCCTCAGGCCCAGGGGCCGCAGCAGGCGCGTCAGGTACATCGCTGTGGCCTCGCCCTCCAGGTTGGGGTTCGTGGCCAGGATCACCTCCGTCGTCTCGTTGGTGCGGAGCCGGGCCAGCAGCTCTTCGATCTTCAGTTCCTCCGGCCCGATACCGTCCATCGGAGAGATGGCGCCGTGGAGAACATGGTACAGGCCGCGGTAGCTGCCGGAGCGCTCCATCGCCAGGATGTCCAGCGGCTCCTCCACCACGCAGATCATCGTGCGGTCCCGCCGCTCGCTGGCGCAGATGCGGCAGGGGTTGGTGTCCGTGACGTTCTGGCAGACGGAGCAGAAGGTGATGCGCTCCTTCACCTCCACGATCGCCTCGGCCAGGGCCCGGGCCTCGGCCGCGGGCATCCGTAGGAGGTAGTAGGTGAGCCGCTGGGCGAGCTTGGGGCCCACGCCGGGGAGCTTGTGGAACTCCTCGATCAGGCGGGCCACCGGCCCGGGGGCCGCTGCGGGCTGCTCGTTCATCAGGGAGTCACCTCGAAGGCTGTGAGCGGGCTTCGCCGTCGGTCGATGGCAGCTAGCCCGTCAGTCCGGGGATGTTCAGCCCGCCGGCGATCCCCGCCATCTGCTGCATCTGGGTGGCCCGGACCTGCTCCAGCGCCTCGTTCACCGCGGCCATGATCAGGTCCTGGAGCATCTCCACGTCGTCGGGGTCCACCACCTCGGGCTGGACGGTGATCGAGTTCATCTTCGGGTGCGCCGTCATCACCACCGAGACGGCTCCCCCGCCCGCCGAGGTCTCGATCGTCGTCTCCTCCAGTTCCTGCTGGGCCTTGGCGATCTGGCCCTGGAGCTCCTGCATCTGCTTCATCATCTGCTGGTTCATTCCGCGCCGGGCCAATTTTCCTCTCCTTTCCCGATGGGCCCTTCGGCTTCCCCTTTGCTCCGCTCAGGGCTGCGGCTCAGGGCAGGCTTTTCGTCCGCCTCAGGCGGACTCAGGACAGGCTTGGCGCCCAACTCTCGCGCCGCCCGCGCCAGATGTCCCCCCTTGATCTTGCCCGGGGTGGGCCTCCGCGGCGAGTGCACCAACTCGGTGGTCACCGGCCTTCCCAGCGCCTGCGAGAACAGCTCGTTGAGGCGGCCCAGGTATCCCCCCGCCTCCACGCGCTCCAGATGGAACGTGTGATAGAAGCCCAGCGTGAGGACGTCTCCCTCCAGCGACTTCACTTCGCAGGAGGCGTTGAGCAGGGCATTGAGCTGCTTCTCCCCCTTGCAGGACTCCCGGACCCGCGTCAGCAGGTCCTGCCCTGAGCTTGTCGAAGGGTCCTGCCCCGATCCGCCTGAGGCGGACGAAGGATCAGGCGGTACGCCTGCCGGGGATGGCTCCTCTCCGGCCTTCTCTGCTGCCCTGACGGTGGCGTCGGCGGTGGTGGCCGCCACCTCCTCAGTCCCCGAGACCGGGATCGAGAACTCCGGTTCGGGCTCCTCCACAACGGCCGGTTCTGGTGCCGGGGCCGTCTCCGGCGTCGCTGCTCCCTCCCCCTCCGAAGCCAGCTCCACAAGCGCCAGCTCCAGCGGCAGCGACGACTGCGGGTCGTCGCGGAAGTCCAGCCGCCCCAGGGCCTTCAGGGCGCGCACGATCTCCGCCCCTGCCACCTCCCGGGTCAGCGTCTGCATCTCTGCCAGGGTCTCCTGGGGCTGGTCCAGGCTATCGGCGGCGTCGGCCTTCACCAGTAGCAGCTCCCGCAGGTAGTCGACCACCTCCCTCGAGAAGCGGCGCATGTCCACGCCGTCGTCGCGCACGGCGGCCACCAGCTTCAGCGCCTCGGCCAGTCCGCCTCCGGCGGATGTCGAAGGGCCGCCAAGGAGGAGGCGGCTCAGTTCGGCGCTGCGGGCGTCCACGCTGATCCCCAGCGCCTCCCGCACCTGCTCCAGGCTGGGCGAGGGCCCGTAGTAGGTGACGGTCTGCTCCAGCGCGTTGATGGCGTCCCGCAGGCTGCCGCTGGCGCTGCGGGCCATCTCCCCAAGGGCGATATCGTCCAGGGAGAAACCCTCCTTACCGCAGATGAAGGCCAGGCGCTCCACTACGGCGGGTGTCGGGATACGCCGCAGGTCGAACCGCTGGCAGCGGGAGATGATCGTCGCCTCGACCTTGTGCGGCTCCGTCGTCGCCAGGACGAAGACGATGTGCTTCGGCGGCTCCTCCAGCGTCTTCAGCAGGGCGTTCTCTGCCCCTTTGCTCAGCATGTGGACCTCATCCATGAGGTAGACTTTGTACGCACTGGACATGGGGTTCAGGAGAACGTTCTCCCGCAACTGGCGGATGTCGTCGACGCTGTTGTGGCTGGCGGCGTCCTGCTCGATGAAGTCCATCGCCCGGCCTTCCAGGAAGGCGCGGCAGGAGTCGCACTGGTTGCAGGGCTCGCCCTCCACGGGGGCGGCGCAGTTGGCCGCCTTGGCGATGAGCCGCCCGATGCTGGTCTTGCCCGTGCCCCGCGGCCCGCTCAGAAGGTAGGCGTGAGCTATGCGCTTGGAGGTAACGGAGTTGCGCAGAGTGCGGGTGACAAGCTCCTGTCCGACGACTTCAGTGAAGGTCTGGGGTCGCCACTTCCGGTACAGGACTTGTCCTGAACCAGCCGAAGCGGCCTGTCCTGCCTGCCCTGAGCTTGTCGAAGGAACCTCGGAGTTCACTACGCGGCCATTATAGAACGAGCATACTCCGAATCAAAGGCGTAGCTGCAGGGCGTTAGCCCTGGTCTTGGGTCCAGCCCGCAAGGAGCAAGGGATATTCGCACCCCCGCGCACCGAAGCCTGCCTGGCCGGGGAGCTTGCCGAACGGTCAGCTCTTTGTGGGGTGGGGCGAAGCCTGAATCCCTTCAGGGGTGGGTGGGTG
>DAOUMF010000046.1:0-9010 GCA_034411955.1 Dehalococcoidia bacterium
TGCTGGACCTGTCCTGGTCGATGGCTCTGCGGGCCAGCTTCCAGTCGGCCAAGAAGGTGGCCCTGGCCCTACAGAACCTGATCCAGACCCAGTTCCCCAAAGACTCCCTCTACATCCTCGGCTTCTCCGCCTACGCGCGGGAGCTGCGGCCCGATGAGCTGCCCTACGTGCGCTGGGACGAATCGGTGCTGGGGACGAACATGCATCACGCCTTCATGGTCGCGCAGAAGCTGTTGGCCAGGCACAACGCCGAGACGCGCCAGGTCATCATGATCTCCGACGGCGAGCCCACCGCCCACCTTGAGCGCGGTCGCTCCTACTTCGCCTACCCGCCCAGCCCCATCACCATCCGAGAGACGCTGAAAGAGGTCAAGCGGTGCACCCGCAAGGGGATCATAATCAACACCTTCATGCTGGACCGCAACTATTATCTGAAAGAGTTCGTCAACCAGATCGCCAGGATGAACAAGGGGCGCGTGTTCTACACGACGCCGGAGCGGCTGGGCCGGTACATCCTGGTGGACTACGTATCTCAGAAACGCAAGCGCCTGGGTGGGCAGGCTGCGTAGCCCTTCCGTGGACTCCCGTGTTCGGGTAGCTATCCTAAGCCTCCCACCGAACCTGATTGGCGCCGCGGCGGTGCTCCTCCTACTGCTCGTGGCGGGCACGGTGGGGTTCATCGTAATCGAGGGGTGGAGCCTTCTGGACGGGCTCTACATGACGGTCATCACCTTGACCACCATCGGCTTCGCCGAGGTGCATCCGCTGAGCGCAGGGGGCCGCGTCTTCACCATCGTACTGGCGATCGCCGGCGTGGGCGCTCTATTCTATGCCGTGCTTAGCCTGTTCCAGTTCCTGCTGGAGGGCGAGCTGGCCCTGCTGCTGGGGGTAAGGAGAATGAAAGGTCGCATCGAGAGTCTGCGAGACCATCACATCCTGTGCGGCTTCGGCCGCGTGGGCATGGAGATCGCGCGCGACTTCACCGCTAGGGGCGTGCCCTTCGTGATTGTGGATTCCAACCCGGAGGCGATCGGTCGCGCCCAGGCCAGCGGCTACCTGGTCGTGGAGGGAGACGCCACCAGCGACACTGTCCTGCGTGAGGCTGGCATCGAGCGAGCCCGCGGGCTCTTGGCCGCCTCCGACTCCGACGCCGGCAACACCTTCGTCGTGCTCGCGGCAAAGGCGTTGAGACCGGACCTGTACGTGGTCTCCCGCGCCGGGCGGCCGGAAAGCCAGCCCCGAATGCTCCGGGCGGGGGCGGACCGTGCGATCTCTCCCTACGCCATCGCCGGCCGCAGGATGGCCCTCTCCTCCCTTCAGCCCCTGGTCGTGGAGTTTATCGACACTCTGGCGAGAGGCCGACAGGAGGAGCAGATCCTGGCCGAGATCGAGATCTCGGAGGAGTCCGGGCTGGGCGGCCGCACCATACAGGACGTGATGCAGTCCTGCCGGGCGGCGGTGGTGTTGGGGGTGCAACGGGCCTCGGGGGCAATCCACGTGGGCCCCCGCGGCGATACCCATCTGGACGTGGGCGACAGGCTTATCGTCCTGGGCGAGGAGGCGGAGTTGGAGGCGATCCGGCCGGTAGGCGACCGGGCCGACTAGGGGGCAACCCGGCCCTTTTCACGACTGTCGGTCTAGTCCGCCTCCGGCACAGCCTGCCGGATCACTCCTTCCCCTTCCAGCTCGTCGATCTCCTCCTGGGTAAGGCCGCATTCCAGGAGCACCTCGTGGGTGTGCTCACCCAGAGCGGGTGCCAGCCCCCGAATCTCGCCGGGCGTCGCGCTGAACTTCACCGGCACGCCCACCATCCACACCGGCCCGTGGCCCGGGCGTTCCACCTCCTGGATGTAGGCGTTAGCTATCACCTGGGGGTCGTTGACCAGCTCCTCATAGTCCTGGACCGGAGCCGCCATCAGGCTGTGCTCCTGAAAGCGCCGCACCCATTCGCGTGCCGGCCGGCCGGCGAACACCTCGTCCAGGTGGGCTGTCAGCTCTTCCCTGTTCTGGAAGCGCTTCTGGGCCGTGTCGAAGCGAGAGTCGCTCTCCAGATCAGGCTCGCCGATGGCCCGACACACCCCTGGCCACCAGCGATCCTCCAGCATAGCGAGGGCGAAGTGCTTGCCATCGGAGCCCTCGTACACGGCCCACAGAGGCCCAAAGCCGCCGCGAGGCTGACGCTGGGGCGAGCGGCCGGTGAGAAGATAGCTGGTGACGTTGAACGACTGAAGAGCGAGCTGGCTCCCCAGAAGCGATACGTTCAGCTCCTGGCCCTCGCCCGTGCGCTCACGATGGAGCAGCGCCACCACGATCGCATAGGCCGCCATGAAAGCCCCCACCTGATCGGCGATGGGGACCGGCGCCGGCAGGGGCGGGCCGTCCGGCTCCCCGTTGATGGACATGATGCCGCCCCGAGCCTGAGCCAGGATGTCATATGAGCCCAGGTTGACGTCGGGCCCCTCCCCACCCCAGGCAGAGGCATGGGCATAGATGATCCTGGGGTTGATCTCTCTCAATACCTGATAGTCCAGGCCGAGGCGTTCTACCGCACCCCCGCGCAGGTTGTGGAGGAACACGTCGGCGCCCTCGGCCAGGCGGAGAAAGAGCTCCTTCCCCTTGGGGTGCTTGAGGTCAAGGGCCAGGGCGCGCTTCCCCCGATTGTGGGCCTCGTAGTACGCGCTGAGGCCAACTTCTCGCCGGTAGAGGAACCGCCTGCCTGGGTCCGGCAGTTCGGGCCCCTCGATCTTGATTACGTCGGCCCCCAGGTCCGCCAGCATCACCGACGCTTGTGGACCCTGCTGCCAGATCGTCAGGTCCAGGACCCGAATGCCCTCAAGTGCGCGCACCATGATTTGAGCTCCTCCCAAGGGGGTTCCCTTCAGCCCTGGCCCCTTGGGGCTGAATGCGACAGGTGCCTAGATGATGTGCGACCAGGGGAGAGGTGTCAAGGCACTCGGGACGTCACGGGGGTGCCGCCCACTGGCGGGGCATCGCTACTTGTGGGCCTCGTGCTCGTGTTCCTCTTCGGTGTAGAACTGGAACAGGACGCCCCCTGAGTCCTTGGGGTGGATGTAGGTCTCCGCCCAGCCGTGGAAGCGCCGCACGCCGTGGAACGGCTCGATGTCGTAGTCGCTGATCGCCTGCGCGGCCGCCTCGATGTCCTCGACTTCAAACGTCACGTGGTGCAGGCCCGGCCCCCGCTCCACCAGGAAGCGGTGGAGGAAGCTGTCCTCTCCCAGGGGCTCCAGCAGCTCGAACACGGCAGTGCCGCCGGGAAGCGCCAAGGAGAGACCACGATAGCCCTGCTCCTCGTTCTGCCAGCGGTCGGACACTCGCATGCCCATGAGCTCCGTCAGCAGGGGCAGGGCGTCTTCCAGTTTGTGCACCGCCCAGCATACGTGATCCAGCCGCTTGATCCCGATCTTATCCTTCATGCGTCACGCAACCTCCAGGTCAGACCTCTCGAACACCCTGCGCACCGAAGCCTGCCTCCCTGCTCGGGCAGGACGCGCACGGGTACCCTTTTCGTCAAGAAGAGGTGGCCGTGCCTACCCCGCCAGAGGCGGGCAGGCGGCAGGCAGGCTTCCCCATGATAGCGGCTGCTCGGCTTGTGGTCACTACCGTCGGGCGACTAGTATTTCGGCGTGAGCACCAACGCCAGCAGAGAGACTCTGGTCATCGTCAACCCGACCGCCCGCAACCTGCCGTCTCGGGGGCGGCTGGACGAGGCCGCCCGCTGGCTGCGAGCGCAGGGCTGGCTCGTGGAGTGGCGGGAGACCGCCGGGCCGGGACAGGCGACGGAGCTGGCGGCGGGGGCGGCGGAGCGAGGGCTGCCTCTGCTCTTCGTCTGCGGCGGCGACGGTACCCTGAACGAGGCGGCCAACGGCCTCGCCGGCCGCGATACCGCGCTGGCCGTCATACCCGCCGGCACGGTGAGGATCTGGGCCAAGGAGGCGCAGATACCACGGAGGCCACTGGAGGCGGTGAAGGCGGCCGTGGAGGGGGAACGCCGCCGCATCGACCTGGGACGGGCGGGGGAGCGCTACTTCTTGCTCATGGCGGGCTACGGCCTCGATGGGGCCATCGCCCGGCGGGTGAACCTGGGACTGAAGAGCCGGTTGGGAGCGGCCACTTACGCCGTGGCCGCTGTACGGGAGGCGCTGCGCTACCGCTCTTCGACGGTCACCCTGCGCTTCGACGGCGAGGAGCATGCCGCCCAGGTGCTGATGCTGGTGGCGGGGAACACTCGCAATTACGCTGGCGTGGCGGAGATCACTCGGGAGGCGCAGGTGGACGACGGCCTGCTCGACGTGTGCGTGTTCCAGGGCAAGGGCACGCTGGACATCGTGCTTCACGCCCTGCGCACGCTGCTGCGGCGCCATCTGCGGTCCTCCAAGGTGCTGTACCGTAAGGCGCGGCGGCTGGAGCTGGACTGGGGGCAGCCGCTGCCCGTCCAGCTTGACGGCGACGCCTATGACATGTCCCCGACGCAGGTGGAGGTCGCCCCCGGCGCCCTGTGGGTGGCGGTGCCCAAAGGCGTCAGGTCTCCCCTGTTCCGCGAGTAGGCCCGGCCGGCCTGCCTGCGCGACGAAGGCGCGCGTGCCTCAGGCGGGCCGGTAGGCGGGCTCCGACAGCGGTGCTATGGTGCCGGCCGCCACGGAGAAGACGGCGGCGCCGTCCAAGAACCCCTGCGGGAAGCGGCCCGCATCGGTGGCGGTGACGAGAAGCTGGTCGCAGCCGGAGATGGCGTCGATGACGGAGCGGCAGCGATCGGCGTCCATCTCCGATAGGATGTCGTCCAGGAGCAGGACCGGCGTCCCGCCGCGCCGCGAGCGCAGGAGCTGGGCCTCGGCCAGACGGAGGGCGAGGGCGATCGTGCGCTGCTGGGCACGGGAGGCGAAGCCGGCGGCGGGAATGTCGTTCAGAGAGAAGCCGATGTCGTCGCGGTGGGGCCCCTGCAGGGTCATGCCGGCGGCGACATCGCGGGACAAGCCGCGGCGCAGCGCCTCTCCGTAGACCCGGGCGGCGGCGGCCGGGTCCACGAGGCCGTCTGGGGCGCGCCCCTCCAAGCGCGGCCGGTAGTCCAGTTGCAGCACCTCCTGGGGAGCGAGGGTGGCGTGGGCTTCGCCCGCCAGGCCGGCCAGCTCGGACAGGGCCGTGGCGCGGGCAGCGAACAGGTAGCCGCCGTCACGGGCAAGCTCGCTGTCCCAGAAGGCAAGCTCGTGGGCCCTGGCCAGCCCCTCGCGGATCCGCTTCAGGAGGTGGTTGCGCTGGGCGAGGACGCGCTCGAAGCGCGAGCGGGCGGAGACGTAGCCGCTGTCGGCCTGCGAGAGTGTTATGTCAATGTAGCGCCGGCGCACCGCCGGGGCACCTGAGGGGATGTCGATATCGGCAGCGGTGAAGAGCACAGCGGTGAGACGGCCCACGACATCGGACAGGCGCTTGGGGATGCCGTTGACCTTGGCGGTCTTGCTTGCGATGAGGCCGTGGGGGCCGTCCCGCCCGACGACAGTCACCTCTAGCCTCAACGGCCCGCTGGTGGTCTCGACCTCACCGACCACGCGCGCGGCCGGCATGGGGTCATCGGTCGCCTGCCTGCGGATCACCTGAGCTTCAGTTTCGGCGCGCAGCTCCCTCATGGTCGCCAGCAGGTATACGGACTCCAGGAGGTTGGTCTTGCCCTGCGCGTTGCCGCCGACGAAGACGCTGGCCCCGGAGCTAAGGGTCAGGTCCAGGCGGTGGAAGTTGCGGTAATCGAAAAGCTGGAGACGGAGCAGCCGCATAGGCCGATTATAGCCGATGGGCGGCTGGAATCCGCCGCTCAGACGGTGGCGGGAGCGGAGGGAACAGGGGCCCTCGTTGGGTGCTTGGGCAGAGCCACGACGAAGGTGCTGCCGGTGCCCCCGGCTCCGTCCTCTACCCAGATGCGGCCGCTGTGCAGCTCCACCACCGACTTGGCGATGGCCAGGCCAAGCCCAAGGCCGGAGCGGTCCCCGCGGTAGAACGGCTCAAAGATCAACTCCCGCTGCTCCGGTGGCACGCCGGGCCCAGAATCGCTAACGGCGATGACTACCTCGTTCTCTGCCTCTGTAATGCCGACGTCCAGGCGGCCGCTGGCTGGCGTATAGCGCTGGGCGTTGGAGAGGAGGTTTATTAGAACCTGCTCGAAGCGCAGCCGATCCACCAGCACCGTCAGCTCCGGGTCGTCTACCTGCACCGATAGTGTCTGGCGCTTGGCGGCTAGCAGGGGGTTTATGAGCGCGACAGCACTGGACACCATCTCCTGGGCCGGCAGCGGCTCCAGCTCCAGCCTGGGGACGAACTCGTCCTCGCGGGAGGCGTCCATCAGGTCGGCCACCAGCGCCGTCAGGCGGTTGGCCCCCTTGGCGATACTGCGGGCCAGGCGCAACCGCATGCCCTCGCGGTCTGCCCGCTCTTCCTCCTCCAGGAGCATCTCTGCGGCCGTGCGCACCGACGTAAGGGGAGTGCGTAATTCGTGGGAAACCGTGATCAGTAGGTCGCTCTTCATGCGGTTCATCTCCTGGAGGCGGCGGGAGCTCTCCCGTTCGCCCTCGTAGAGACGACAGTTATCGAGGGCCAGGGCTAGCACCATGCCCAGGGAGGACAGGAGGCGGTGGTCCTTGGTGAGTGGGCTGTCGCCAGAGGCGGCGATGGCCAACAGTCCCCTGGGGCGGTCCTGAGAGAGGAGCGGGACGTAGATGACGTGCTCCACGGGGAACGCGGCCGCGAACCAGGGGTCGCCGGCCGTCGACCGCTTGGTCAGTACGCAGCCACGGTCGACGGTGTCCTTCATGGAGCGGCAGGCCAGGGAGATGGGGGAGGCCGACGGGAGCCAACCGTCAGGCATGCCATGGGCCGCCACCGGCTTCACCTCTTGGCCGTCATCCTTCAGCCAGGCGACCACGACAGCGCGCGGGCGCAGAAACAGTGCCAGCAGGTCGGCCGCCTCCTGGCAGGCCTGGCGGAAGTCGCGGATCGCCGCCAGCTTGTAGCCCAGGATGTGGGGATAGGCGTGCCGCCGCCGCATGCGGTACTCCCATCGGGAAGCCAGCTCCACCGCCAGGAACGTCAGCAATGCCGGGCCTAGAGCGGCCATGAGCTCCTGGAGGGAGAGGCGAATGACGAAGACGTAAAGAGGAAGGACGGCTACGATGAATGAGACAATCAGGGTATACGCGAAACGCTTGGCGTTCCGCACTTCCCGCATCGGATCAAGATGCAATTCCAGCACTGTTCGTCCCTCAATACAGATGACGAGCAGCGGAAAACGGTTACAGAAGGTGCCAGGGACCTACAAAAAAAGACGCTCTCGAGTCGAGTGGTTGCTCGCGGGGGTGCGGCGATGAGACCCAAGAGCGTCAAGGCCTCGACAGTTGCGGCCCTGTCGAAGCAATTACATTATCAAGAAAGAAAAGTGGAGCTGTCAAGACGATTATGTCCTGTCAGACCATTGACAAAGCGATTCCACACCGTCTTTACAGCTCTAGCGCTCCCTCACCGCCTATGTAAAGGCCCGACCGGAGCGCCTAGGCGCTCCGGCCGGTGTAGTCACAATAGCCTGCTGTTAGCGGCGGCTGTCCCAGCGACGGTTGCTCCAGACGATCCATGCGCTTCCGCCGATGAGGGTAGCGCCGATGAGGGCGAACAGGGCGATTAGGTCGCCGCTGCCTTGGGCGAGCGGACCCTGACCGCCCGTGGGCGGGAACGCCTCGGGGACAGCGGTTGGCGTCGGAGTCGGTCCTAGAATCTCCTCCGGCAGAGTGCGGATGGTGGCGTCGTCGCTGTCGCTAGCGCTATTCTCCCGCTCGTCCACGACCTCCACGGTGATCACGTCGGTCACCGTGGCCTCCGACTCTGACGGGGCCTGCGCCTCAAAGGTACAGGTGATCTCGTCGGGGCCGCCGTTCATGCTGCCGGGGCCGTCGCCGTCATCAGCAGCCAGCGTCTGGCCGACGACGTCGTCGCCGTTGGAGTCGTGGCAGACGATGCCCGGGTAGGTGTCGTCCAGCAAGGAGGTGATGGTCACAGACTCCGAGAAGTCGTTGTCGATGACCACCTTGTAGGTGACGGTGGAGTCCACCGTCGTGGTCTCGTCATCGCTGAAGTCGCTATCGGGGTCGCTGCCGTCCGCGGTCTTGTCTACCTCGACCTCGCAGGGGACAGTCTCGACCTTAGCCACGGCTGTGTCCTCGGCGGCAGGCGATTGACCGAGGGCGTCGCCGGTAGCGGTCACTGTGTTCTCCGTAGTCGAGGAGATGTTGGCCTTCTTCTCGAAGCTCTTCTCCTCGCCGGGGGCCAGGGTGCCGTCCAGCCAGATGTTACCCAGCACGTCGTCTACCACGTCCACGTTGGTCAGCTCGACGTCGCCGGTGTTCTTCACCTTGTACGTGTAGGTGACTTCGGTCTCCAAGCCCTCGCAGACCAACTCCTTGCTCACCGTCTTGGACACGTCGATGTCGCAGGCCACGGCTTCCACCTTGGCCTGGGCCGTGTCCGTGGCGGCAGGCGACTGGCCGAGGGCGTCGCCGGTGGCGGTCACCTCGTTCTCCGTAGTCGAGGAGATGTTCGCCTTCTTCTCGAAGCTCTTCTCCTCGCCGACGGCCAGGGTGCCGTCCGTCCAGATGTTACCCAGCACGTCGTCTACCACGTCCACGTTGGTCAGCTCGACGTCGCCGGTGTTCTTCACCTTGTACGTGTAGGTGACTTCGGTCTCGGAGCCTTCGCAGACCTTCCCCTGATCGACCGTCTTGGTCACCTCGATGGTGCAGCTCTTGGCGGTGACGGTGGCGCTGTCGCTGTCGCTGTCGGCGGGGGTCTGGCCCAGGGCGTTACCCTGGACGGTGACGGTGTTGGTGATGGTGGCGGAGATGTTCTCGTTGACCGTGAACACCACGGCGTTGGCGAACGAGTCGTTGGCCGTGGAGAGGGTGGTGCCGCCGTTGGCCGCCTCGAAGGCCGCCTGCTCGCCGGAGACGTCCGGGTCGTTGAC
>DAOUMF010000047.1:0-16825 GCA_034411955.1 Dehalococcoidia bacterium
GTCTACGCCTGTCGGTTTGCCCAGGCCGAAGGCGCGGGCGTAGCTGGCCACACGGGCCTCCCCGAGACCGATGAAGCCCTCGTCGGCCTTGCCGCCGGCCAGGTAGTAGAAGTAGACATCGGACGACATGGCGATGCCGCCGTAGAAGTCCAGGGGGCCCAGGGCAGCCCAGTCCTTGAACACGTACACCACGTTGGGGTCGTATTCGTTCTCCACCGTGATGTAGCCGCGGCTGGTGATGGTGGTGCCGGTGGTGGCGATCCCCTCCTGGAGGGCCGCCGCGCCCACGATAGTCTTGAACGTGCTCCCCGGCGCGTACCTCTCGGCGATGGCGTGGTTCACCAACGGCTTACCGGGCGCCTCCACCAGAGCCCTCAGATCCTCGTCACTGAGCGGGCCGGAGAACACGTTGTTGTCGAAGTCCGGTAAGGAGACCATCGCCAGGATCTCACCGCTGCGGATGTCCATCACCACCGCCGCCGCGTTATCTCCCTCGACCGTGTACTGTTCCAGCGTCTCCTTCACCTTCCTCTGCAGGTCAAGGTCAATGGTGAGCACCAGGTTTGACCCGTCCAAGGGGCGCCGCTCAGAGATCACTCTGAGCTCACGCCCCAGGGCGTCCACCTCCACCAGCTTCTTGCCGGGCCGACCACGAAGGACAGACTCGTAAGTCAGCTCCACCCCCGTCTTGCCTATGTGGTCCTGGATCAGATAGCCCTGATCCTTCAGTTCCTCGTACTCCTCTTCAGAGATAGGCCCCGCGTAGCCCAGTATGTGGGAGAGGAGAGACCCCGCCAGGTACTCACGCGTGGGCTGCATGAGGAGCTTTAGGCCCGGCGTGACCGGCTCCAGCTCGCGCAGCACCAGCGCCGTCTCAGCATCGACGTCCGGCTTGATGACTACGGGCTCAAACGGCCCCGTCCTCTCGACGCCGGCCAGCACTTTCCGCTCGATCTCCTCCGTCGGCACCCCAGTGACCCTCTCGAGCTGCTGGAATACCGCCACCTCTCCTCGCTCCGGCAGGTCACCTGGCACTATCGCCGCCGAGAAGCGAGCGGCGTTCTGAACCAGTGGCCGCCCCTCGCGGTCCAGGATGAGACCACGCGCCGCCGCGATCTGCACCTCCCGCAGGACGTTGATCTCCGCCCTCTCGGCGTACTCATCCCCCTGGATCACCTGAAGCCGCACCAGTTGGACGACAAGAATGCCAAAGAGGAGGATCACCAGCGCCCGCAGCACTGCGAACATGGGGTGTCGGCGGCCCTGCGGCTCCCCCTTCCCGCGCCCTCGCTCTCGCTTCGGCACCAAGTAAGGGTCCATCGCCCTCTACAGCTCCACCGCCGAACCGACGCCGAAACTCTCAGCCCGAGGGCGCTGGCTTAGCCATCGCATCGGAAGATATGCGACAACGGCGAACAGCGCGTTCACCAGCATGCAGGGGATGGCGACCCGCAGGAGCCCCGTCCCCCACGGCACCTCATCGCCGACCGCAGTCAGGACGGCCATGCTGATCAGGGTGTAGGCCAGGCTCGCCACCGCCACCACCGCGAGCGCTGGCACGAAATCGCTCTCCACCGGTCTCAGTTCCCGCAGGAGCGCCAGCGGCACGATGGGAGACAGAGCCAGCACGGAGGTGCCCACGGGGTCGCTCGTCGTGAGGTCGCGCAGGAGCCCCGCCATCGGCACCACCACCATCGCCTCCCGCTGGCCGCGGACCATCGCCCAGCAGGCGGCGAAGATCAGCACCGGATCCGGTGTCACACCCAGGACCCTTACATGGGGAACGACCGAGGCCGCCAACACGGCGGCAAAGTAGGCCGCCACGAAAGCGATCAGGTATTTCACGGGCCTGCCAGCCTCGCCGGGAGGAAGCTGGTGATCACCATCACCGTATCGAGCGCCGATAGGTCCGCCGCTGGCTCCACGGTGGCCTTCTTGAACAGTGCCTGCGGCCTGTCCTCCACGGATCCTACGCTGCCCAGCAGAAGGGCCCGCGGGTAGTTGCCGCCCAAGCCGGAGGTGGCGACCAGGTCCCCCTCGCTGATCTCGGCCTCGGCGGGGATCATCTCCAGCGAAAGGCGGCCGCCCAGGTCGCCGCCGGCCACGCCTCGCGCCTCACCGCTATCATCACCGCCTTCCGCCAGCACGCTGACGTTCACCGCGCTGTTGGGGTCGGTGATGAGCCGCAGCCAGGCGAAGTCCTCGTACACCCGCGACACCGTCCCCACCAGGCTGCCGCTCCTGGACAGCACCACCATACCCTCGTCCAGTCCGTCCTTGCTGCCGCGGCTAATCGCCAGGGCCCGCTTGACGCCCGACGGGTCCTGGGCGATGACGTCCGCCACGACGAACTCGTCGTCCGGCCGGCTCTCCTTGACCGCCAGCGCCTCCTCCAGCTCCTGCGCCCGCCGCTGGGCGTCTTCGCCGGCGGCCACCTGCCCCTGGAGACGTTCCAGCTCCTGGCGCAGCAGTTCGTTCTCACGCTTCAAGTCGCCGCGATTGAACAGGCCCTCGAAGAAGTCAACGATGGGCTCAGCAAGATCACGGAGGCCATTCTCCAGGGGCGCGGAGATAGTCAGAGACACGTTCTGTGCGGGGTCAAGCGTGCGGCTTTCGGAGAGGACGATGCTTAGCAGGCTAACGCTCACGACCGCCAGCGTCCACCAGACCAATCGCATCGTTCAGGGGGTCCCCGCACTCATCCCGCGACGGCGGCGCCGTCGGCCGGCACCTAGCGCGGCGGCTTTCGCGTATTAAGCCTCGCCTGCACTTTCTGGAGTACTTCCGCCTCTTCCAGCACCTCGCCGGCCCCGCGCACCACGCAGGTGAGGGGATCCTCCCCCACGTAGACCGGGAACCGCGTCTCCTGGGCCAGGCGGCGGTCCAGCCCCCGCAGGAGGGCGCCACCCCCGCACAGCACGATCCCGCGGCTCATGATGTCGGCCACCAGCTCCGGCGGCGTGATCTCGATCGTCTGCCGCACGGCGTCCACGATGGCGTTTACGGAGCCCGAGAGGGCATCGCGGACCTCTACGCTGCTCACCTCCACCGACTTGGGCAAGCCGGTGGCCAGGTCGCGACCCTTCAGCTCCACCGTCACCTCCCGCTCCAGCGGGTAGGCGGATCCCGCCTCGATCTTTACCTCCTCCGCCGTCCGCTCACCGATGAGCATGTTGTGCACCTGCCGCGCGTAGGCGACGATCTCCTGGTCCATCTCGTCGCCGGCGGTGCGGATCGACGTGGCGACGACGATACCCCCCATGGAAATCACCGCCACCTCGGTCGTGCCGCCGCCGACGTCCACGATCATGGAGCCGCCGGGCTCCATCACGGGCAGGCCAGCCCCGATGGCGGCCGCCATCGGCTCCTCCACCAAGTAGGCGGAGCGTGCGCCGGCATTGATCGCTGCGTCGTGCACGGCCCGCTTCTCCACCTCCGTCACCCCCGAGGGGATGCCCACGGACACCCGGGGCCGCGGCAGCCCGAAGTCGAAGCGGTCGTGAACCGAGCGGATGAAGTAGTGCAGCATCTTCTCCGTGACGGCGAAGTCGGAGATCACCCCGTCCTGGAGAGGCCGCACGGCCACAATGTCCGCGGGCGTGCGTCCCACCATCCGCTTGGCCTCAACGCCGATCGCCAGGATCTTCTTGTTGATCCGGTCGATCGCTACCACCGAGGGCTCATCGATGACGATGCCGCGGCCCTTGACCATCACGAGGGTGTTGGCCGTCCCCAGGTCTATGGCCACATCGTGAGAAAACAGGCCCAGCACTGCGTTGAGCGGATTAAAGGGCAACCTCTCCTCCCCAGGGCGCGATTTGAGATCTAGCGCATTATAACCCGTTATAGTGACCGGCCGCAAAATCCGGACACCTTCGGGTACCCAACTATCTCAACGCTTGGGGCAGGTGCCTGGTACGGCCGACAGCGGCGAATTGGCGCCCGACGCCGTCATCGCTTGCTCTTGCGCCATCCCGCCGCGACCGCCTCCGCCTCGGTGCAGAACCAGCGCTCCCCCTTCGCCTCGTCTATCACCGTGTCGTCGTAGTACTCGCCGCCGGGCACGTGATATATCTTCTCGCCGGTGCGATAGCTGATGTTCCCCTTGATCACCGGCTCGTCGGTGCCGGAGAAGTCGCACGGGCCGTCCGCCGTCAGCGGCGGCTCCGGCGTCGAGCAGGCGCTCCAGAGGCCTCGGCCCGCCTCGCGCGCCTGCGTCTCCAGGGCGGCGAACAGTTCGGCGTAACGGACGTCCGGCGGGTACGCCATGGCCGTGGCGTACCCCTCCTGCACCAGCGTCGCGTTCACCATCTGCCCACCCAGCCAGACGTAGCGGAGCAGCCGCCCATACTGGTCCGTCTCCGACACGTCCCGCTCCAGGCCCACGCTCCCGCCCTCCACCAACTGGCGGTTCCGCTCGCTCGCCTCGCGCCCGAAGCACTGCACGGGCTCTCGCGGGTCCACCGTCTCCGGCGTGTCGATGCCGATGTAACGCACCCGCACCTCCCACCCTTCGATGAGCACGTCGATGGTGTCGCCATCGACCACATTCGTCACCTGGGCCTCCTCCAGATCGGTAGGAGTGGGACTTCCCGCGGGACTTGGGATGGCTGCGGTCGTGGCGGTGACCGTCGGCGAGGTTGGGGGCGTCGTGGTGGGCGGAGGCGCTCTATCGTCCGTCTGGGCGCAGGCCAAGGCCAGGACAAGGAGCGCGCTGATCAGTATGGCGCGAAACACCGACTTTACTTCGCGGATGCCAGCAGACCCAGCAGCTCCTGCTCGTCCATCAGCTTGGCGCCGTACTCCTGGGCCTTCTGGAGCTTGGAGCCGGGCCCTTCGCCCACGACCAGGCAGGTGGGCTGCTTGGTCACGCTGCTGCCGATGCTCGCGCCCAGCGCCCTCAGCCTCGCCTCCGCCTCGCTGCGGCTCATCGCGGCCAGCGTCCCCGTGACGACGAACGTCTGACCGACCAGCGGGCCCTCCACAGGCGCGGCCCTCTCCTGCTCCATCCTCACACCCGCCCGCCTCAGCTTCTCGATGACCAGCCGCTGGCGCCCCCCGCGGAAGTAGTCGTACACGCTCTCCGCGATCTTGGGCCCGACGGCCGGGATCGCCTCCAGCTCCTCGCGGCCAGCGGCGGCGACGGCGTCCAGGCCGCCGAACTCGTTGGCCAGGGTCTCGGCGATCTCCGAGCCCACATGGCGTATCCCCAGAGCGAACAGGAGCCGCGAGAGAGGCCGCTTCTTGGCGTCCGCGATGTTCGCCACAATCTTGTCGGCCAGCACCGGCCCCATGCGGTCCAGCTCCAGCAGTTGGCCTCTAGTGAGGAAGAATACGTCCGCCGGGTCTTCCACCAGGCCCTTCTCCAGCAGCACGGCGGCCCACTGTTCGCCCAGCCCGTCCACGTCCATCGCCCCGCGGCTGACGAAGTGGGTCAGCCAGCGGAACGCCTGGGCCGGGCAACTGGGGTTCACACAGTAGCTCATCGCCTCCCCTTCCGGCCGCAGCACCTCGCCACCGCAGGCCGGGCAGCGCTTGGGCATGGCGAACCGCCGCTCCCGGCCCGTGCGCTTGCTGGCCACCGGCCCCACCACCTGCGGGATCACGTCTCCCGCCCGCTGCACGATCACCGTGTCGCCGACGCGGATGTCCTTGCGCCGGACGTCGTCCTCGTTGTGCAGCGTCGCCTGCTTGACGACGACGCCGCCCACCTGCACCGGCTCCAGCACCGCGAAAGGGTTGAGGGTGCCGGTGCGCCCCACGTTAATGGCGATCTTCAGCAGCTTCGTCGTCGCCTGGATGGGCGGGAACTTGTAGGCTACAGCCCACCGTGGCTCCCGTCCCACGTAGCCCAACTCCTTCTGCAGCTCCAGCCGGTCGATCTTCACCACCAGGCCGTCGATCTCGTACTCCAGGTCGTGGCGCTTCTCCACCCACTCCTCGTAGTGGCGCTGAACCTCCTCCACGTGGCGGTAGCGCGCGATGTTCGGGTTGATGCGGAAGCCGATATCCCCAAGCCAGTGGAGCGTCTCCCAGTGGCTGTCCGGCCGTGCTCCATCGCCCAGCCAGCCGAGCTGATACACCCAGATGTCGAGCCGCCTGGACGCCGTGACACGGGGGTTGAGCTGGCGCACGGAGCCGGCGGCGGCGTTGCGCGGGTTGGCGAACAGCGGCTCGCCCAGGTCCGCCCGCCGGTTGTTCAGCCGCTCGAAGGCCGTCTTCGACATGTACACCTCGCCCCGCACCTCGAAGCGCTTGGGCACGCCGCTGCCCCGCACCTGTATGGGGATGCTACGGACTGTGCGCAGGTTCTCCGTGATGTTCTCCCCCCGCAGGCCGTCGCCCCGCGTGGCCCCCTGCACGAAGCGCCCGCCCTCGTAGACCAGCGCCACCGCCAGGCCGTCGATCTTGGGCTCGACGACCATATCGCACCCCTCGATATCCGCCAGCGAGGACGCCCTCCGCTGCCACGCCTTCAGCTCCTCCAGGTTGAAGGCGTTGGCCAGCGACAGCAGCGGCTCCCGGTGCTCCACCACGCCGAACGCCTCCACCGGCTGGCCCGACACCCTCTGCGTCGGCGAGTCCGGGGTAATGAGCTCCGAGTAGTGCCCCTCGATGGCCCGCAGGCGGCGCATCAGCTCGTCGTACTCGGCGTCGCTGATCTCGGGGGCGTCCTTTGTGTAGTACAGGTAGTCGTGGTAGTTGATCTGCGAGCGCAGCTCCTCCGCCGCCAGACGCGCCTGCTGGACCCGCTCGATGCCGCAGCTCATGGCAGCCTAACCTTATTACGACAGCGGCCGGTTGGAAAGGGGCCGCTGTCGGCCGCTGTAACGAGGAGGTAACACTGCGGCCCGCCACAGCCGATGTCGCGCTGCTACACTGGAGGAGCGATGGAACCGCCACAATCGTCCTCTGCCTCCGTCATCCGCCCCGCCGAAGCCGCCGATCTGCCGGCCATCGCCGACATCTATAACGATGCCGTCCTCAACTCGACCGCCACCTTCGACGTCGAGCCCTGGTCGACAGAACGCCGCGACACCTGGTTCCGCGAGCACAGTCACCCCTACGCTGTCCTGGTCGCCGTCCGAGGCCCCGACGTCCTGGGCTGGGCTGCCCTCTCGCCCTTCCAGCGCAAGCCCGGTTATCGCTTCACGGCGGAGACCTCCCTCTACGTGCGGGCCGAGCACCGGGGAGAGGGGACCGGCGCGCTGCTCCTTGCCCGTCTGCTGGAGACGGCCGCTGACAACGGCTTTCACAGCGTCCTCGCCCGCATCGTCGGCGACAACCCCGGCAGCCTGCGCCTGCACCGTCGCTTCGGCTTGCGGCGCGTGGGTGTGGAGCGGGAGGTGGGCTACAAGTTCGACCGCTGGCTGGACGTCGTGGTTGTGCAGAAGCTAGTCGCCCAGTAGCAGTAGCTGCAGGCCTGCCCACCGGCAGGCGGGGCTTCAGCCTCGCTCCACGGGGACGGCAGGCCTAAAGGCCTGCAGCTACGGAATAGCGGCCTGACCCCGTGCTACAATACCGCCGTGAAGCTCGTCATCGTCGATTATGAGGCCGGTAACCTGCGCAGCGTGGCCCGCGCCGTCGCCCACGCCGGCGGCCAGGCCCTGATCACCTCCAGCGCCCGCGACGTGGAGCGTGCCGACGCCCTCATCGTGCCGGGCGTCGGCGCCGCCGCCGACACGATGGCCAACCTGAAGCGGCACGCCCTCGTGGACCCCATCCGCGAGTACATCGCCAGCGGCCGCCCCTTCCTCGGCGTGTGCATGGGCCAGCAGGCGCTATTCGACGTCAGCGAGGAGGGCGGCGAGCACCCGTGCCTGGGCGTCGTCCCCGGCCGCGTCGTCCGCCTGCCGCCGGGGCTGAAGGTGCCACACATGGGCTGGAATCAAGTGCGCATCGTACGCCCTCACCCCATATTCGACGGCATTCCGGACGGCTCGTACTTCTATTTCGTGCACTCCTACTACCCCCGGCCCGACGATCCTGCCGTTATCATCGGGGAGACGGAATACGGCGTGACCTTCGCCTCAGTGGTGGCCCGGGACAGCGTGGTGGCAACCCAGTTCCACCCGGAGAAGAGCAGCGCTATGGGCCTGCGCATGTACGAGAACTTCCTGCGCATCGCGGCCAAGGCCACGGTGCCCTGAGGCCGTTCCTCCGCTCATGGAGATCATCCCCGCCATCGACATACGCGGCGGCCGCTGCGTCCGCCTGCTCCAGGGCGACTACGACCGCGAGACTGTGTTCGCCGATGACCCTACAGCCGTCGCCCGTCGATGGCGGGACGCTGGCGCAACGCGGCTGCACCTCGTCGACCTGGACGGCGCCCGCGAAGGCTGGCCCGTTAACCGCGCCACCGTGGAGAGTATCCTGGCCGCGGTGGAGACCCCTGTCCAGCTCGGCGGCGGCATCCGCGACCTGGACACGATCCGGCGCTACCTGAGCGAGGGTGTGGACCGCATCGTGCTGGGCACCGCCGCCGTCAAGGACCAGGCTCTGCTGACCAGCGCCGTCACCCGCTTTCCCGGCCGCATCGTTGTCGGCGTGGACGCCCGCGAGGGGGTCGTGGTCACCGAGGGCTGGCGCGAAGCCTCCGAAGTGACGGCCGTGGACCTGCTCTGCCGGCTCGCCGAACTGGACGTGCCCCGGGTCATCTACACCGACACGCTCCGCGACGGCACCCTGACCGAGCCCAACTTCGCCGCCCTCAAGGCCATCCTCTCCGATCGCCGCCTCTCGGCCCACAACCTGCGCGTCATCTACGCCGGGGGCGTCTCCGCCATCGATCACCTGCGCCGCCTCGCCGCCACCACCGTCGAGGCCGCCATCGTCGGCCGCGCCCTCTACACCAGCGACATCGATCTGGCGGAGGCTCTGGCCACCAGAACTTAGCAAGCGCTTAACTAAAAGGGAAATGTGCGGTATACTATATCGGGCCAGCGCGCCTGATATCGGGGTCAACTCATGACAGAGCCTCCCTCAGACCTGCGGGACATCGTTAAAGGGGCCATCGACGGCGTCATCGGCTTCGTAGAGGCCGAGGTCCTTCCCTTGGAGCAACGGTACCGCGATATCCTCGCCGACGAGGCGAAGCTATTCGGCGCCGACGGCAAGCTCGTTCCCGATATCCAGCAGGCGCGGAAGAACGTACGGAGCAAGTCCGGCAAGGCAGGCTACTGGGCCATGTTCGCCCCTGAGCCCATCGGCGGCGGTGGCCTGGCGCCCCCGGTCCACATCCATGTCCAGGAGGCGCTGTACAGGAAGTATGGGCCCGGTCACCTGCTGATGGGCTGGGCCAACGCTTTCATCACCACCCCCCTTATCGCTAGCTTCGTGGACGGCCCTTCCCAGATGTTCACAATGGCCAGCGAGGTTATCCGCACGGACGTCGTCCCCTCATTGATAGCCGGCGAAAAGACCATATGCTTCGCCCTAACCGAGCCGGACGCCGGCTCCGACCTCTGGAATCTGAAATGCAAGGCGCGCAAGGTGGGCGATGAGTGGGTCATCAACGGCGCCAAGCAGTGGATCACCAACGCCCCCTATGCCGACTATGCGGCTGTCTTCGCCGTCACGAACGAGGAGATGGTCGCCCAGCACAAGGGTGGCATCACCGGATTCCTCGTGGACACGAGCCGACCGGGCGTGGATACGTCCACCATCCTGCCGATCATGGGCCACGTGTCCAGCGATTGCGGCACCGTCGTCCTCGAGGATGTCCACGTCTCTGACGATTACATCCTCGGCGAAGTAGACCAGGGCTTCCGCATCAGCATGATGGGCATTTCGGAAGGACGACTCGGCTACGCCGCCGGGTGTCTGGGAATGGCCGAATGGGCGCTGGATCGCTCCCTGGATTACGCCAAGGAAAGAACCACCTTCGGCCGCCGTCTGGCCGACCACCAAGCGATCCAGTGGATGCTGGCCGATAGCGCCATCGACATATACACGGCGAAGTATGCTGCGCTACAAACGGCACGGCTGGTGGAGGAGCATCAGGCAGCGGGCAGGATTCCTATAAAGGAGGTATCGATCGTCAAAGCTTACATGATGGAGATGGCGCAGCGGGTCTGCGACAGGGCGATTCAGATTCACGGCGGTATGGGCCTGTCTAACGAGATGCACCTCGAAGAGGCGTTCCGCATCGCCCGCACCTGGCGCATCCCCGACGGCACCTCAGAGATGCAGCGGCGGACCATCGCTCGCCAGCTCCTGAGAGGGGACACGGTATTCTAGGTTTGGTAGTGCCGCTCGCCACGGCGCGGCAGGTATGGTAGCGTCGGCAATTGGGCCTGGTAGAGGCCCGTATATCCTTAGCATGATCGTTGAGTTTGAAAGGAGGTTTTCATCATGACCCAAACCCAGGAGGAGTTGAGGGACATTGTCAAGGGCACCATCGACGGCCTCACTGGCTTCATTGAGAGCGAGTGCCTTCCTGTTGAGCAGCAGTACAGGGAGGTTCTCGCCGACGAGAAGAAGCTGTTCGGCGACGATGGCAGGCTGCTTCCAGAGGTCCGAGAGGCCAGGGACGAGATAAGGAAGAAGTCAGCCAAGGCAGGCTATTGGACCATGTTCGCCCCCCAGTCGATCGGCGGCGACGAGCTTCCTGCGCCTGTTAGCGTCCACCTCCTGGAGGCCATATACAGGAAGTTCGGCGCTGGCCATCTCATGATCGGGTTCGCCAACGGCTTCCTCACCACCCCCCTCGTGGCCAGCTTTGTAGATGGCCCTTCGCACATGTTTGCCCAAACCAACGAGCTGATCCGCACCGAGATCGTGCCCTCCCTGATGGCCGGCGAGAAGACCACCTGTTTCGGTGCCACCGAGCCTGACGCCGGCTCCGACCTGTGGGCCATGAAGTGCAAGGCCCGCAAGGTGGGCGACGAGTGGGTGATCAACGGCACCAAGCAGTGGATCACCAACGCCCCCTATGCCGACTACGCGGTCATCTTCGCAGTCACCAACGACGAGAAGTACGCCAAGCGCAACATGTTCGACAGCGGCGTCACCTGCTTCATCGTCGAGACCGATCAGGCGAGCGTGGACAACAACACCATCTTCCCGATCATGGGCCACGTCTCCAGCGATTGCGGAAACGTCGTTTTCGAAGACGCGAAGGTGAAAGAGGAATACGTCCTGGGGAACGTCGACCAGGGCTTGATCACCGCCATGTCCGGCATCTCTGAAGGGCGCCTGGGCATCGCCAGCTCTATGGTGGGGCTGGCGGAATGGGCTCTGGACATGTCCCTGCAGTACGCCCAGGAGCGGCAGACGTTTGGTCGCCCCCTCTCCAGCCATCAGGCCATCCAGTGGATGCTGGCCGACAGCGCCATCGAGATCTTTCACGCCAAGTACGCCACCCTGCGCACCTCAGAGCTGGTGCAGGAGTACCCATCGACGGGCAGGTTGCCCATCAAAGAGATATCAATGGCCAAGGCCTACGCTGTGGAGATGTGTCAGGCCGTCTGCGACAGGGCGATTCAGATCCACGGCGGCATGGGCCTCTCCAACGAGATGCACCTCGAAGAGGCGTTCCGCATCGCCCGTACCCTCCGCATCCCTGACGGCACCTCCGAGATGCAGCGTCGGACCATCGCCGGTCAGCTCCTGCGCGGCGACACCCTCTTCTAGTCCTTGACCATCGAGATCCTCCTGGCGGCCGTCGCCATCGCCTTCCTGGCGGCGGCCTGCCAGTCTCTCACTGCCTTCGGCTTCGCACTGGTGACGGTGCCCCTCCTCTCCCTGGCCTGGGAGGTCAAGCCCGCCGTTGTCACGAGCACCGTCCTCGGCACTATCATCCTCATTCCTCTGCTGTACGAGGTGCGCGGCCGTGTCCCCGTCCGCCGGGTAGTACCCGTGCTCATCGGTAGTTTCGCCGGTATCCCCCTCGGCGTCCTCATCCTAGAGCGGATCGACGCCACGTCGCTGGAGGTCGTGGTGGCGATCCTGGTTATCGTGGGCAGCCTCATAATCTACTTCTCACCCGGCCTGAGCCTCAGGCGGTCGCCAGCGCCCCTCGCGCTCGGCGTGGGCGTCCTCAGTGGTGCCCTGCGGGCGGCCACCAGCATGGGTGGGCCGCCCGTCATCTTCTACGCTCTCACCCTCGAGCGTGAGGTGGAGCGATTCCGAGCCATCCTCCTCGCCGTCTTTCTGCCCACCAGCCTGGTGACCATTGCCGCCCTGGCCATCGCCGGCCGCGTCACCGGCGACATCCTCCTCGTCTCCGTGGTCGCCCAGCCCGCAGTCGTGCTGGGCTCCCTGACCGGACGCTGGGCGCGCGCTCACGCCTCCGAGGCCGTCTTTCGACTGGTCGTGCTGGCAGTGCTGTTCGCCAGCAGCGGCGCCGTGCTGGCCACCGCCGCTGGCGACCTCCGCTAGCGGCCCAGCTTCCCTGCCTGATACCATAGCCTCGGCATGCTCACCAAGCGCATCATCCCCTGCTTCGATGTGGCCCAGGGCCGTGTCGTCAAGGGCGTCCGCTTCCTCAACCTCCGCGACGCTGGCGACCCCGTGGAGCTGGCCGCCCTGTACGACGCGGAGGGTGCGGACGAGCTCGTCTTTCTGGACATCAAGGCCTCGCCGGAGGGCCGCGACACCGCCCTGGAGATGGTGCGCCGCATCGCCGACCAGGTCTTCATCCCCTTCACCGTCGGCGGCGGCATCCGCACCACCGAGGATGTCCGGCTGATGCTCGAGTCCGGCGCCGACAAGGTGGGCATCAACACCGCCGCCGTGGAGAACCCCGACTTCGTCGCCGAGGCGGCCCGCAGGTTCGGCTCTCAGTGCATCGTCGTCGCCATCGACGCCAAGAGGACGGGCGATGGCCACCGTGCCCGCCTGGGCTGGCAGGTCCACACCTACGGCGGCGTCGGCGGCGGCACCCCGGTGCAACTGGACGCGCTGGAGTGGTCCGTTCGCTGCGCCGAGCTAGGCGCCGGCGAGCTCCTGCTCACCGGCATGGACGCCGACGGCACTCAGGTCGGCTACGACATCGAGCTCACCCGCGCCGTGTCCGAGGCGGTGCCGGTGCCCGTCATCGCCTCCGGCGGCGCCGGCAAGCCGGAGCACCTGTACGACGCCATCGTCGAAGGTAAGGCCGACGCCGTGCTGGCCGCCTCCATATTCCACTTCGGCACCCACCCCATTCGCCGCGTCAAGGAGTACCTGGCGGAGCGGGGCGTGCCCGTGCGCCTGTGACGCGAAAGGATAGACCAATGCCCCTCAAGTTCGATGACCGCGGCCTCATCCCCGCCATCGTCCAGGACAACGCCACGGGCGAGGTCCTCATAGTCGCCTTCATGAACGCCGAGGCGCTCAAGCGCACCCTGGAGTCGGGCCAGGTGTGGTTCTGGAGTCGCAGCCGCCAGGAGCTGTGGCACAAAGGCGACACGTCCGGCAACACCCTGACCGTCCGCGAGATTCGCAAGGACTGCGACGAGGATGCGTTGGTCGTGAAGGTGGACCCCGCCGGCCCCGCCTGCCACACCGGCGAGCGCTCCTGCTTCTACCGCGAGCTGAACCCCGCCGACGTCTAGGGGCCGCTCAGCCCTGCGGCGACCGGACGGCGACCTTGTCCTCGCCCCCGTCCCGGGCGGCCTCCTCCGCCATCACCTCCCGAAGGGCCCGCAACGCCACCTCCACCTGCGAGTCGTCTGGCTGGCGCGTCGTCAGCGCCTGTAGCGCCAGGTTGGGCCACATCAGCACGCGGGCGACCCGGTTGTCGTAGAACCTGCCCCCCAGGCGGATCAGCTCGTACGCCAGCGCTGCGATGACCGGGATCAGTGCCAGCCGCGACACGACCCGCATCCAGAGATTGGGCGCGCCCAGGGCCGCGAACACGATTACCGACACCACCACTACGGTCAGCAGGAAGCTGGTGCCGCAGCGCACGTGCGCCGTCGGGTGGCGCTGCACGGAAGCCGGCTCAAGCGGGTCGCCGCACTCCAGGGCGTGGATCGACTTGTGCTCGGCACCGTGGTAGGCGTACACGCGCCGGATGTCGGGCACCAGGCCGATGAGCCCCACGTAGGCCAGCAATATCGCCAGCCGCACCAGCCCCTCTATCGTTACCACCGCCACGGAGCTGTCGATCCGATCCTCCAGCCAACTGGTGAGCAACACCGGTCCGGCGAAGAACAGCACCGCCACCAGCGCCAGCGCCGTCAGCCCCATCCCTATCACCGCCACGGGGCTGATCTCCTTCTCTTCCTCGCCCAAGGCCACGTTGGAGGAGAAAACCAGGGAACGCATCCCTAGGGCCAGGGTCTCTCCCAGCACGATCACGCCCCGGAGGAAGGGGATGCGCCTCGGGCCGCTGTACACGTCGCCCAGGGCCTCCCGCCGCACGGCGATAGCGCCGTCGGGGCGGCGGCAAGCCACGGCCACGCTGTGTGGACCGCGGATCATCACTCCCTCGATCACCGCCTGGCCCCCGTAGTACAGCGTCCGGTTCGACTTCACGCTCACCTGCTATACGAAATTCGGGCCGAGAGCGCCTCCCGGCCCGATCGCTGTTCCACCGTCCAAATCGCTACTTGAGCCCGTACCGCTTCTTGAACCGCTCCACACGGCCAGCCGTGTCCACGATGCGCTGCTCACCGGTGAAGAACGGATGGCACCTGCTGCACACCTCCACTCGCACCTGCGGTTTGGTCGCACGCGTCTGCCAACTGTTACCGCAGGCGCAGGTGAAGACCGCGTCGACGTACTCCGGGTGTATTTTCGCCTTCATCTGTCCTCCTAGCCCGCCGCCAGTACGCTGACCTTCTTCCGGCCCCCCTTCCGGTAGGGCTGGAACTTCACCCGGCCCGGGACAGTGGCGAAGATGGTGAAGTCTCGCCCCATCCCCACGTTCACGCCGGGGTGGATGCGTGTGCCCCGCTGCCGCACGATGATCGTGCCCGGCAGCACCAGCTCGCCGTCGTAGCGCTTGACGCCCAGCCGCTTGGACTGGCTATCGCGGCCGTTCTTAGCGCTGCCGCCGCTCTTCTTGTGTGCCATCGCTATTCACTCTCCGTCTTCTTGCGAGACCTCTTCGGTTTTTCGGCCTCGCCCTCGTTGGCGGGCTTACGGGCGCGGGGGCGACGGCCTGGCTTCACCTCCGTCTCCGCCTGTTCCGCCTGCGCCTTGGGCGCCCGCGTTCGGCGCCTCGGCTTCTCCTCCGCCGCCGGTGCCTCCGCAGGCGCGGGCGCGGCCTCCGTCCCCGTCTCTACCTGCTCCACCTGTGCCTTGGGCGCCCGCGTTCGGCGCCTCGGCTTCTCCTCCGCCGCCGGTGCCTCCGCAGGCGCGGGCGCGGCCTCCGCCGTCGCCGCCTGCTCCACCTGTGCCTTGAGCGCCCGCGTTCGGCGCTTGGGCCTCTCCTCCGCCGCCGGTGCCTCCGCAGGCACGGGCGCGGCCTCCGCCGTCGCCACTTCCGGCTTCGGCTTGCGCGCGCGGGCCCGTCGCGCCGGCTTCGCCTCTTCTTTAGCCTGCGCCTTGGCCGCGCGGCGGCGCTTCGGCTTCTCTGCCGTCTTCGGCGGCTCTTCCTCCGTCAGGATCTGGCGCACCGCCAGACGGGTATAGCCCTGGCGATGGCCGCGACGACGGTGGTAGCGCGTCTTCGGCTTGTACTTGAAGACGATCACCTTGGGGCCGCGGCCGTGCTCCACCACCTCCGCGATCACCCGCGCCCCCTCCAGCCGGGGCTGCCCCACGCGCACGTCTCCGTTCCCGGCGATCAGCAGCACATCGCTCAGCTCCACCGTGGAGCCCACCTCTGCCGGCAGCGGGTCTACATCGATGAGCTGGTCCAGCTCGACCCTATACTGTCTGCCGCCGTTGCGCACTATCGCGTAGATGACACTTCCTCCCGGGCGCCGCCTGATGCGCGCCCGATGTTCGATTCTACCCGCAGGCAGATGCACTGTCCATCTCTAAGACAGGTAATCCCCTGCAGATGGCGGACGCTAGAAGTCGCGGACTCCGCCTAGCCGCTCTGCTCCGGGCCCAGCCGCGACTGTGTCTCCCAGGCCAGGCCCGGTTCGGACTGGGCTTGCTGCGCCGGAGGCTTCTCAGGGCTCTCGCCGGCCGTATCCGACGGCTGGGGCGGCTTCTCGGCCTTCACCAGCTCCTCGGACTCCTTGCCCGGCTGCGCGCTGAGGATGGCCTGCAACGTCTCGCCCTCGATGGTCTCCTCCTCCAGCAGCACTTTCACAACGTGATCCAGCTTGTCGCGGTTCTCCGTGAGGGTCCTACGTGACGTCTCGTACGCCCCGTCGACGATTCGGCGCACCTCGTCGTCTATCTCCTCCGCCACCTTCTCGCTGTAGTTGCGCTGCTCGGAGATCTCCCGGCCCAGGAAGACCATCTCCTCCTTGCGCCCGAAGGTCCGCGGGCCCAGGCGTTCGCTCATGCCCCACTGGGTCACCATCTGGCGGGCCAGGCGGGTAGCCCGATCCAGGTCGTGCTGAGGGCCCGTCGTGGCCTCGCCGAATACCAGCTCCTCGGCCACCATGCCGCCCAGCGTCGCCGCCAGCATATCCTCGAACTGGCTCTTGGCGTAGAGGTGACGGTCTTCCTCCGGCAGGAAGCGCGTGAATCCCCCGGCCATGCCACGGGAGACGATGCTGATCTTGTAGGGCGGGTCCGCCTTGGGCAGCACATGGCCCACCAGCGCGTGTCCCGCCTCGTGGTAGGCGATGATCTCACGCTCCCGCTGGCTCATGACGCGGCTCTTGCGCTCCGGCCCGGCGATCACCCGGTCCACCGCCTCGTCCAACTCGGCCATCGTCACTTTCTTCTTGCCGCGGCGAGCGGCCAGGATGGAGGCCTCGTTCACCAGGTT
>DAOUMF010000048.1:0-2394 GCA_034411955.1 Dehalococcoidia bacterium
GCGAATATGTAGGCCTGGATCTTGCGGGGCGCCATGCCCAGGGCCGACATGTCCTCCTCGAACGCGGCGGCGGTGATGTTGCCCTTCTCGAGGGCGGGGCGCTCGCGGCTAAGGATGTCCTGCTTGATGTCGTAGTCGAACTCCAGGTCGGCGATGAGCTGGTACTGGGCGGTCTCGGGGTCGGTGTAGCCGATTGAGGCCATCTCTCCGGCGAATTGAGGCGGGCCGATCCAGCCCTCGCGGTATCTGCGGGTGACGACGCCGGAGCCGCGCCCGCGGAGCTCGACCTGGTCGGGGTCGGGGTCGTCGACGCGGAGGCGTGCCACCTCGCGGGAGATGTAGGCCTGGACGAGGTCGGGGTTGGCCAGGCGGTCGGTGAGGCGGGCCTCCAGCTCGCCCAGGTCGATGCGTGTCCTGCGGAAGGCGGTGAGATCGGCCTGAATGAGGTCCAGGCGCCAGTTGGTGTCGAACTCCAGGCGGGCGATCTCCAGGTACTGGTCTATCTCGTTGCCGGAGTAGCCGAGGGCCTCCATCTCGGAGCGGAAGGCGGGTGCCAGGATTAGGCCCTCGCGAAAGCGGCGGACCACCGTGCCTCTGCCGGCGGCGCGGCGCTCGCTCTCCTCCCGGGCGGCGATGTCCTCGCCGCGGCGGACCCGCTCCACCTCGATGTAGTGGTCGATGACCTCCGCCTGGACGCCGCGGCCGGCGAGCTCCTGGCGGAAGCGGTCGTCGGAGATCCTGCCGCCGCGGAGGGCCTGGCGGTAGGCGGAGAGGACGTCGGAGAAACGCTGGCCCTCGATGTCGAGCCGGAGGACGTCCTCCGTCTCCTGGACGGTGGCCGGGTCGGGTGCGAAGCGGGTGAGGGCGTCGGTTATCTGGGCGCCGGCGACGAGGCCGAGCTTGGCTTGCTGGCGGATCTCGGCGAGGGCGGCGGTGAAGCGGCGCTCCAGGTCCTCGGCCTCGACGAAGCGTGCCTGGATCTCGGCCTTGGCCGGCTCGTAGCCTATGTCCAGATACGCCCGTACGACGTCCTCACGTGACAGTATGCGCTGTCGGTAGAATCGGCGTATGTCGACGCGGGTGAAGGGGGTGTAGGCGATGGAGACGAGCTTGTCGCGCCAGTAGGGCATGACGTCCTGGGTGCGGAGGAGGAGGTTGAGGATGTCCATGTCGATGACGCCGCGGTGGAGCATGTCGAAGCCCTGGGTGATGGAGGGGAGATCCCAGTGGGCGCGCCAGTTATAGAGCAGATCCTCGCGGAGGAGGCCGACGCGCTCGGCCAGGGGGACGGCGGCCTCGGGGAAGTCCTGGTCCATGCCGAACTCCCGGACCACGCGGTCGTCGAAGGCCTCGCGGACGGCGAAGCGGATGATGTCGCTGGGCCCGGGCAGGGTGCGGCGGAGGTCGACGAGGCGGATCGCGTCGTCGATCTGCCAGCCCTGGAGGAGGAGCTCGTCGCGGGCTTCCCCCACGCCGATCATGCCGCGGTTGGCGAAGTCCTGGAGGTCGCGTATGCCTGGCCGGGGCCTGGCCAGCTCCTGGAGGAGGGCGCGGCGGCCGGCGTTCCAGCCCTGGACCAGGAGCTCGTCGGTGAAGAAGGCGGCCTGGTCGGGGAGGCGGAAGAGTCCGCGGACGGCGGACTGGGTATCGAGGCGGGTGTTTTGGAGGCTGCGGTTGATGTGCGCGGCCAGGGGCCGGGTGAGGGGGCCGATGAAGTCGGCGGTGGCGGCGCCGAGGGCCTGCTGGGTTACCTGGTTTGCGAAGAGACCGGCGATCTGGGAGGTGGGCTGGGCGGCCTCCTGGAGCATGGGGCGGATCTCTTCAGGGAGGTCGGGCACGTCGAGCATGGCGCGGAGGAGGCCTCCGCCGAAGAGGGGGAACGCCTGTTCGAGCTGCTCCAGGAAGGAGGTGAACATGCCGCCTAAAGTGGTGCCGATGAGCTGGCCGGAGCCCTGGAAGAAGAGCTGGAGGCCCTGGCCTAGGAAGCCGGCCACGCCCTCCTGGGCGCCCTGAATGGCGCGGGGAATGTCCTGGGTGACGACATCGACGAGCTGGTCGCGGACGCCGGCGACGGCGGGGCCGACGTCGGCCAGGTCGTCGGGGAGGGCATCGCCCAGGGCCTGGTCCAGGCGGCGGTAGAGGGAGCCGGTCGTGGGACTGAGGACGTCCCACATGGCGGAGGCCAGGCCTGAGACGGGTAGGATGGAGGATAGGATGTCGGAGCGGGAGTCCAGGACGACCGCGCCAACGGTGACAACAATGCCGTCCCACAGGTCCTGTAGGTAGCGGTAGACTGGACCCAAAAGGCCTCCGGGCTCCTCTGGCTCGGGGATCGGCTCCGGGGCGGGCGTCGGCTCGGAGACTATGGGTGGCCGGGCCTCCCAGGCCAGGATG
>DAOUMF010000049.1:0-3718 GCA_034411955.1 Dehalococcoidia bacterium
AGTTCCACTCGTGAGGTGACCCATGCCGTGGAAAGGCGCTTATTCCCGCTGGCTACAGGTCGAGACCGACCGCATCCAGGCCATCATCGAGACGCCCCGCTACTGGCACCGCGCCTGGACACCCCAATCCCTCCAGGCTGAGCTGCTGGAGACCCAGCACCTGGAGTACAGCCTACCGCAGCTCCAGGCCATCAACGACGAGCTCCACCGCCGCGGCGTGGTAGAGGACGAGTAGGTTGTGGCCCTCGGAACGGTCATCCGCTCCTTCGCCACTCTAGGGTCACAGCCCTTCGCGACCTCCTGGCGCGCCGCCTATCTCTGGCACGTCAACAACGTCACCAAGTACGTCCACCAGCTCGATATCCGCGCAGGCACCAGCATCCTCTCCTTCGCCACCGCCAGCGGCGGCCCTATCTCCCTCGCCCCCACTCCGACGTCCATCTGGCTCCAGGACCGCAACACCGACCGGATATATGAGCATGACATCCGCGACGGCACGGTGCTCAGGTCATTTGCGACTCCCGCCGCTAGCCCCTACGGCCTGGCCTGGGACGGCGAGCGGCTATGGTCCTGCGACAACGGCACCGACAAGATATACCAGATAGACCCCACTGACGGCACCGTGCTCCGGTCGTTCTCGACCCCCGGTGGTGGCCCCTGGGGCCTGGCCTGGGCCAAAAACCGCCTCTGGCACGTCGACTATGGAACCATGCTCATCTACGAGATAGACCCTACCGACGGCACGGTGGTCCGGTCGGCCTCCGCTCCCGGCGCCTTTCCGACCGACATAGACTCCGACGGCGCTTACCTCTGGCACCAGGACTATACCGCCAAACTCATCTACCAGCTCTCCCTCCTCTAGCCCCGTCTGTCATGCTGAGGAGTCGGTTGTACCCACCTGCCCTCAACTAGCTCCCGCCAGCGGAGCATCTGTGGTATGCTCAGTGCGTCATGCTCTTTGCCACCACCCTCACCGTCGCCGCCGGCACCGCCGCCAACGCCCCCGCCGAGGCCGAGTTGAACGTGGATCGGGGCATCATCCACCAGGTCGACATCGGCTTTCTGGACGGCCCGGAGAACGAGGTCCACGCCGCCCTCCGCTCCGCCGGCGTCCACCGCATCGTCCCGACCAACACCGGCGACGTCGTCGGCAACAACGAGACCGTCACCGCCCACCTCCACTACTCCCTCGAGGCGCCGCCCTACAAGGTCGTCCTCCAGGGCTGGAGCCCCGACGCCGCTTACGCCCACGAGATCACCGTCCGGGTCCACATGCTGCCCGCCGACGTCCTCCAGCCCCCGCGGGAGGAGCTGCCCATCCTCCAGCGCATCGCCCGCGCCATCTTCGGAGGCGGCTGATATGTCCCGTGACCACCCCGACGGCACCCTCCGCACCATCAAGGCCGAGGTGGTGGCCACCACCGTCGTCTCCGAGATCGCCGCCAACGAGACCCCCATCTCTGAGACCGAGGGCAAGATCGCCAACTCCGACCAGACCTACCAGACCCTTGCCTCCTGGACCGTGACCGCCGCCAAGAACGGCATCCTCTACGGCATCGAGCTCTACGCCTCCGCCTTCAGCAAGGCCCATTTTCGACTCACCATCGGCGGCGTGCAGAAGTGGGCCAACGTCGAGTGGCCCACCGGCCTCAACATCCACTTCGCCGAGAGCCGCCTGGCGGCGGCCACCGTGGTCCTCGTGGAGGGCAAGTCCAATGACGGCACCTCCGTCGATCTCTGGGGCCACATCGAGGGCAAGGAGGTGGGGTAGTGGACTGGTGCATCATTTGTCATCGCCCGCTTCCGCGCGGCAAACATGACCCCCTGGATTGGGTAGCCTGCTACATCTGCCAGGGCCGCCCCGGCCAGGCCTGGCGCGAGGCGGTTGCCACGGCCGCGCGCCGCTACGAGCGGGGCATACAGCGTGGGCTTCGGCGCCCGTAGGGGCTTCGCCGGGTGGGGGCCCGGGTTCGGACGGATGACGAACCTCCTGCCGAACCCCGGCTTTGAGGCGAACCACACAGACGGCTGGCATGGCACTGCCAGCACCCTCATTACCATCACCACCGACGAGCACTCCGGCCACTACGCTATGCAGGTCCTGAATGCCCTGGCCAACGGTGCGACTCGCTCCGCCTACTACGACATCCCGGACCCCGGCGCCTACAGTGGGCAGACCGTCACCTTCTCCGCCTGGGTCAAGGACGTCGACGCTGCCGGGGCTGGTGCCCGGATACAGCTCGCGTGCACCGGCGACACCGATATCTCCACTACCGTCCTGGGCCCCCCCAACACCTATCGTACTGTCTCCCTCGTGATCCCTGCGGGCAACGCTCTCCTCCGGATCTACGTGGTCTCCATCGGGCCCGGTGGCGGCGCCCAGAACGGCTGCAGGGCTGACGACCTGGTGGTTACGGCCAGGTGATGACTGGAAGCCAAGCCTGGCAGCACAGGTCTACGTAATCACGGAACCAAGTTCAGGGTTGAACCAAACAACGTTTGTCGGCTATACCTCAAGAAAGAACGCTTTGGTTGAGCTAAGTATATAGTCCCCTAATGACTCCTGTGACTCCCCACGCCGTTGTGTGATATACTCCTCTCCAGGAGGTCGCCCATGCTAGACGATGAGTCCGTCACCCTGCAGCAGGCGGAGGCCTTCCAGTCCCTCGCACACGCCTTCCACCGCGCCAGGGAGTGAGCCATGGAGCGATTCACACCCCGCGACATCATCGCCTTGGCCCTCATCGTCGGCGCCTTCGGCCTTCGCGCCCTGGGCATCAACCACATCACCGGCTGGCTCCTCGTCCTCATCGCCGGCTCCTACTTCGGCGCCCAGGTCATCGTTACACGGAGGGTATCCAATGGGATCAAACGACTCTGCCAGCGCAACCATGACCGGGCCGCCCGGCATCCTCCTCCTGATGGTCCGGGCCCTGGTAACTGACTGCGACTGCGTGGTCTGCCGCCAGCTCCGCCTCGACGCCCGGTCCCTGTTCGCCGCCCTGGACCGCCAGGACGCCCGGGCGCCCTCAGACCCGCCACAAACGCCACGGAGAGACCCGCCGGCCCCCGCGGCTGACCAATTAGTACGGCCACCGGACCAGGAGGCCACTCTCCGGCCCGATTAGGAGGTGTTTTGACCCATGAGCACCCGTGCCCACGCAACAGCCAGGATCCAGGAGCTGCTGGACTCCGGCCAGCTCCCCCCACGGATGCCCCGCGGCCATCGCCAGAATCGTGTACGTGAGATGACTTGGCGGCTGTTCATGAAGGGACTCTCGCCCGCCGAGGCCAGGCGCCGCGCAGAGGAGGCTGTCCCATGACCACCCGACGCGCCGGCACACAGCCCACCCCGGAGCAGGTCGCCGCTGGCGGCCCGCCTCCCTCCATCGAGATCCTCACCGAGCGCCTCACCCAGACCTACCCCACTCCCGGTGAGGTCCGCCAGGTCGTCGCCGTCACCTACCGGGATCCCCCCAACCCGCCCCAGGTGGTCTTTGTCCCCCCCGACGACCTGCCCGCCTGGGTCTGGCGCCGCACCAACCCCGACGCCCCCGTCCCCGAGGAGATCCAGCAGCGCAGCGACGCCATCCTCCGCGAGCGCATCCGCGCCCGCCGCCGCCCCGCCGGGCCGCCCCGTCGCATGATCTAGAGCCAATGGCCACTGACCACACACTCACCCTGGAGGACCTCCTCCAGCTCCGACGCGACCTGGAAC
>DAOUMF010000050.1:0-6567 GCA_034411955.1 Dehalococcoidia bacterium
CGTTCATTCCCGGCGGCGAAGGCACGGAAGGCAAGACAACGCAGAACGTAGTGGTCGGTGGTGTCGGCGCCGATGGTGAAGACGCCACCAACGAGCTGAGCTGCATCGGGCTGGACGCCTACGCCGACGTGAGGACCGTTCAGCCCAACTTTGGCGTGCGGCTAAGCTCGAGGGCCCCCAGGGACTTCTTCCAGAGAGCGATCGAATACGCGAAGGACGGGGTTCTGCTGCACTTCTTCAATGATGAAGCGATTATCGAGTCCCTGCAGCGGGGCGGACACACCCTTGAGGACGCCCGCGACTACGGTGTTGTGGGCTGCGTCGAGCCGAACGCGCAGGGCAAGACCTTCGGCTCAACCTTCGCGGTCCAGTTCAGCGGAGTCAAGTGTCTCGAGTTCGCCCTGAGCAACGGCGTGGACAACATCTTCGGCCATCGGGCGGGCATAGAGAGCGGAGACCCCGCAGCGTTCGGCTCATTCGACCAAGTGTGGAATGCATACGATGCTCAGGTGTCCCACTTCATCGGGCAGATGACCAGGGGCATGGCCGCGCTCGACGAGGTCATCGCGGAACTCCTGCCGTCTCCCTTCGCATCGGCCATGATCGAGGGGCCGATGGAGAAAGGCGTGGACGTCACACGAGGAGGGGCCACATACAACTCCACCGGTGTCCAGTTGATCGGCTTCTCCAACGTGGTGGACAGCCTGCACACGATAATGAAGGCGGTTTTCGAGGACGGGGTGATGTCGCTGGAGGAACTGGTCAGCTGCCTGGCGGAGGACTGGGACGAAGCCGACGACAAGCGAGCGTACTTGCTCCACAAGGTGCCCAAATACGGCAACGACGACGATGACGTGGACGCCATGGCGGCAAGGGTGCTGGAGCATTTCTGCGACGAAGTGCTGAGGCACAGGAACTATCGCGGCGGCCCGTTCTGGCCGGGGGTGTTCACCGTTGGCTTTCACATCGCTCTGGGCGCGTTCGCTGGCGCCAGTGCGGACGGCCGCTGCGCCGGCGAGGTTCTCGGCAATGGGATTACCCCCACGAATGGTAATGCCCTGGGTGGCCCCACGGCGGTTGTCAACTCGGTCACCAAACTGCCCCTCACTCGCATCCACAACGGCGTCAATCTGAACATGCGGTTCAACCCGGGCGCGCTGAAACCCGAAATCCTCATGGCCCTCGTCCAGACGTACTTCGAGCGCGGAGGATGTCAGGTTCAGTTCAACATGGTCGACTCCGCCACGCTGAGAGACGCTCAGGCGCACCCGGAGAAATACCGAGACCTGATTGTCAGAGTGAGCGGGTACTCGGCCCTGTTCACCGGGCTCAGCGAGATGGCCCAAGACGAGATCATCAGCCGCATGGAGTACGAACTGTAGACAGGGTTGGCTGCGCGACAGCCTCTCTTTGCGCTGGCGAGCGGAGGTCCGGGATGACGAAAGTGGTGACGATGAAGGAAGCGGTGGCTGAGCACGTGAACGACGGCGACTTCCTCTTCATCGGCGGCTATATCTGCAGGCCGCCGTTTGCCGCCATACACGAGATCATCCGGCAGGGGAAGAAGGATCTGACGATCACCAGGAGCAACGCGGCCGATGACTTCGACATGATGATCGGCGCGGGCGCGGTGAAACGGTTCATCGCCACTTTTCTATCGCTCGGCTATTTCGGCCTGGGCCGTTGCTATCGCCGCTCCATCGAACAGGGGGTGCCACACAAGATAGAGGTGGAGGAGTACACGAACCTATCGTTGCCCATGATGCTCATGGCCGGTGCCATGGGGATGCCGTTCGTGCCCGTCAAAGACATGGCGGGCTCAGACCTGATGAACGTGAGGTCCTTCATGGGAGACGGCAAATACAAGGTGATCGATTCCCCCTTTGACGGGAGCCCAACGGTGCTGGTGCCGGCCCTTCACCCCGACGTGGCGATAATCCACGTCCAGCAGGCCGATGAACTGGGGAATGCCCAGATATGGGGCATCGGGGGCGACTGCCAGGTGGGGGCCAACGCGGCGAACAAGGTCATCGTGAGCTGCGAGAGGATCGTCAGTCGAGAGACGATCGGCAAGGACCCGTCGCGCACCATCGTTCCAGACTTCAGGGTCGTCGCGGTTGTGGAGGAACCATTTGGCGCCCACCCGGGCTATACACCCGGCTTCTACGATGTTGATCTCCCCTTCGGGTTCCAATACCAGAAGGCGTCCAACACGGTCGAGGACTTTCAAGCATTCCTGGACGAGTGGGTGTTCGGTGTCAAGGACAGGACCGAGTATGTTCAGCACTACATAGAGCGATTTGGGTACGCGGTTTTCAAGAACCTCCAGGCGGAGTTCGACTACGCCTATCCCGTCAGCTACACGTATTGAGGCGCCCCAGGTGGCCGGAGGACAGGGAACGGAAGGTTGGATATGCAGAAACGAACCGAGGGCTATAGTAAGCCCGAACTGATAGCCTGTTGCGGCGCCAGGGAGATCCGGGACCACGATGTAGTCTTGGTGGGGACCGGTTTTCCCGCCATGTCCGCCAACATAGCGAGGCATATCCACGCACCGAACGCCAGGCTGATGCAGGAATCGGGTGTCTACGACGCGCAGCCGAGGAGGCCGGCGCTGTCCGTAGGCGACCCGTGCCTGAACCCCGGAGCGGCGATGGTGGGGACGCTGCTGGACGTCATGGGGATGTTCCTGCAAGGCGGCTGGGTGGATGTCGGCTTCTTGTCCGGCAGCCAGGTCGACAAGTACGGAAACATCAACACTACAGCCATCGGAGATTACGACAATCCGAAGAGCCGTCTTCCCGGCAGCGGCGGGGCAAACCCCATCGGCTCGTTGGCGAAAAGGGTGATCATCATCGCCCTGCACGACACTCGCCGACTGGCTGAAAGGGTGGACTTCATCACCACCCCGGGATACATCGACGGTGCAGGGGCCAGGGAGAAATGGGGCCTCCCACCCGATACGGGCCCGGACGTCATCATCACGAACAAGGCCGTCATGCGCTTTGACAAAGCGACAGGAGAAGCCTATCTGGCGACCTACCACCCGGACACCTCGGTGCAGGAGGTCATGGAGAGCACCCCCTGGGATCTACGTGTGGCCGATGATGTGCGCGAGACGGAACCGCCGAGGGAAGAGGAGCTCAGGGTTCTGAGGGAAATCCTCGACCCGAAGCGGATGATCTCGGCCTATGAGCGCCGCGGTTACGTGTAGTCTTACGGGTCAGATGGCAAGGGTGACGAGGGAGCAAGTGGAGTAGAAGCATGGAATACACACGAAAGCTGGCGGACTTCTGCGCTGGGGTTTCCTTTGAACGGCTACCCGACGAGGTGACCGATAAGGCGAAGCTCTGCGTCTTGGACCTTTTCGCCAATGTGTACGGCTCACTGGAGCTGGAAGCGGTCTCACGGGTGGTGTCCTATGTACGATCGTTGGGCGGGCCGGACACCGCCACGGCCCTGGGTTGTGACTTCAAGACAGGGATCCACAATGCCGCATTCCTCAACGGCACGGCTGCCGAGGCGATAGAAGGCCAGGACGGACTGCGGTTCGGGGGGAACCATCCGGGTACGGCTGTCATCCCGACTGCCCTTGCCGTGGCAGAGGACTTGGGCCTGGGCGGCAAAGAGGTCATTGAGGCGGTGGTGACGGGCTACGAGGCTGCCGGGCGGGTCGCCGCGGCGATCCATCCTCACCATACGCTTGCGGGATTCCTGCCGACAGGCACCTGCGGTACCTTTGGAGCCGCGGCCGCGGCCTCCAGGCTCATGGGCCATGACGGCGAAGACATGCTCAACTCGTTCGGCAACGCTGGATACCTCCTGCCTCTCTCGATGGCCGAGCACCTGATGGGCGGGTACACCTCGAAGATACTTCAGGGGGGCCAGGCGGCGAGCGCGGGTCTCACCGCCGCGGGACTGGCCGGGGCCGGCATCACGGGAGCCCCATACGTCCTCGAAGGCTCGGCCCTGGGTGGGGGCTTCACCCAGATCACCACCCGGGGCGAGCCTGCTCTGAACAGAATCATTGATGGACTAGGCGAGCGCTTCTCCCTCATGGACATCTATTTCAAGCCCTACACCGCGTGCAGGCACACCCACGGCGCCGCTCAGGCCGCGCTGCACTTGGTGGAGAACGAGGATTTCGCGGCGCAGGATATCGAAGCGGTGTCTGTGCACACATACGCCATCGCCTCCACCGCCGTCGGCAAGGGCGTCGGGGCGGACGGTACCTTCGTGTCGGCACAGTTCTCGCTGCCGTACGTCGTTGCCGCTTGCCTGACCGACGGAGAAATGGGGCCCGCGCAACTGAGAGATGATCGAATTGCCGATCCGACCATCCTCGAACTCTCCAAGAAGGTGGAAGTGAAGGTAGACCCGGAACTGACCTCGGCCTATCCCGGCATGACTTCCAGCCGGGTGGAGATCAGGCTCAAGAGCGGGCGGACGCTGGCAGAGCAGGTCGACATCCCGAAGGGAGACCCCAGAGACCCGATGACCGCCGCTGACGTGGCCGCCAAGCTGAAGCGTTTCGGCGCGCGAAGGAACGAAGAAGCTCTGGATAGGGCAATCGGCCTCTCGCTTGAACTCGAAAAGGTTGGAGACATCAAGGAGCTGACGTCCATCATCTAAGGAATCGCGTTTCGGCGGATGCGAGGGGGCCGGATCACGCCCCAGAGCAGTGAGGGAAGAGACATGGACTTCGATCTGAACGAAGAACAACGAATGCTTGTCGATACCCTGCGCAGCATGGGAAAGCGGGAGGACTTCAAGGGGCTGGCGGTGGAGATCGACAGGACGGGGGAGTTCCCCAAGCACTTGGCGGGGAAGTACGCCGAGCTGGGGCTGCTGGGAATGACCCTGTCGCCCGAGCATGGCGGCGGCGGCCAGCCCGGCATAAGCGCCATAGTGGCCATCGAAGAACTGGCGAAGTTCAGCCCTGTGATCGCCGCTCCGGTGTTCGAGTCGAACATAGGGCCGGTGAGCGTCATCAACACCTTCGGGTCGGAAGAGCAGAAGAAGTCAATCATACCGAGTGTATGCAAGGGCGAGCTGAGCGTCTCCGTGAGCATGACCGAGCCGGAGGCGGGATCGGATCTCACTTCGCTGTCCACAAAGCTGGTGGAAGACGGAGACGGATACCTCCTCAACGGGCGCAAGGTGTTCATCTCAGGGGGAGGAGAGGCGAGCCACTATCTTGTCTATTGCCGTTTCGGAGACGTCCCAGGCTACAGGGGGATCGGCGGCGTCATAGTCGAGAAGGGAACTGCGGGTTTCTCGTTCGGCAAGCAGGAGGAGTTCATGGGGCTGCGAGGGATGCCCTCGTGCGACCTCATCTTCGAGGACGTCAAGGTTCCGAAGGAGAGTGTGGTCGTCCAGGCAGGGGGATTCAGGGACCTGATGACGACGTTCGATCTCGAGCGGTGTGGCAACGCGGCGATGTGTCTTGGCATCGCCGGTGGCGCTCTCGAGGAGGCGAAGGCCTACGCCACCGAACGGAAAGCCTTCGGCAGGCCGATATGCGAGTTCCAGGACATACAGTTCATGATCGTCGAAATGGCGATGAGGCTGGACGCCGCCCGCATGCTCGTCTACCGAGCAGCCACGGGCGCCGGCAGAGGCTTCCCCTCGATGTATGAGTCCGCCATGGGAAAGTGCTTCGCCAACGAGATGGCTGCTGAAGTTACGAGCGTAGCCATGCAGGTCTTTGGCGGCTATGGGTACAGCAGGGAGTTCCCGGTGGAGAGAATGCATCGGGACGCTCTTGCGTGGAGAGTTGCGGGCGGCACAGCTCAGATGCTGAAGATCACGATGGCGAGTATCCTTTTCGCGAGACGGTTCGACCAGAGAGCTGGCCGGGAATAGAGGGCTTCTGCTCCCCAGCGCCGGCGCAGCGGGAGCCCCAGCGTAACCCTGGCTCGCCCTAGCAGTCGGCAGGACCGTGCTCAGTCCAGCTTGGCGACGGCGACCCGTATGCCTCGGTCGAAGGGGACGGGCTGCCATTGCATCGGCCAGTATCGCAGATGACCGTAGCCGCCGGCAAAGTGCAGCCACTTCACCATGCCCGTCTCAACGTCGGAGGCGCCCTTCCACGTCCGGTACTGGTACGGCTCCCAGCCGTTGTAGGAGATCACCTGCCCGGGCTGCACGGAGGGCGAGAGCTTGACGGGGGCGATGAACACCCCCATGTCGTTGTAGACCTGTACCTCCTCCTCGTCCTCGATCCCCAGGCGCTGGGCGTCATCGGTGTTGAGGACGATATGCGGCCGGCCACGGTGCGTCTCCTGCATCACCTTGTTCACGATGTTCATCGAGTGGATGCTCCAGCGGTTGTGGCCGCTGGTCATGTAGAAGGGGTAGTCGCCGCCCTGGGGCGGGTTGTCCTTGTGGCAGGGGAACTCCTCCCCCGCCTCCATGAACCACTCGTGGTCGAGGTATAACTGGGCGCGGCGGGTCAGGGGGGGGTAGGGGATCTTCTTCTCCGTATGCCAGCGGAAGGCCGAGTGGGTCTCGTCCGGCTTGATGTCCGACGCCTGGCTGTAGGCCATGGCGCCGATGCCCCAGTTC
>DAOUMF010000051.1:0-14771 GCA_034411955.1 Dehalococcoidia bacterium
CCGTCAGCGTGAGAGCTGCCGCTGCCTGAGCTGCTGCTGTCCGGCCGGCCGTTCTCCGAAACATCGCACTCGGGGCCGGAGCCTTGGCTCTCCGGCCCGCTGCTGTCCGAAGCGCCGTTGTCGGCACCCACGGGCTCGATCTCGCGCGCCAGGTAGCTCCGCCCGCTCTCGAGCGTCGCGTGCACGTTGATGGTCTGGCCCACCTGTAGCGCGCCCTTCACCTCAGTGGCGGCGTCGACGTGGACAGTGGCGGTGCCGAACGAGGTCTTCAGCGTGAGCGTGCCGCCGGCGATCGACTGGATGGCGCCGCTGAACTCCACCTCCGCGCCGTGGGCCCGGTCGTCATGATTCTCGTCCTCGGCCTCGATCTTCAGGCCCGCGAACCCGTCGCCCTCCTCCTCGAACTCGATCTTCGCGCGAGTGCCGGGGACGATCTCGCCGCCGCTGATAACGTTCCCGCTGCTATCCAGCACCACCGTGTTGTCTCCAATACCGATGACCAAGTCGCCGTCCTGTGTCGTCAGGACGATGGTATCGGCCCCGGCGCTGGCCACAACGCCCTCCGCCTGGGCGGCGGTCGTCTGGGCGCCGAAGTCGAACAGGTTTGTCGCGAAGCCGAGCGCCGCCAGCACGAGGGCGGCGGCGGCGACGCCGGCGATGCCGACGAACCGCCAGGGGAACCAGCCAGGCGCCCACCGGCGGCGTTCCGCCAGGCGCGCTCGCTCCGCCTGCATCCGGGCACGACCCCTTTGGGCCGCTTCTCGAGAGTAATCCGGGATGTGGTCCGCCCTCGCGCGCACCGCCCGCGCGGCCTCGAGCATCGGCCGCAGCTCCGAGGCCATCCACTCGTGGCCGCGGAGGCACTCCTCCGCGCTCTCACCCCGCTCCAGCCGGGCCAGGCAGTCGCCCAGTGCCTCTTCTGTCGTTCGGTTCATGCTGCTCACGCTCCTCCCCCTGCACGCGAGAGGCCCCTCCTCAGAGAGGCCAGCGCCCGCAACTCCAGCGACCGGATCGCACCCGCTTTCTTGCCCATGATCTCGCCCGCGGAGGCGGATGAGTGTCCCTCGATGTGACGCAGTACAATGACTTGCTGCTGATCCTCCGTGAGAGCGTGCATCGCGCGGGCCAGTTCGTCCCGATCGGCGACCTGGCCCATCCGGTCCGGCGCCGCCATGTCGACCGCCAGCGGGAGGGGCTTCCGCTTGCGCCTCCAGTCCACCATGCGATTGTGAGCCACCCGGTAGAGCCAGGCGGAAATGGGCGGACCGCGAAAGCGGTAGCCGCCGATCCGCCGGCACGCCTCCTCGAAGACCTGTGCGGTCAGCTCCTCCGTCGCCTCACGGTCGCCGGTGCGCATGAAGAGATGTCGATAGAGCTTCGGAGCGTGGGTATCGTAGAGTTCGTTCCAGGCGGCTGCCTCGAACTGCTTCAGCCGGTCCACGAAGTCTGCCTCGCCAGCGCTGGTCGTGGTCAACGTCGCCGTCTCAACACCCTCCATACCATAGGTTACATCGAATCGACGGTCTCCAGCGTTACGGCCGCCCAGCCGACCGCGGTAATCCCATCTAATCGCTGGCTCGGAAGGGGAACGCGGGCACAAAGGTGGAGCCGATCTCAAGCCTTCGCTGCTTCAGCACGATGCCTTCCCGCTCGCCAGCCGGCCAGTCCACCGCTCCCTCTCCGTCGGCATCGATGAGAGGCGCTGGCCCGGATGGCCCAGGCCGCCATAGTCATCGCCCGGAACGTGCAGGACGCCAACGAGGGCCCCCGCGCCTTCGTCGAGACGCGCGAGCCCGAGTTCAAGGGATGCTAGACGGCTGGGCGGTCGCCGCCAGCGCCGTCTGGGCCGCTCTGTCCGCCGTATCTACTTGCGCGGCACGCGGCCTACGGCCCGCCGCCCGCGCCGCCAGGATCCGGAAGAACGTCAGGAACAATATCGTCACGGCGGACGCCAGGTAGGAGTACTGCACCACCGTCCTCCCGGAGTCCGTGCCAGCCCAGATCCCGTGCGCCATCGCGCCCAGGAACAGCGCGAACGTGCAGTAGTGCAACCAGCGCCAGCCCTTCTGCCCGACGATGCCCTTCAGGTAGAAGCTGACCGTGACGATCGCTGAGCCGTACAGCACCAGTTGCCCCAGCCCTACCGCCGTGTTGCGGTAGTGCGACTTGAACGGCACGAGCAGCTCCTCCAGCGTGAAGTTGGCCCACGGGTCCGGCAGCATGATCAGCGCGTGGAACACCATCATGAGCAGAACGAAGATCGAAAGGAACTTGTGCACCTCGAACACCCACGGCCGCCCCAGCACCCCATCGAACACCCGTGAGCTCACCGCCAACCCCAGCGCCACGGAGCCGAATAGCAGCCAGTAGGCGACGAAGCCCGCCGACCGGCCCAGGTACCAGTAGATGTGTTGCGATACCTCCGCCGAAAGCGTCGGGAAGACGAACACTGACAGGAACAGCGCCCAGGCGGCGGATAGCAGCATCACCACGAACGGGAGTCCCCGATCGGTCTGCACCGCCTACGAGCCTCGCGAGCTTGTCACCGCCTGTGGAGCGGGCTGTGTGGCCTGCTGAGTCGGCTGAGGAGTTGGGGCCGCTTGCGTTGGGGGCGGCGCTGCCGGTGCTGGCTCCAGCTGCGGCGACGCTCCGACGCTGGCCGTTGGCGGCCTTCGGATCACGTACACCCTCCGGATGATCTGCGGCTGCGGCTCCGACGCGGCCACAGCCGCCGTGTCTTGCGCCGTAGACGTTTCGTCCACGGCCGCCGTCTGCGGCATGGCCAGCGCTCCGCTGATCACGGCCACGGACACCAGGCTGGCTGCCACGATCGCCAGCTTGGACTTCGGGAACTTGCCAAGCACAGTCATGGGAGTCTGACCACGCAGCACTAGTCGTACTCCTCGTGCCCTAACTCATACCCGTGGTCGTACTCGTACTCGTACTCGTGTTCGTGTTCGTGTTCGTGTTCGTGCTTGTGCTCCTCTTCGCGCTCGTGCTCGCCGTGGTGCTCGTCCTTCTCCCAATCGGCGTCCCAGTCAGCCGATGAGCTCTGGGAGGATGACGGTTCGTTCGAGACGGCTGTGTCTGCCGACGGCGTCGCCGACGGTGCCACCTGCTTCTGCACCTGCGAAGGCGCTGGCTCGTCCACGTAGATGTACTCCGTCGTCACGCTCGGCTCTACCGTCGGTGACGCGGCCGTCGGCGTTCCCAGCGAGTCCTCGGCCGAGGCTGGCGAGCCGTCCCCGCCTCCACCGAACAGCCCCACCTCCCGGCCGGTCGCCACCATCGCGAACGTAACCACCGTCGTGAGCGCCAGTGCCAATGCAAGAGCCATTCTGCGCGTCATCCCACACATCCTTTCCAGCTGCGCGCGAACTCACTGTCTTGCCGCTGATTCCACATCTTCGACGCCATCAGCGCGCCGTCATCAAGCACGAGCAGACCCGCCCGATCCTGGGCCTCCAGGAAGTGGACGCCTTTGTCGGGCCCCAGAAGCAGCGCCGCCTTCGCCAGCACCTCCGCCTCCACCGTGGTCGGCGCCATCACCGACACGCTCACCACGCCGCTCTCCGTTGGCTCCCCGGTCCGCGGATCGATCAGGTGGTTCCGCCAGTGGCCGCTCCGTTGCCAGCGCCGCACCGCCGTCGTCGATGTCGCCAGCGCCTCGTCGCGAACTCGTACGACCGCCAACTCCTCGCAAAGGGGCGGCGGACCGGCCACCGCCACCAACCAGCCGTCGCCGTCCGGCCCGCCGCCCAATGCCAACACGTCGCCGCCGGCGTCGATCAGGAAGTCGCCCCCCGGCAAAAGCACCTGCGCGGCCCGGTCCACGGCATAGCCCTTGCCGATCCCGCCCAGGTCCAGCCGCAGCCCCGCCGGCATATTGACCGTCATGCTCTCCCGGTCCAGTCTCATCTCCGCGATCGAGCGCCTCAGGGCGCTCGAAGTCGCGGGCGCCTCGGCAATCGTCTCGATCTGCTCGAACGAACGGTCATACCCCGCCACCTCCAGCGCCCCGAGAATGCCGGGTTCGAACAGGCCGCCCGTCCGCCAGTGCATGTTCAGCGCCAGCTCCAGCACCTCGAATAGCTCCGCCGATACCGGCGTCGCCGATCCGGGGCGGCTGTTCAGCGCCCGTAACTCGCTGTCTGGCCGGAACCGGCTCAGCCGCGCCTCGAGTCGCGGGAAAACGTCCGCCGCGTCCGCCAGCAGACCAGTCTCGGCGGCGTCGCGCGCGATGAGCAGGATGTCTGTGTTCATAGCCCGCAGGCGCCGCTCACCCATGAGCAGCGCGTCCGAGGGTGGAGTGGGGTCGGCTCCCGTGGCTGCGACTGCTGCGCTCATCACCTTTTCTATCGACCCGCTGTCACCTGTTGTTACGGGTCAGGGCGGCGATCCGTCTTCGATGTAGCCCTCTTGTTCCCCATCAGCATTAATGGGACACTGCGTTAGCAGTTCTTAATGGACATCAGTTGGCTTGCCTTCGGTCTCGGGGGCCAGAAGCGTGACGTCCAGATGGAAGCAGTGAGCTCCGTCACCGAAGGAAGCGAAAAGGGGAGCCCGAAGGCTCCCCGAACACATGCACTGGTGGAGACGGAGGGGAATCGAACCCCTCGTCCAGAGGAAAGCCCACCCGGACCCCTACAAGCTTAGTCGGCGTTTGTGTCTCGTCCACCGTACCTCCACCGACGGAGTCACCGGCGGACCAGCCGATTCAGTCTTAGGCCCCCCGTATCGGCGTCGGAGGAACCGCACCTCCACTTCGCGGCGCCGGGCCCTGCCCGTCGAGGAGAGGCCCTGAGCCCGACGTAGCCACCGCTGTTAGGCGGCTAGAGCGTACTGGTTTTCGCCAGTTATGTTTCGCCACCTGTTTAACGAGGGGGTGACGACCTCGGCTTGCGCTCCGGGATCAACCTTCCCTGTCGAACCCTTTCGTCCCCGCGCCTCGATTATAGCACGCCCTGCTCATCGGCGATCACCGGGCTTGACGGCCAGGACACCTGGGGATATGCTTCGCGTGGCACAAACTATTCTCATGAACAGCGAACGCGTCCTCGACCTGGCCGATGAGTTCTTTCGCCTGGCCCACCACCGGGTGCCGCTGGACTGGCTCCGGACGGACCTCACCATGCCCCAGCTCAAGGTGCTCTACACGCTCTACATAGACGGCCCCCAGGCTTGCGGTGCCCTGGCCTCCGCCCAGGGCCTCTCCCTCCCCACCATGACCGGCATCCTGGCCCGGCTGGAGCGCCGGGGCTACCTGCGCCGCCGCCGTGACAGTCGGGACAGCCGGCGGGTCCTCTCCAGCCTCTCTCGCCCGGGAAGGGAACTGGTAGACCGCCTGTGGACCTCAGGCCGCGACGCGCTGGCCGACGTCCTGGCGGATGTGCCGGCGGATGACCTCTGCACCGTGGAGCGCGCCCTGGAGATACTGAACGGTGCCCTGTCGCCTGCCGAGACCGTGTCCCTGTCTGCCGGAGGTCCCGCCGACGATGCGTAGGCTCGGATCGCTCCGTCCCCTCTGGCTTCTCCTGTACCGGGTCACCCTGGTGGGAGTGGTCCTGACGGCGCTGCTGGCGTTCCTGAGGCGGCCCCGGCGTGAGCGGGGCCAGAATCCCTCTAGCGAGGCCGGCGAGACGCCGCCCACGTCACCCCAAAGCGAGCCCCTGGGCCTGCTCGGCGGCATCACCCACCTGGCGCTGCGGAAGCGGGCTATCGTATTCCTGGCCTCCGGGCTGGTGGCCCTCGTGGGCATCTTCGCCGCCACCCAAATCAACCAAGAACTCTTCCCCGACATCGACTTTCCGGCCATCACCGTCGTGACCCGATTTCCCGGGGCCAGCCCCGACGCCGTGGCTGAGGAGGTCAGCGAGCCGATTGAGGGGACGATCAGCAACGTAGAGGGGCTGCAACGGCTCCAGTCCACCTCTGCCGACGGCATCTCTATCATCGAAGTCGAGTTCGATTACGGCACCGACTTAGAGAAGCGCGAGGGGGAGATCGCCGCCAGCGTGGCCAACCTCACCTTCACCGCCGGCGCGGAAGAGCCGGTGGTTAACCGCATCGACTTTGCCGATTTCCCCGTCCTGGCCTTCACCCTGTACGGGGAGCGCAGCCAGGCGGAGATAGAAACCCTGGCCGAAGACGTGGTGGTGCCCGCCCTGGAACGGATCGACGGCGTCTTCTCGGTCACCACTACGGGGGCCTCGGAGAAGCGCTTGGTGGTGTCTCTGGACCCGGAGCGTATGGCCCGCTTGGGCGTGACGACAGACGATGTGGAGAAGACGCTGGAGGAGAACAACCTCTCCACTCCTTCCGGCTTCGCCATCGAGGATGGCAAGATCCTCCCCGTCCGCACGGAGCACCAACTGAGCTCGACCGAGGACGTTGCCAACCTGGCCCTCGTCTCGGCGGTCCCCGCGGCGCTCGGCGGCTCCACCGAGTCCCTGACAACGAACGACTCTGCCGCAGAGGACCGCGCCCTCCGTATCGGCGATGTGGCGGACGTAGGGCTCGAGCCCTCGCCCCTTGCCGCCATCGCCCGCACCAACGGCCAGCCCAGCCTGGCCATCGCCGTCTTCAAGACCCAGGAGGCCAACACCGTAAGGGTAGCCAACGATGTCGCGGATACGCTTGATCGGTTGGAAAGGGAGGGCCTTCCCGAGGACGTTCAGGCCGCTGTCCTCTTCGATCAGTCCGACATGATAGAGGAATCCATCGACGCCCTCGTCAACGAGGGGCTCTTCGGCGCCGTCTTCGCCGTGCTGGTCATCCTCTTCTTCCTCACCAGCGTGCGGGCCACCCTGGTGACAGCGGTCTCAATCCCCCTCAGCCTGCTGGCGGCCATCGCCGTCCTCAACTGGCAGGGCGTAACGCTCAACGTCATGACCCTCGGCGGCCTCACCGTCGCCATTGGCCGGGTGGTGGACGACAGCATCGTTGTGCTGGAGAACATCTATGTCCACTCGCGGCGGGGCAAGCCTCTCTTCCAGGCGGCCGTGGACGGCGCCCGCGAGGTATCGACCGCCATCCTCTCATCCACCCTGGTTGCGGTAGCCGTGTTCCTCCCTCTGGCATTGATCGGAGGTCTCGTAGGAGAGTTCTTCCTCCCCTTCGCGCTGGCCGTTGCCTTCGCCCTGCTGGCTTCCTACTTGGTGGCCATCGCCGTCGTCCCGGCTCTCAGCCTGGTCTTGATCCCTGTCATGAAGGTCAAGGAAGGGGACACCTGGCTGCAGCGCCTCTACACGCCGGTCCTGCGCTGGTGCCTGGGGCACCGGGCCATGACCCTGGTGGGAGCGGGGGCCCTCTTCGCCGCCAGCTTTGCCCTCTTGCCCTTCATCAACTTCAGCTTCATATCGACCAGCCATGAGGACGTCCTGCTGGGAAGACTGGAGCTGCCCTCCGGCACCGCCCTGGCCACGACCAATGAGGTCGCCAAGCGCATCGAGGACAGGCTCGCCGCCATCGATGCCCTGGAGACCAGCGAGCTCATCATCGGCCGCGTCGACGCGTCGACCCCCGGCGCTCTCCGCGGCGGCGTCCCCGGCACCAACACCATAGATGTCATCCTGGTCTACGACGATGGAGTGGACATCGTGGATGAGGCGGAGCGGATGCGAGAGCTGGCGACTGCCTTCCCCGGCGTAAAGGCCAACATTGAAATCCTCGGGCCCGGCGTCGAATCCGACCTGGTGGAGATCGTGGTCAGCGGCAGTGACTACGATGGCGTCGCGACGACCGCCAGGCGCCTCACCCAAGGGCTGGGGAGCATCCCCGAACTGGAGAACATCGACAACGACATCGCGGAGTCCGAGCCGGAGCTCTTGGTTCTCGTGGATCCAGCCAAGGCGTCATCCTACGATCTCACGGCTGAGGAGGTCTCGACGGAGGTGCGCGAGCTGCTCGTGGGCCGAGACCTGGGCCCGGTCCACATCGATGGGGAGCCGGCAGACCTCGTGCTCAAGGTGGGGAGCCAGCCAGCCGTCCCCATGGAGGCCGTGGGCCAGCTTGTCCTGGGTGGGTTCGGTGGGCCGCGCCTGGAGGAGATCGCAGACGTAGATGTCGCCCAGGGCCCAGCCACGGTTACGCGAGTCGATGAGCAGCGGGCGGCCACCATCACCGCGAACATCACCGGCAGCGACATCGGTGGCGTCTCAGGCCGTGTCGATGACCTGGTGAGCGAGGTGGAGAAGGAGCCGGGGGTGGAGGTCCGCGTCGGCGGCATCTTCGAGCAGCAGGAGGAGGCCTTCTCCGACCTCTACGTCGCCATGGGGATTGCCGTGATACTGGTGTACATCGTGATGGTGGCTTCCCTGGGGTCCTTGGTGAACCCCTTCATCATCCTCTTCAGCCTGCCCTTCATATCCGTCGGGGCCTTCTTCGCGCTGTTCGTTACCGGCCGCGATATTGGCTTGCCTGCCCTCATCGGCCTCCTCATGCTAATCGGCATCGTCGTCACCAACGCTATCGTCCTCATCACCTTCGTGGAGATGCTCAGGGGGCGTGGGCTCTCGGCAAGGGAGGCGCTCCTTCAGGGCGGACGCAGCCGGGTGCGGCCCATCCTCATGACCGCCTTCGCCACCATCTTCGCCCTCATTCCCCTGTCGCTGGGCCTCAGCCACGGTGGAATTATCATCGCCGAGGAGCTGGCCACCGTGGTCATCGGCGGGCTGTTCACCTCCACCATGCTCACCCTGGTGGTGATCCCAGTGATCTACAGCCTGTTCAGTGACCTAGGCCGACGGCAGGGCGACCGCACCTGAGCCTCTCCCGGCGGGCCGGCCAGCACTTTCCCTCACGCCCTGCGGCGCATGGCCCGCTGCATCTGCCGCTCCGCCTCCCGCTTAGCGATGGCGGCCCGCTTGTCATAACGCCTCTTCCCCCGCGCCAGCGCTATCTCAAGCTTGGCCCGCCCGGCCTTCAAGTACAGGCGGAGGGGGACTAGCGTTACTCCCTCCGAGTCCACCGCCCGTGTCAGCTCGCTGATCTGGCGTTTATGGAGCAGCAGGCGTCGCCTGCGGGTAGGGTCGTGGTTCATGGAGGCCGCCGGCGGGTAGTGGGCCACGTGCGCCCCCACCAGCCACATCTCTCCCTCCTCCGGACGCACGTACGCCTCGCGGATGCTCACGCGTCCCTCGCGTATGGACTTTATCTCCGTGCCCAGGAGAGACAGGCCCGCCTCCAGGGTGCGCAGGATGTGATAATCGTGCTGGGCCTTTCGGTTGAGGGTGATGGTCTTCTCGCCCACGCTGCCTCCGGGCGGGCAGTGCTTTACATAACTAGGGTGTAGCCTGCGTGAGGTTCTCTCGAAGGTAGTCGATGGCGGCGAACAGTTGTACGTCGCGATTGGCCTCGATGTCTGCGTCGGGCCAGGGAACCTCCTTGTCCGGCTGGATGCCCACCGCTTCAATCTGCTCGCCTTTGGGACATTCCCAGCGGGCTATCGTAATGTAGAGAGCGCCTTGGTCGGAGAGTTCGCGCAGGTGGTTGACGGAGCCCTTGCCGAAGGTCTTCTCGCCGATGAGGGTAGCGCGGTCGTTGTCCCGCAGGGCGCAGGCCACCACCTCGGAACCGCTGGCGGAGCCCGGGCCGACCAGGATCACCAACGGTATGTCCGTGGCCACTCCGCCCGGCTCGGCGCGGGTGACGGCTTCCTGGCCGTCGCGGCCGACCTGCGTCAGGATTACGCCCTCGTCCAGGAAGGCATCCGCCACCGCCACAGTGGCTTCCAGGCTGCCGCCGGGGTTCCGGCGCAGGTCCAGGATGACCCCCTTGTACCCCTCGTCCTGCACCCGCTGCAGCTCATCGCGCAGGTCTCTCACCGCTTGGTCCGTGAACTGTTGCAGCTCGATGTAGGCGAGGTCGGTGACCTGGTTTCCCGCCGCGTCCTCGATCTCCCGGGTGAACACCGTCGGTATTACGATCGTGTCACGCACTATCGCCACGTCCTCCGTGGTCCCGTCCGGGTGCTCGATACCCAGCACCACCTCGGTGCCCTCCGGGCCGCGGATGAGCCGCACCGTCTGGGCCACCGACCAGCCCTCGGTGGACGTGCCGTCCACCGACTTGATGATGTCACCGGGGCGGATGCCGGCTCTCTCCGCTGGCGAGTCCCGGAACGGGGTCACGATGACGATATCGCCGGAAGTCGGGTCCTGCTCCACCTGGGCGCCTATCCCCTCAAACGTCCCTGAGATTACGTCTATCCCCAGCGCGTATGATTGCGGGTCGATGTACACCGTGTGCGGATCGCCCAACGCCTGCAAGATGCCGTTGATGGCGCCCACCTTCAGGATCTCTGGGTCCACCGCCTCCGGGTCGATGAAATCCTCCTTCAGGATGTTGACTATCTCGTCCAGGATGCCGAAATCGCTCTCACTAGTGGTGACGGACGACCTGCCGCCGCCGTTCTCGCCCAGAGTGTGGCCCACAACGCCCGCCAGCACGATGGCCAGCGCCACCGCCAGCGAGAACGTGCTCCACTTCAACGTCTTCCACAGGGTCACGACGGCCTCGCGCTTAGCTTGACGATCGACATAACGCCGGTCTGTTCGTATGGCATGCCTATCACATCATGGGGTGATCCGGCTGGTTAACGGTGCGGTGGTGACCCGACCTGAACTCCTTCGAACTCCATTGCGGGAACTGGACTGCTTTTAGTCTAGCACCGGCTGGGCGCGGGTGGCAATTTGGTGCCGGTGGCGGACAGGTGGCGGTGTGAGCGGTCGCTGTCTCTTCTGGTTGAAGGTAGAAGGTGGGATAGGGCCGCGCCTGTCTGGCCCAAGAGGGAGGAAGGGGTAGAAGGGCCTGTTGTAAAGGACATAACATCTATAGTGCGAACACATCCCTATCGAACTGCCGACGGCTCTTCCCTGATCGGGGCGGGGCCAGTATCATCGATGGCCATGAGGCGGATCAAGGTGAGCAGCGCGGAGCTGCGGTTTGCTGCGGCGCACTTCGCGACCTTCCGGGGGGAGTGCGAGCCTCTGCACGGACACAACTACACCGTGGAGGTGGAGCTGGAGGGCGAGCTGACGGTGGACTGCTGGGTGTTCGACTTCGTGGAGTTGCGAGGGCTGGTGGGTGACGTTTGCCGTGAGCTGGACCATGCCTTCCTCCTGCCCATGGAGAATCCCCACCTGGCCGTAGGGTGTCGCGAGGGGCACTATGAGATCGCATTTGGCGGTCGGCGTTATGTCATCCCGGAGGCTGATGTCCGGGCCCTATCCATCGACAACTCCACTGCCGAGCGGCTGGCCGAGTGGCTGGCGGGACGCGTCGCTGAACAGCTCCGCTCCCGTGGCGCGGCCAACCTCTCTTCCCTCACCGTTACCGTGGAGGAGGCTCTGGGCCAGTCCGCCTCCTACACCCTCCCGCTCCACAACGCACCTCCAGCGAACGAGGTACGGGAAACGCGCCACGAGTAGGCTTGCCCTGGCACCCCCGAGCAGGCGGTGGCGCGGCGTCCCTAGTTGACACACTCCGCAAAACGGCTATCATGTTGCTTACCGAAGGCTCAGGTTTCGTCCCTGCCTGCCGGTAGGCAGGCCTTACAGCGGAGTCGCCTCGAAAGCAAAATGCAGATCGACTGGCATCGGGCGATCAACGATATTCTCGCCAGCAAGCTCTCCTGCCCGCGCTGTGGCACCCTCGCGGACGAGGCCACAGTGGGCTACCTGCGCAGCGCGGAGGCTGCGGAGTGGGCTCCCCTCTGCGAAGGCTGCGCCAAGCGCGACAACTGCGACACCCGTAAGCTCGTCATACTCTGCCCCTCCTGCGCTACCGAGATGCGCCTCCGCGGACGCCCCGTCAACGAGCAGGGCTTCATGCTCGCCCTCCTGGACGAGTGCCGTCGCTGCCTGGAGGAGTCCCTTGACTACATCGTCGACTACTGGCGCGAGGACTTGGACGTCGACCCCCAGGACATGGATAAGCGCTTTGAGGAGATCGAGCCCGACCTGTTCGAGGAGGAAGACTCCTGGCGCCGTTATGTCGAGGAACGCTACGTCCAGGTCCATGCCTGGCTCCGTGAGCACCGTATCACCATCCCCAACCCTGGCTGGCGCTCCGAATACGTGGAAGACGTCATCGGGGCCGGCTACAGCACACAGCTGGGGGACTAGCCGCTAACGCGTCGCCTTGCCCACCGTCCTCCTCCTCTTCGACTCCCGCGGCGGCCTCGCCGGTAAGGTCGGCGCCGCCTTCACCGCGGGTTGGTCCCGTTCCGGCGGCACGGAAGCCACCCTTCTCGGACTCCTCCACCTGCTGTTCGCTCACGGCATGCTCGTCCTCGGCCTCCCCTGGTCTGGCCGCATGCGGCGCTCCGGCATCTACTACGGCGCCACTGCCCACGGCGAGGTCGCGGAGGACGATTGCGCCCAGGCCCGCGAGCTGGGCCGCCGCGTCACCGAATTCGCTCAGCGTCTGTTCCCCTGAGAAAGGAGAGCACCTATGCTCATATACAGCCCTTGGGCCAGCCTGCAGCCCTACCCCACCGTTACCCTCCCGGAGTTCCTGGAGCACTCCGCCCACCGCTTCAAGGACAAGCCCTGCCTCATCAACGTGGACGGCACCACGTACACCTTCAGCCAGATCTGGGAGGCCGGACAGCGCCTCGGCCGTTACCTTCAGGATCAAGGCATCCAGAAGGGCGACCGCGTCGCCATCCTCTCGGCGAACATCCCGGAATACGTGGTCGCCTTTCAGGGCATCGTCCACGCCGGCGCCGTGGTCACTACCCTCAACCCCCTCTACAAACAGCGCGAGCTCCTTCATCAACTGGAGGACTGCGACGCCTCCATGATCTTCACCATGCGCTTCCTCCAGACGCCGGTCCAGGGCCTGCAGGAGCACCTGCCCAACCTCAAGCACGTTTGGGCCCTCGAGGACGTTTGGGAGCTGGCCAAGGAGTCGCCGCCGGAGCCTCGCTTCGTGGAGATAGACCCCCTCACTGACCTGGTCGCTCTTCCCTACTCCAGCGGCACCACGGGCCTCCCCAAGGGGGTCATGCTCAGCCACTCCAACCTGATCGCCAACTCCCGCCAGATCCTCTTCACAGGCTTCAGCACCTCATACTCCATCTACCTGGACTTCCTGCCGTTCTTCCACATCTATGGGCTGACAGTCCTGGCGACCGGCGGCTTCGCCAGCGGCGCCACTCAAGTACTCATGCCGCGGTTTGACGCTCAGCTCTGTCTCGAGCTGGTTCAGCGCCACAAGGTTACGAACATGTTCGTCGTGCCGCCGGCCCTCTTGGCCCTGGCCAACTTCCCCGACCGGGAGAAGTTCGACACTTCCTCGATGGACTTCATCATCAGCGGCGCCGCTCCCCTGCCGCCGGAGGTCGCCCAGCAAGCCCAGGGGCTCTACGGCTGCAAGGTCGTCCAGGGCTACGGTATGACCGAGACCAGCGCCGTCTCCAACGTCAGTCCCCCTTACCGCGTCAAGCCTACCTCCGTCGGCCCGCCCATCCCCGACACCGTCGAGAAGGTCGTCTCACTGGAGGACGACCGTGAGCTGGGACCGGGAGAGACCGGCGAGATCCTCGTCCACGGTCCCCAGATCATGCGTGGCTACTGGAACCGGCCGGAGGAGACCGCCGATACTCTCACCCAGGAGGGCTGGCTGCGCACCGGCGACATCGGACAGTTTGACGAGGAAGGCTACGTCTACGTTGTCGACCGCAAGAAGGAGCTGATCAAGTACAAGGGCTACCAGGTCGCCCCTGCCGAGCTGGAGGCCCTACTCATGGAGCACCCCGCCGTCGGCGATGCCGCTGTCATCCCCAAGCCGCACACCGAGGGTGGCGAGATCCCCAAGGCGTTCGTCATCCTCAAGCCTACCGAGGAGGCCACCGCTGAGGACATTATCCAGTTCGTCGCCGACCGCGTGGCGCCCCACAAGAAGGTGCGCGAGGTCGAGTTCGTGGACGCCATCCCAAAATCCCTGTCGGGGAAGATACTGCGCCGTGACCTCATAGAGCAGGAGCGGGCGAAGGCTGGGGGGTAGGACGCTCCGTCTAGCAGCAGCGGCCGGGCATGTTCTGGCCAGTCCCCGCGTCCGCCGGAGCTGACGTCGCGCAGCCGGCGGCCTCCGTCACGCTCGCGAGTTCTTCCGCCCGCCCCAGGGCCCGCTCCGCGTCCTTGTCGAAGAAGTTGCCCGCCATCCTCTTCACCATGCCTGCCACCTCTACCGCCTCCCTCAACGCATCGTCCGTCAGGCCCAAGCCGCGCGCCTGGGGCAGTATCTCACCGAGAAACGAACCGGCGTTGCCGCCTGTCGCCGCTCCTATCCGCACCAGCGCCTGAGTCCGCTCGCACATGTCGGAGAAGTCGTGCGCCCATTTCTCCTCGTCGCCGAGGAGCCCTCGGCCGTAATCGGCCACGCTCGCCGCCGCCTCCACACGCAGCGCCTCCGCCTCCTCTGCGGCCGTCCGGATATCATCCTTACTAAGGCCGGCCTTCAGAGCGGCGTCCACGTGGTACTGGGTGCACGGGCGACAGCCGGCGCCGATTGCAGCCCCGATAGCCACGTACTCCCTTTCCTTGTCGCTGAGAGCAACCATGAAGCACCTCCGTCGGCGCCGACCTACTTCTCTGTCTCGGCTTGGAACCCGGCCATCCACCGCGACATCGTCGTTCGCATCTCTGGCCCGCAACAGTCAGGCATTCCGCCGCACATCATCTGGCGACACATCTCGGCGAAGCCCTGCGGCCATTCCACCTTGGCCCCTGCGTTCTCCTTTTCTTTCGCCTCGTTAGCGCTCATGG
>DAOUMF010000052.1:0-8884 GCA_034411955.1 Dehalococcoidia bacterium
GCCCTCCCTGGGTCAGCACCTCGTCCCCGATCTGGAGCTCGGCGAGCTCCCGGCGCCTTCTGGCCCGTTCCTGCTGCACCGGCCGCAGGAAGGCGAAATAGAACAGCAGCGCGATCGCCGCCGGGTAGGCCAGGGCCAGGATCCAGAATGCCATAGCTTATCTACGTGTATCAGATTTAGCGCCTAGGCGCATCTCACTGAACCGACTGTGGTGGGAAATCACCGCTGTCATCAAGGTCCGATACCCGGCCTTCTGCGTTCACGCGATAGCGCCAAGAGTGCGATCCTGTCTCGCCGGGACAGGTGTCTTTCCCTTCGATAGTGGCGCTGAAGTCCTCACAGCGCCAGATCTGGGTCAGCGAGACAATCCAATCGGCGCCTTCCTGTTCCGCCTGCCAGCGGCATGTCCCCGGAACCCTTATGCCGGGAGAAGGCCCGCCGCCAAAGATAACGCACTCGTTGTCGCCCTCATGATGGTCCGCGTAGCTATCGTGGCCCATCACTCCGGACGTGAGGACGGTCTCGATCGCTCGGCTGCTTCCGTCATCAGCTCCACCACAGGCAATGAAGAGAGATACCCCAATGGCTGCCAAAGCGAAAGCAATTCGCATGTCCATCACCCCCAGGCCTAGTGACGGAGGAGATGGCGTATTTGTTCCAGATGGCTGCGAGCCAGCGCCAGCGCCTCTTCGCGGGTCGATATCTCGCCCGCGGCCTGGGCCTCCCGCACCGTCTCCAGCAGGCGCCCGATGAGAGGCCCCGGCGAAAGGTTCAGCTCTGTCATCAGTTCGTCTCCGTCCAGCAGCTTGGCAGGGGAAGTTACCTCCTCTTCTTGAAACCGTTTTGTGAGTATATAGTTTACCAGCGCCACATGATGGCGCCAGCCGGACATACGCACCCGAGGCCCCACCGTGGCCAGATGGTCGGCCAGGGAGAGGAAGAGGGTGTCAATGGCCGCATCGCCGCAGTCCCGGAAGTAGCGGTAGAGCGCTCGCCGGGTGGGAGGCCCCTGCTGCCCCATCTGGACGGGGCGCAGGTGTGCCTTCACCATCGTCTGCACCAGCGCCACCTCCCGTGCCGAGAAGCGCAGTCGCTGCAGCGCGCGGACGGCCTTCTCCGCGCCCACGTCCGCGTGCCCGAAGAAACGCATCCGGCCGGTGTCGTCGAACGTCTTCGCCTCCGGCTTGGCGATGTCGTGCAGGAGGCCGCCCAGCTTGAGCGCCGCCGAGCGAGGCCGCTCCGCCAGCACCTCCTCCCGGAAGTAGGGGCGGGCCTCCTCCCACCAGGCTAGCTGACCCCAAAGCTCGCGCCACAGCCGCCGCCCGCGACGCTCGCGAGGCTCCTCCTCGGCCAGCAGGATGTCCAGGTTCCCCACCGCCTCCAGCGAGTGATCGAACACGTCCCAGTGGTGCTCCTTGGGCTGCTCGACGCCCCGGCTGTCCGTCAGCTCCGGCAGCAGCCGCTCCAGCAGTCCCAGGCTGTCCAGCAGGCGCAGGCCCTGACCGGCTCGGGGCGTAGCTAGGACGCGCATCAGCTCGTCCCGCTGTCGCTCTGCCGCCGCCTGTGTCAGACTGCCCGCGTGCCGGCGGATGAGCGCCGCCGTGTCGGGGTCCATCTCAAAGTCCAGCTCCACGGCCAGGCGCGTCCCTCGCAACGTCCGCAGGGGGTCGGCCCGAAACGCCTCCTCGCCGATGACCCGCACCAGGCGCCGGTGAAGGTCGGCCTGTCCTCCCGTGGGGTCGATGAGGGCCGCTGTCCCGGCGGCCGCCTGGGCCAGAGGCGCTGCCATGGCGTCGATGGTGAAGTCGCGCCCCCTCAGGTCGGACTCCACGTCGCCCCGCAGGGGCAGCAGGTCGATGTACATCCCCGACTCCGCCAGCAGCACCCGCGCCACCTGTCGCTCCTCGGCCAATGGGAAGAAGTGACCGTCGAGGGCGTCCGCCAGCTCCGGGCCCAGCGCCAGAGGGTCGCCGGCGATGGAGAGGTCTACGTCGCGACCGTGGCGGCCCAGGAGGGCGTCCCTGAGGAAGCCGCCGACGACGTAGGCCTCCACGCCGGAGCGGCGGAAGAAGTTGTCCAGCCGCGCCAGCAGGCTCTGGACCTCGGGGCCGACGGTTAGCGGCGCCTCGGCCATGCCAGCCCGGCTAGCCGTTCTGACGGGACTCACCCCCGCCGGGAGGCTCCGCCGGCTCGATCTTGATCAGGTCGCTCTTACTCTCAAGGTGCTCGATGTAGAGCACGCCGTTGACGTGGTCTATCTCATGCTCCAGCGCCTGGGCCAGCAGGTCATCCTGGCCCTTGACCCGCACCCGTCGGCCGGAGGGATCGAGCCCCTTGGCCACCACGGTGACCGAGCGTGTCATGTTCTCCGTGCGGTACCCCGGCACCGACAGGCAGCCCTCCTCCACCTTCCGCTCTCGCGACCGCTTGACGATATCCGGGTTGATTATGGCGAACGGCTCCTCGTCCGGCAGGCCGATGACGATGACGCGGAGGGAGACGCCGATCTGAGGGGCGGCGAGGCCCACGCCGCTGGCGGCCCGCATGCTATCGATCATGTCCTCGATGAGCCTGCGGATAGAGCCGTCGATAGCGGGGACCCGCTTCGCCTTCTGGCGCAGGACCGGGTCGCCCAGTGTGCGGATCGGGTGAACGGCCACTCATTACCTCCGTAAGCCCTGTGCGCCGGGGCGCAAAAGGCGCGATCGACCCAATTCTAGCGAATCGGCGCGCCTGCTGGTAGGCGTGGCGCGCTCCCGGCGTCTCACAGCAGTGAGACTGGGTCGATGTCCACCGTCCAGCCGCGGGGGAATGCCACCTCCGCCAGCAGCTCCGTGGGGTTCTCGCCGCGCACCACCACCTGCCAGCGCCAGCGGCCGCGCAGCCGAGGCACAAACGCCGGCCCCGGACCGAGCACGTCCAGGTTGGGCAGGCCCCGCTGGTCCCGCTCTCCCCGCAGATAGCGCACCATCGCCGCTGCCTGCTCGCGCGCGTACTGCTCGCCGGTGTGGGCGTACACCAGCCGCGCCAGCCGCCCGAACGGCGGGTATCCCAGCGGCTGGCGGAAGTCCACCTCCTGGTTGTACAGGGCGTGGTAGTCGTGCTGGGCCGCCGCCGCCACCGCGTAGTGGTTCGGCGAGTAGGTCTGGATGATCACGCGGCCGCCGCGCGGGCCCCGCCCCGCCCGCCCCGCCACCTGCTCCAGCAACTGAAATGTGCGCTCGCCGGAGCGGAAGTCGGGAAAGCGCAGGGCGGTATCGGCCGAGACTACCCCCACCAAGGTGACCAGCGGCATGTCCAGCCCCTTGGCCACCATCTGCGTGCCGATGAGGATGTCCGCCTCGTGGGCCAGGAAGCGGGCCAGGATGCGTTCGTGAGCGTCGCGGCTGCGGGTGACGTCGCGGTCCCAGCGCAGGGTGCGGGCATTGGGGAAGGCCCGGCGCGCCTCCTCCTCCACCCGCTCGGTGCCCAGCCCAAGCTGACGGATGCGGCGGCTGCCGCACTGGGGACACGCCGTGGGCGCGGGCCGGGCGCGGCGACAGTAGTGGCAGACCAGCCGGTTCTCTCCCCCTGAGGCGGAGTGGAGGGTCAGGGACACTGCGCAGGAGGTGCAGCTCGGCACGTGACCGCAGTCGCGGCACTGGAGAAAGGAGGCCGTGCCGCGCCGGTTGAGGAACAGGATCACCTGCTCCTCCGCCGAAAGCGCCGCGCTGATGCCGGCGGTGAGGGAGCGACTGAAGATGCCCCGGTTGCCGGCCTTGAGTTCTTCGCGCAGGTCCACCACCTCCACCTGGGGCAGCGGGCTCGGCGTCACGCCGCCCGATTCCGTCCTGTGGAGACGCTGGCGCAGCTCCAGAAGCTGGTGGGACCCGCCAGAGGCGTAGCGGAAATGGCTCTGCACGTCCGGCGTGGCCGAGCCCAGGACGAGAACGGCGCCGGTCAGGCGGCACAACTCCTCGGCGGCCGCCCGGGCGTGATAGCGGGGCGAGCCCTCCTGCTGCTTGTACGTCCACTCGTGTTCCTCGTCGATGACGACGAGTCCCAGGTCGGGCTGCGGCGCGAACAGCGCCCCCCGCGGCCCGATGACCACGGCGTAGCGCCCGGACCGAACCTCGTGCCACATGTCGAAGTGCTCTCCCCGCGACAGGCCGCTGTGCATCACCGCCACCTGGCCCGGGAACCGTTCTCCGAACCGGCGGACCGTCTGCGGCGTCAGCGATATCTCCGGAACCAGCACGATGGCGCGCTTGCCCAGTGCCACTGTCCGCTCCAGAGCCTGAAGGTACACCTCTGTCTTGCCGCTGCCGGTGACGCCGTGCAGGAGGAACGTCTGCGGCTGTCCCTCGCCCTCCAGCGCCTTCGCGATGCGCCGGTAGGCCTCATCCTGCTCGCCGGTGAGGGTGGGAGCGGCTCGTTTGGGGTACGCGCGCCCCGCCAGCGGATCGCGCACCACCGTCACGTCCTCTCGCACCGCCAGACCTTGCTGTTGCAGGTCGCGCAGGACGGCCGTCGTCAGCCCCAGCGGCCGCAGCTCGGCCAGGGGCAGCGGGCCCTGGTCGGCCAGCGCCTCCAGCACCATCGCCCGCCGCAAGGCCGACGCCCCGCCCTCGTCCCGCAGTGTCCGCGCCCGCCGCCGGGCCTTAGCGGCGGAGACCAGCAGACGCAGATGGGGCACCACCTTGGGCCGCACCTGGGGCCGCGCCAGCTCGTGCCGCCGCTCGATGAACCCGCGCAGCACCAGTCCGCCCACCACGGTGCTGACGCTGCGCAGCCGCAGCGCCTTGCGCAGCTCATCCTGCTCGGCCTGCCCCTGGGCGACCAGGTATGTCAGCGCCGCCCGCTGCCTCTCTGTCAGCCCCAGCCCGGGAAGCTCGTCCAGCGACACCAGCGGCCGCAGCACAGTAAGCGGCCGCCGCTTGAACCCCGGCGGCAGCATCAGCGACACGCAATCGAAGAGGGGTGCCAGGTAGTGGTCGCTGAGCCAGCGGGCCAGCGCCGCCCGCTCCGGCGACAGCAGCGGCTCAGGGTCGATGATGGCGTCGATGTCCCGCGCATCGGGGAAGGCTGGTGTCTCCGTCATCTCCAGCACCACCCCTTGCAGCCGGCGCGATCCGAAGGGCACGTAGACCGCGTGCCCGACGTCCAGCGGCAGGTCCTGCCCACTGGCAGGCAGGTTATCCGGAATCCGATAGGTGAACGTCTGGCGGATGGGCGCCCCGGCGTTGACCGCGACCTCTGCGTAGGTCATCGCCACCTCCGCGCCGACTATAGCACCGCAGCGGCCGCAAGTGGAAAGGGAAAGAGGCACATAAAAAAGCCGTCCGCAAGGGACGGCGCGCTCTCATCGCGAGACCGGGTTACGCCTCGGGAGCTTTCTCATCCTCCGTCTCGGCCTCCGCTTCGGCGGTGGGCTCCTCTGTGGTTTCCTCCTCGTCCTCCGCGACGCCTTCAGCTTCCGGCTCGGCTTCTTCTCCCTCCGCCTCGGCCGCCTCTTCCGCTTCCGCCTCTGCCTCAGCTTCCACTTCTTCTTCCGCCTCCCCTTCGGCCTCGACCTCCTGTGCGGCCTCGGTCTCTTCCGGCGGCGCTTCCTCCTCCTCTCCCGTGGGCAGCTCTTCGCCCGCCTCAGCCAGTTGTCGCGTCAGCTCCTCGAAGCGGTCGCGAGAGCCGGCGCGGACGCGGGCCCTCTTGCCCACCCGTTTGCGGAGGTAGTACAGCTTGGCCCGGCGAACCTGGCCCACCCGCACTACCTGCACGCTCTCCAGCCGCGGCGAATACAGCAGGAACGTCCGCTCCACGCCTATGCCGTGGGTCACGCGGCGAACCGTGAAGCTGGAGTTGATGCCCCCGCGCCGCTTGCGTATGACCACCCCCTCGAACGCCTGCACGCGCTCTCGCTCTCCCTCCACGACCCGCGCCAGCACACGCACGCTATCCCCCGGGCGGAAGTCGGGGATCTTGGGGTTCTTCTTGGGCTGAACGATCGATTTGAGGTCCATGGCAACCTTGCCCAGTTTACTGGTCGCCCAACTGGAGAGCAAGCTGAGGTTCAGCACGAGATCGCTCTGTCCCTGTGCTAACATGAGCGCCGTGAACGTCAGCGAGCACCTGGCCCGCTTCGTCGCCGAGGCGGAGAGTGCGCCGGAGGAGGCCATCGTACAGGCCAAGCGGGCCCTGCTGGACACGCTGGGCGTGGCCCTGGCTGGCTCCCAGGAGGAGAGCGCCCGCATCGTGGCGGAGTGGGTGCGGGAGCGGGGTGGCTGCGAGGAGGCGACGGTGCTGGGGCAGCAGTTTCGTGCCCCGGCCGCTGAGGCGGCGCTGGTCAACGGCACCGCCGGGCACGCCCTGGACTACGACGATGTCAGCCTGTCCATGCGCGGGCACCCCAGCGCGCCCCTGCTGCCCGCCGTCCTAGCTGTCGCCGAGAACGCGGGTTGCAGCGGTCGCGACCTGCTTACCGCCTTCGTGCTGGGGTTTGAGGTGGAGGCGCGGCTGGGCCGGGCCATCGGCGAGGAGCACTACGCCCTGGGCTGGCACGCGACGTCCACCCTGGGCACCCTGGGCGGGGCGGCGGCCTGCGCTCGGCGCCTGGATCTGGACGTCGCGCGCACCCAGATGGCCCTGGGCGTCGCCGCCTCCCTGGCCAGCGGGCTTCAGCAGAACTTCGGGACGATGACGAAGACGCTGCACGCCGGCTGGGCCGCCCGCAACGGCGTCGTCGCGGCAGAGTTGGCCGGCCGGGGCTTCACCGCTGACCCCCGTGCTCTGGAGGGCGAGAGCGGCTTCCTGCGGGCGATGAGTGGCGGCGCAGAGGTCGATCTGGAGCCGCTGACCGCGCTCGGGGACCCGTTCGAGATCACCTCCTCCGGCATCGGGGTCAAGCTCTATCCCTGCTGCTACGCCGTCCACCGCTCGCTGGACGCCGCCCTCGACCTGAGCGCCCAGCACGGGATCGATCCCGACAGCATCGCCCGCGTCCAAGTAGAGGTGAGTCGCGGGGCGCTGCTGCCCCTGCGCGCCGACCCGCCGGCGACGGGGCTGGAGGGGAAGTTCAGCCTGCAGTACTGTCTGGCGGCGGCACTAGCGGACGGCCGTGTGGGTCTGGCCTCCTTCACGGACGAGGCCGTCCGCCGCCCGGCGGTGCGGGAGCTGATGGCGAAGGTGGAGGCGAGGGAGGGGGCGGAGCCCGGCGCCTTCCCCATCGGCGGCCACGCCGAGGTGCGTATCGCTCTCAAAGACGGGAGTGAGCACAGCCTGCGGGTGGACACGCCTCGGGGCGATCCGTCGCGGCCTCTGTCCTGGGACGAGTTGGCGGAGAAGTTCCGCGACTGCGCGGGCACGGTTCTCCCTACTGAGGCGGTCGAGCGGACGCTGCGCCTGGTCGAGCGGCTGGAAGAGCTGCCGGAGGCTGAGAGGCTAACCGAAACGCTAAGAACAGCCCCAACCCAGGCGCAACGCTAAACCTACTCGTCGCCGGTGACCCGCGTGGCGGCGTCCCGGAAACGCTCCCGGTGCTCCTGCGACTGACGAAGCTCCCGGTTCGCCTCCACCTCCCGCCGTATGGCATCGCCGCTGTAGGTGGCGATGTCGATGACCTCCTTGGACGCCATGACGGCGGCGCGCGAGTTGGCGGCGATCGCTTGGGCCATCTCCATGACGGCGGGCTCCAGCTTCTCCAACGGCACCAGGTGGTTCAAGAGGCCGATGCGCAGCGCCTCCTGGGCGTCGATGGTGCGGGCGGTGAAGATCAGCTCCTTGGCCAGGGGTGCCCCTATGATGCGCGGGAGCTGGAAGGCGCCCACGACTAGCCCGTAGCTGGTCCCCACGAACCGGAAGCTGGCGTTCTCGGAGGCGATGCGGATGTCGCAGTTGATGGCGAGGAAGGCGCCGCCGCCGTAGGCGTAGCCGTTGACGGCGGCGATGATCGGCTTACGGGTTCGCAGCACGCGGGCCACGGCCTGAGCGGGCGCTCCCACGTCACTGGCCTTCGTCCCGCGGGCGCCCGCGGCCTCGGCCATGTCGGCCCCGGCGCAGAACGCCTTCTCGCCGACGCCCGTGAGGATGAGAACGCTGACGGCGTCATCGGCCTCCAGCCTGTCCAGGGCGTCGATGAGCTCGTGGCAGAGCCGGGCGCTGAGGGCGTTGTGCTTCTCAGGCCGGTTGAGGCGGATGGTCGCGACGCCGCCGGTCTGCTCGACGATCAGGGTCTCGTACTTCACGCGGACGGGTCTCCCGACTGCGTTAGATCGACAGGATGTGGACGGAGAGCGCCGCCGCCTCCGCTCGCACCATGCCGCCGCCGTTCTCCGTCAGGCCCACGCGCGGGTTGGCCACCTGCCGGTCGCTCGCCTCGCCGCGTAGCTGGCTGAAGATCTCGTAGATCTGGGCGACACCTGTGGCGCCGATGGGGTGGCCCTTGGAGATCAGGCCGCCGCTGGTGTTCACCGGTATCCGGCCGTCCGCGTACGTGTCGCGGGAGTCGATGAGCTTGCCGCCCTCGCCGGGGGCGCACAGGCCCAGCTCCTCGCACAGCACCAGCTCCGCTGGGGCGGAGGCGTCGTGCATCTCGACAACGTTGAGGTCCTCTGGCCCCACGCCCGCTTTCTCGTAGGCTTGCTGCGCCACGCGCTCTGTGATGCCGGGCTCGCCGGGGCCGTGGTCGCTGCCGGAGCCGACGCAGGAGGCGAGGACGTGGACGGGCTTGGTGGTGAACTGCTTGGCCTTGTCGGCCGGGCAGAGGATGGCCGCCGCCGCCCCGTCGCCGATGGGGGAGCACATCAGGCGCGTGAGAGGCTCCGCCACCAGCGGCGACTCGAGAATCTCCTCCAGGGTGTACACCTCCCGGTACTGGGCGTGAGGGTTGAGGGAGCCGTGGTAGTGGTTCTTG
>DAOUMF010000053.1:0-5133 GCA_034411955.1 Dehalococcoidia bacterium
GCCAAGGAGGTGATGGAGACAGGTATCTACGGCGGGCTGGGGGGCGGGGGCCCGGGCGCCATCGGCACCTCGCGCGAGGTGCTGGGGGTAGGAGTGCCCCAGGTGACGGCGACGATGGACTGCGCCGCCGCCCGCGACGAGTACTACCGCGAGAGCGGGCGCTACGTGCCGATTATCACCGACGGCGGCATGCGCCGCGGCGGCGACGTGTGCAAGGCGCTGGCCGCGGGCGCCGACGCCGTGATGCTGGGCTCGGCCTTCGCGAGGACGGAAGAGGCCCCGGCCAAGGGGTACTCGTGGGGGATGTCCACCGGCCACGCGGAGCTGCCACGAGGCACCCGCATCACGGTGGGGGTGGACACGACGCTGGACCGCCTGCTGTTCGGGCCGACGTCCAAGACGGACGGCACGGAGAACCTCGTGGGCGCGATCCGCACCTGCATGGGCGTGTGCGGCGCCCAGACCATCGCGGAGCTGCACGAGGCGGAGATGGTGGTGGCGCCCTCCATCAAGACGGAGGGGAAGGTCTACCAGCTCAGCCGGTAGGCTATCGCCACTGCGGGTGGCTCTGAATCCCGTCTCGCGAATTTCCCCCGCCCCAGATTCCTTCGCGGCGTACGCCAATGCCTCAAGCCACCGTGGTCGACGCTCAGAATGACATAGGGGTGCTTTTCACCAAGACGGAGGGCAAGGTTCCAGCTCAGCCGGTAGCTGCCGGTCGGTGGCAGGCCGCGACTCCTCTACACTACGACTTGACACGATTCACCGGGGTGGTTAAGATTCAGTATTAGAACGAATGTTTGCAGGAGGGCCGGTGCCATGCCAGGGAAAGGCCGTGACGGTAGGCCAATCGCTCCAAAGGTGGACCCCTGCGAGGAGCCACGAGAAATCGTCGTCCGGCTGACCGTGGATCCAGCAGACGTCCAAGCTAGGCAAAGAGTCGTCGTCGACAAGAGGAATGACGAAGTGGTCGTGATGGGACGCGAAGGTATTCTCTGTTCAGTCGAGGGAGAGGATGCCTCGTTCATAGCGGATTGCCTTGACCAGGGCTTCACATTCACTGGGAGAGTCGACACTGTCAGCCCAGACGAACGGCTGGCGGTTGCCACAGTTTATGGCACCAAGAGCCCGCGTCCATAGTCTAGGTAGAGCAGAGCAACTTCTTCTTGCCAAGCCACCCTACTGCGACACATGTCGCATCCGGGAGCGCTGCGGCAGCGCGAACACTAGTCGGTCCTGCCCGGACGATGGTCTCCGCCCTTCCCGTGACATCCTACATATCAGACACCCTCAGTTTCAGTATCATCTCAACAGGAATCAGCAATTCGACTTCGGGCGGGTGACTGCGATTCAGCAGTCACTTCCTCATCTTCCTTCCTACATACCAGTGGTAGAGCCGTGTGTGCCGTGGTTGGATGGTGTTCCCCTAAAGGCAGCCGGCGTGTTCCTGAAAAGGGTCTTATCACCGAATGCGAGAAGTACTTCAAGAGGCGAGCGGATGAGAGAGAAGCTGGGACTCTCCGCATCCACCAGGATGGTTCTCCTTTCCTTCGGAAGCGACGCCTTGTTGGAGAAGCTGGATCCTTGTCGAGAGCAGCGGCTAGGGAAGATCGCCCAACTTGGCTTCGACCTCGTGACTGCTGTCGGCTACTCGGTCTACGACGACGACTGGCCGCCTGAAACGCTGAACAACCAGATGCGGAGTCTGGTATCGTACCAACTCCTTCAAGAGGCCTCCGCTGTGAGCATCCCGTTTGTTGCGTGGGCTGATGATGGTGACATTAGGCATTGGACGGAGTGGCTCCATAGTAATCGGTGCGTATCAATGATCTGTTTCGACCTCCAGTCGTGCGCAGATAGGGATTGGCAGGAGTATGTAGATTCCCTCCAACGATTCCTACACGGAGCGCCTTCGCACCTCGAATACGTTGTCAACGGCGTCGCTGCGGCAGACAGGATCGACTCGCTGAAGAGGCTGCTGGGACCATTCCACCTGACCAACGAGTACGCCTACTACATGGCGTTCAATGGGCAGGAGGACAACTTGAGGCCCGGTGGAGATTCGCGTGCTAAGTCGTCAGCTTCACCCGTAGACATCTTCTTAAATTACGTGCGCTACTTCATTGATATCATGAGTGCAAAGGACAGTTCATCGGTACAGTTTGTTCCGTGTGGTGATAGGGAACTGCCGGACCTTCCCTTATTACACCTCAGCCGGTAGAGTGCGGACGGGCTGTACGTGGTGAAGATGCGGCGGGGGTAGCGGTTGCCGCGTGCGCTCGGCTCAGGAGCGGCTTGATGCGGGATAGCTGGAGGGCGAGCGTCTGGGTGCGTCGTCAACCGCTTGGGTAGGCCAAACAGGTACGTCCGGAACTTCGATTGTCGAAGGAAGAGGCCAGACAGTCACGAGGGGGGCTTCTGGAAGCGCAAGCCGCCGCCCGCAGGATATGCACACACCATGGCTGTCAAGGTCATAGCAACACCAAGTGCAGGCGTTCACGAACCCGAGCTTTTCAGTGGGTGACATGTCATCAGTATGTCGTGGCGCTCTCGCCGAAGTCTCGCCACGCCGACTGAAGCTGATCCCCGTTGACACGCGCCCTTCCCAGTCGCACAATCGCGGCGGGCCAGCTATTACAGAGACAGTAGATTCCCTGTAGCCCAGGCTATGTGAGGGGTGGCAGGAATGCACAAAGACCAGCGTTTCACAAGCAATGAGCATTGGCAGAGCCTACAGCAGGTTGATGCTATGTCCTATCGTTGCGGGTACTGCTCATTCGATGTGGCGTCTACGTCGGGTCTGCAGACTGACGGTTCGCATCGGGCCGTGCTTCGCGTCTGCCCCCACTGCAACGGGCCGACCTTCTTCGCAGTTGATGGAAGCCAGTGGCCAGGGCCGAAACTGGGATTGCAGGTCGCTAGTCTGCCGCCTGACGCGCAGGCAATCTACGAGGAAGCCAGGAGTAGCATCGCCGCCAATGCGCCATCCGGAAGCGTCATGCTGTGTCGAAAGATCCTGATGCACACCGCTGTTGAGAAGGGGGCGAAAAAGGGTCTGACCTTCCAAGGGTACGTCAGATGGCTTGTCAAGGAGAGGTATGCGCCGAGGGGCGCGGAACAGTGGCTCGACTACATCCGCAACCGTGGCAACGAGGCCAATCACGAGATTGTCGTCATGACGAGGGACGACGCCATCGGTGTGCTACGCTTTACGGAGGCGCTCCTTCGCGACGTCTATGAATTGCCGGGTCTGGTTCCTGTACCGCCCGAAAGCGGCGAGGAACCCGACGACGAATCACCCACCTAGCTCCCCGTTGACACCCGCCCCGCCCAGACGCACAATCGCCGGCGGTTGGGGGGTTACGTCCGCACCACCAGGACGCGGTCCAGCCCCGAGAGGTCCTTCCGCACCTCGATCCGCGCCTGGGGGAACGATTCCGCCGCCAGCGCTCGCGCCGCCTCGCCCTGCTCCTCGCCGATCTCGACGAAGAGCGCGCCGCCGGCCTTGAGGCAGGCGGGAGCCTGCCGCAGCAGCCGCTCGATAATGCGCAGGCCGTCGGGGCCTCCGTCCAGGCCGAGACGGGGCTCGTGCTGGCGGATCTCCGGCGGGGCCGCCTCGAAGTCGCCCGTGCGGACGTAGGGCAGGTTAGCGGCGACGACGTCGACCCTTCGACTCCAATCCCGGCTACGGCCGGGCTTCGGCTCAGGGTGAGCGGAACCCTGAAGCGGCGCGAGGAGGTCGCCCTCCAGGAAGCGGACGCGCCCGGCGACGCTGTGTCGCTCGGCGTTGCGACGGCCGAGCGCCAGCGCCTCCGACGAGACGTCGGTGGCGATGATCTCGGCCTGGGGCAGGTTCACGGCCAGGGCAACAGCGACGGCGCCGCAGCCCGCCCCCACATCCACCACCCGCGCCTCGTGCTCCACCTCCCGCGTCCCGATGAACTCCAGCACAACCTCCACCAGCGTCTCCGTCTCCGGTCGCGGGATGATGGCGGCGGATGTGACCTCCAGGTCCAGGCCGTAGAACTCTCTGCGGCCGAGGATGTAGGCGGTGGGCTCGTGGGCGAGGCGGCGCTGGAGGAGGCGGTCGTAGGCGCGCTCGCCCTCAGGTGGCAGCTCCTGGCGCAGGCGCTGGTACAGGTGGGTGCGGTCAGTGTTGAGGGCGTGGGCGAGGAGGAGCTCCGCCTCCAGGCTCCCTTCATCGCTCCCGGCCTCGGCGAGCACCCGCGAGCCATGGCGGAGGGCCTCACCGATCGTGGTCATGTCTCTGGGGCTCGTCCTTCGACGAGCTCAGGGCGAGCGAAAAGATGGCGGCCGGGCTCGAAGCCGCTCGTGGTTCGACTGGCTCACCACGAGCGGAAGTCGCAGCGCCCATATCACGCCAGCTGAGCTTCCAGAAGTCGCGCCTGCTCGTCCTCCTGCATCGCCGCGATGATGTCGTCCAGTTCGCCATCGAGGAGGGCAGGCAGATTATGGCGCGTGTAGCCGATGCGGTGGTCGGTGACGCGGTCCTGGGGGAAGTTGTAGGTGCGTATCTTCTCGGCCCGCTCGCCGGTGCCCACCTGGGAGCGCCGGGAGGACTCCACCTCCTGCTGCTGCTTGCGCCGCTCGATGTCCAGGAGGCGGGCACGGAGGACGGCCATCGCCTTGTTGCGGTTCTTGAGCTGGGAGCGCTCGTCCTGGCAGACGGCGACGATGCCTGTGGGCAGGTGAGTGATGCGCACGGCGGTGGCGTTCTTCTGGACGTTCTGGCCGCCGTGGCCGCTGGCGTTGAAGACATCGATGCGCAGTTCCTTCTCGTCGACGTGGACATCCACGTCGTCCGCCTCGGGCAGGACGGCAACCGTAGCAGTGGAGGTGTGGATGCGGCCGCTGGCCTCGGTGACGGGCACCCGCTGGACACGGTGGACGCCGCTCTCGTACTTCAGGTAGGAGTAGGCGCCGCGGCCGTGGGCCTCGAAGATGATCTCCTTGAAGCCGCCCAGGTCGCTGGCGTGGGAGTTCAGCACCTCCATCGTCCAGCCCTTGCGCTCGGCGAAGCGGCTGTACAGGCGGTAGAGGGCGCCGGCGAACAGGGACGCCTCCTCGCCGCCGGCGGCGGCCCGGACCTCCACGATGACGTCCTTCTCGTCC
>DAOUMF010000054.1:0-5102 GCA_034411955.1 Dehalococcoidia bacterium
GACAACGAGAAGACGGAGTACCGGGCCCGCAACATGGGGTTCGTGTTCCAGTTCTACAACCTGCTGCCGGTGCTGTCGGCGGTGGAGAACGTGGAGTTGCCGTTGCTGGTGTCAGGGGTGTCGGCGAGGGAGGCGCGAGGGCGTGCCCTGGAGGCGCTGGAACAGGTGCACTTGCGGGAGTGGGGAGAGCATAGGCCGGCGGAGTTGTCAGGGGGGCAGCGGCAGCGGGTGACGATCGCCCGCTCGCTGGTGAACGAGCCGGCGATCGTGTGGGGTGACGAGCCGACGGGGGATCTAGACAGCACGAACGCCAACGAGATCATGGACATACTGTGCGACCTGAACGAGCGGCGGCAGCAGACGTTTGTGCTGGTGACGCACGCGTTGGAGGTGGCGGAGAGGACGGGACGGATCATCAAGATGCAGGACGGGCAGATCACCAGCGATCATCGCATCATCAATCGGGAGGCGGGGATCTGGGGGCCGGCGGAGGGGGCGGAGCCCCAGTAGGGGACGGCCATGGACGACCTATTCGGACTGTCCATGAACTACATCATGGTCGGACTGCTGGCCGCCTTGGCTGTCGCGTCCGCCTCGATCGCCTATGTCGTGCTCCGCAGCCGGATCATGTTCAGGATGGGCCTGCGCAACATGCCGCGCCGAATCGGGCAGACCGTGCTGATCGTCATCGGCCTCATGCTGAGCACGCTCATCATCTCGGCCGCCTTCACCACCGGCGACACTGTGGACTACAGCCTCAGCAACACCTCCTTCACCCTCCTGGGCCACGTCGACGAGGTGATCCAAAGGCAGGGGGAAGAAGGGTCTCCAAACCAGATCGAGTCCACAATCGGTGAGGACGGCGATGGCCGGAATATCAGTGAGAGGCTCAGGACCGCCGTGGAGGAGGCCGGCGACCCCAACATCGATGGCTACTTGCCGGCGCTCTTCGAGCAGGTCCCGATCCTCAATCTGGAGAGCGGTCTGAGCGAACCGTCCGGCACCTTCGCGGGTCTGGACGCTGACTCTCTTGACGGGTTTCCGGACATTATCTCTACCACCACCGGCGAGATCCTCGACCTCGGGTCCCTTGCGGATGACGAAGCCTTCATGAACGAGAGCGGCGCCGACGAACTGGCGGCCGAACCCGGCGATCGCGTACAGGTCTTCGTGCAGGGCCTGCCCCATGAATTCACCATCGTCGACGTGGTGGAGGACCGGTTCACCACGGGTGTGGGCGACTTCAACGCTAAGGAAGGCCTGATAACGAGGCTCGACACTCTCCAGGAGATATTTGATCGTCGGGGCGAGGTGAACGTTATCGCCATCTCCAACAGGGGAGGCGTGCGAGATTCCGTCGACCTGACCGATGATGTGGTCGCCAGCCTTGAGCGGATTATCGCCGACGAGGGCCTTGCGCCGACGAACATCAGGTCAAATGACATTACTCTGATAGTCGAAAACGTCAAACAGGATCTCGTTGAAAGCTCCGAGGAAGCGGGCAACATCTTCGCCACGTTCTTCCTCGTCTTCGGCCTCTTCTCCATCGCCGCTGGCATGCTGCTCATCGTGATGATCTTCGTTATGCTCGCCGCGGAGCGAAAGCCGGAAATGGGCATGGCCCGCGCGGTCGGGACCAAGCGCGGGCACCTTATCCAGATGTTCATGTCGGAGGGTATGGCCTACAACGTCCTCTCCGCCATGGTCGGCGCTGGCCTCGGCATCCTGATCGCTTTCGGTATGGCCGAGATCATGGCCCGCATCTTCTCCGAGTTCGGCCTCAGCATTCAGCCGCACGTCACGCTGCGAAGCATAGTGATCTCCTACAGCCTCGGCGTCGTCCTCACCTACCTGACCGTCGTCTTCTCCTCCTGGCGCGTCTCCAACCTCAACATAGTCGCCGCCATCCGTGACCTCCCCGAGGCCGAGGTCATCAATCCGGAGCAGGCCACCTGGATCGGCTATCTCCGCGGCGTCCTCAACGCCTTCATCGCGGTGGGAATCCTCCTCATCTCCCTGATCGCCGCTGCCCGCTTCACCGCTCTTGCTCCCCTGTTCCTCTTCGTTGCGCTTATGGGTCTCGTCGGCCCTTGGCTGTACCTGCTCCGCGGCCATAACTTCAGTGCGCGGGCCACTCAGAGAGTCGCTGGCCAACCGATCCCGAGGTGGCCCCTGCTGGCGTTTCCCTTCTATCTCCCGGCCCTCCTTATAGTGTGGCTGGTGCGAGACCGCAGACCCCAGGCCGTCCCGGCCTGGCTCCTCCTCCTCGGAATCATAGTGGCGCCACTGGGGATCGTCTTGGTGGCGTTGCAGGACCGCGACCGGCCCATCGCCTGGGCTGCCGGCTTCGGCACCCTCGGCCTTGTAGTCGGAGCCCTGTTCATGCAGTGGGGAGTCGCCAGCGATCTCGCTTTCGCCTTTGCCCTCGGCTTCTCCCTTATCTTTCTCGGGGCGGCCGTTGTCCTCCGCTTCTTCGGCCTCCCCGCCCGGCTCGCCTTCACAAGCATGGGACTGCTCGTGCTCGTCATCTGGGGCTTCACTGCCGGTAACCGACTGGAGTTTCTCTTCGGCAAGTTGGAGGGGGACATCGAGATGTTCTTCCTCAGCGGTGTCGCCATGGTCGCCGCCGCCACCTTCATCCTGATCTACAACGCGGACCTCGTTCTGGCCGTGCTGTCCCGCCTCGGCGGCCTCTTCGGCACCATCCTGCCGGCCATGAAGACGGCGGTGGCCTACCCGCTCGCCCACAAGTTCCGCACCGGCATGCCCCTGGCCATGATCTCGCTGGTCGTCGTTGCCCTCACGATGATGTCCACCATGAACGTGAACTTCGACCGCCTCTTCCTGGCCGACACCGCCCGCGGCGGCTGGGATGTCATAGTCGACGAGAACCCCAATAACCCCATCGACGACCTGCCGGCCGTCCTCCGCGCGGCTGGTTCCGACGCCCCCGACAGCTTCCGCGCCGTCGGCCGTGTTGCCCTCAAGACCACCTCAGCCGTCGCCGAGGTCGACATCTCCGACCCCACGTTCCGTAGTTGGAATGACTATCCCGTCCTGGGTGTTGATGACGGGTTCGTGGACGGAGGCGATATCCGTCTGACGGCGCGGTCCCGCGAATTCGACAGCGATGAGGCCGTCTGGGAGGCCATGAAGGGTCAGCGGCCCGTGGCCATCGTTGACGGTTTCAGCGTAAATGGGGGTGGCCCGTTTCAGGAGGACACCTTTTCCATCTCCGCTATCGAGCCCGACGACACCGAATTCGATCCGGTTCCCATCGAGATACTCGACGAGATCACTGGTCGCAAACGCCTCGTGGACGTCATCGGCGTCATAGACTTCGGGGCCAGCGCTACCTTCTTCGGTGTATACATCCAGGACGAGGTCTTCGATGCCGTGTTTCGCGAGCCAGATGTGTCGCGCCACTACGTGGGGCTCAAGGACCCGGGCGACGCGAAGGCCGTGGCCCAGGAAATCGAGACCAAGCTCCTCACCCGCGGCGTGCAGGCCGAGTCCCTGAAGCAGCGCATCGATGACGACCAGGCCCTGGGCCGCAATTTCTTCCGGCTGATGCAGGGCTTCATGGGGCTGGGGCTGTTCGTTGGCATAGCCGCGGTGGGGGTGATCGCCTTCCGAACCGTTGTCGAGCGGCGGCAGCACATCGGGATGCTGCGCGCCATCGGCTACAAGCGGAGCACCGTCGCCTTGAGCTTCATGTTGGAATCGTCGTTCATCACGCTGCTGGCCGTCCTCTCTGGCGTGGGGCTCGCCCTCTGGTTGTCTTTCTTCTTGGTCACCAGTGATGAATTCCCCTCCGACCTTGGGGGCTTCTTTATTCCGTGGGACCAGATCGTCTTCATCTCCCTCTTCACCTACGGCGCGTCCCTGGTGATGACACTCATACCATCGCGCCAGGCTGCCAGCGTGCCCACGGCGGAAGCGTTGCGATACGAATAGCCGCTGAGGGGTACGCCCCCCTTCACTTGACATTTTCCCCGCGCCCGCTAGTATCAGGGTAAGTTCACCCAGCCAGCTCGATAGCGCTTCCGCTCCTCCCGCTGAGTGGCGGATGGTCGTGGTGAGACTGCACCATGGGGAAGAAGAAAAGCGGACGTAAACGAGAAAACGGCTTGCGGGCTGTTGGTGAGATCACCGGGCGCAAGCGAGCGGAAGCGGCGCCGCGGGAGTTGGGAGAGCAGTGGCGTTCCCTGGTCGAGAGTATCCCCGACATCATCATGACCGTGGATGCTGACGGCACAATCCTATTCATCAATCGCACGGTGCCGGGCTTGACGGCCGAGAAGGTGATCGGGACCAGCATCTACGATTACCTGCCGCCGGAGCATCACGACACCCTGAGTAAGCCGTTGGAGATGGTCTTCGAGACCGGAAAGGCGCACGGCTACGAGATCGCCGGGGCGGGCCCCTTTGGCCGTACTTCGTGGTATTTCAGCCGTATCGGGCCCATCGTGCGGGACGGCAGGGTCGCGGCCGCCGTTCTCATCACCACTGACATCACCGAGCAGAGGCGGGCGGAGGAGGCGCTGCGCGACTCAGAGGCGCGGTTCCGGAGCACCCTGGACGGCATGATGGAGGGCTGCCTCATCATCGGTTTCGACTGGCGCTATCTGTATGCCAACGATGCCGTTGCCAGGCACACCCGTCGCACTAAGGAGAAACTGCTCGGCCACACCATGATGGAGATGGACCAGGGCATTGAGAAGACCAAGGAGTTTGCCTACGTGCGGCGCTGTATGGCGGAGCGCGTCCCACATCGCATGGAGTGGGAGTACATCTACCCTGACGGCGCCACAGCTTGGTTTGACGTCAGCGTTCAGCCCGTGCCCGAGGGCATCTTCATGCTGTTCCTGAACATCACGGAGCGCAAGCGGGCGGAGGAGGCGTTGCGGGCGAGCGAGGAGAGATACCGAGATCTGGTGGAAAACATCAATGAGGCCATCTACGAGGTGGATGCAGGTGGGCGGATGACCTACATCAGCCCCGCAATCGAAGAGGTCGGCGGCTATACTCCGTCGGAGATCGTCGGTCGGCCTGCCACGGATTTCGTGCACCCGGACGATCTGGAGCGCGCGGTGGAGGGG
>DAOUMF010000055.1:0-14205 GCA_034411955.1 Dehalococcoidia bacterium
CCTTCAAAGTGGAGCTCTTGCCGGCGCGGTTGGCTCCCTGGAGGGCGACGATCTGTCCCTCATTCACCTCCAGGGAGACGCCGCGCAATGCCTGGATGGCGCCGTAGCTGGCGCTGACGTCGCTAACTCTCAGCAAACGACTCTCCCAGGTAGGCCTCGATGACCGTGGGGTCGCTGCGCACATCCTCCGGGCTGCCATCGGCTATCTTGCGCCCGAAGTTGAGGACGCAGACGCGGTCGGAGATGCTCATGACTATGTCCATGTTGTGCTCCACCAGGAGGACAGTGACCTTCAGGTCTTGGCGGATGGCCCGAATTAGACGCGCTAGTTCCTGGAGCTCCTCGTGGCTGAGGCCCCCGGCCGGCTCGTCCAGGAGGATGAGCTTGGGGTGGGCGGCCAGGGCGCGCGCCATCTCCACCCGTTTCTGGATGCCGAAAGGGAGACCGGCGGCGGGAAGGCCGCGCATCTCAGCCAGCCCCAGCCAGTCCAGAAGCTCCATAGCCGAGCGGCGCAGCTCTCTCTCCTCTCGCTGGGTGTTGGGGAGGAGCCAGCTCAGCGGGTTGCGCTTGGCCCTGCTGTGCTGTCCGGCCAGAACGTTCTCCAGCACGGTCATGCCCTTGAACAGGAGGACGTTCTGGAAAGTGCGAGCGATGCCGGTGTGGATTACCTTGTGCGGTGGCAGACGGAGGACGTCTACGCCGTCGAAGGTGATGGTGCCGCCCTCCGGGTCATAGAACCGGCTGATGCAGTTGAAGACGGTGGTCTTACCGGCGCCGTTCGGACCGATGAGCCCCAGAATCTCCCCCTTGTGGACATCAAAGGAAACGTCTTCGAGGGCGACGATACCGCCGAACCGCTTGGTGAGGGAGCCGACGCTTAGCTGCGACACACGCTCCCCTAGGCCCGCGCCTGGCTGCCTGTGCACATACTCAGGTAATGTTATAGTGCGCGTCGAACGCCAAGCGCAAGGCGGTCTAATGAGGTCTTCCCGTTCGCGAATGGGGCCCCTGAGCAGCACACGTGCCCCTTCGCGGTCTTCGTTGACCCTTCTGGCGCACGGGCGTAGAATGCGCCGTGACGGAATCCGCCGGAGGCGGATTCCTCGTGTAGGAGGCGTCTTTGGGTGGCGAGGAACGCCCGGGAGATACCTAAGGCCTATGAGCCCTCCAAGGTGGAGGGCCCCCTGTACCAGTTCTGGCTGGACGGGGGTCACTTCGCGCCCAGGATAGACCCCGAGAAGCAGCCGTTCTGCATCATCATGCCCCCGCCTAACGTGACCGGGGAGCTGCACCTGGGCCACGCCCTCACCGCCACCATGGAGGACTGCCTCATCCGCTGGCACCGCATGCGCGGCGACCCCAGCCTCTGGCTGCCCGGCGTTGACCACGCCGGCATCGCCACCCAGAACGTGGTGGAGAGGGAGCTGGCCAAAGAAGGGCTGAGCCGCCAGGACTTGGGCCGCGAGAAGTTCGTGGAGCGGGTCTGGCAGTGGGTGCACAAGTTCCGCGGCCTCATCAGCCGCCAGCACATGCGCCTGGGCGCCTCCTGCGACTGGGAGCGAGAGGTGTTCACCATCGACGAGGGGCCCCAGCGCGCGGTCCGCACCACCTTCGTCAACCTCTATCGTGACGGCCTCATCTACCGCGGCGAGCGGATGATCAACTGGTGCCCCCGCTGCCAGACCGCCCTGTCCGACCTAGAAGTGGAGCACCGCGAGCAGTCCGCCAATCTGTGGTACGTGCGCTATCCCCTCTTGGACGACTCCGGCAACGTGACCGACGAGTGCATCGTTGTCGCCACTACGCGGCCGGAGACGATCGTGGCCGATGTGGCGGTGGCCGTGAGCCCACGCGCGGAGCACTGGCAGAAGATCATCGGCCGCAAGGCGCTGCTCCCCGTTATCGAGCGCCACATCCCCATCATCGCTGACGACGCGGTCGACCCCGAGTTCGGCACCGGCGCCCTCAAGATCACCCCGGGCCACGACATCGTCGACCTTGAGATAGGGGACCGTCATGGCCTGCCGCGCATCGTCTCCGTGGGCCCGGACGGGACGATGAACAAGGAGGCCGGCCCCTACCTGGGGATGGATCGATTCGAGTGCCGGGACGTCATCGTCGCCGACCTGGAGCGGCTGGGCCTGCTGGACAGGACGGAGGACTACCACCACGCCATCGGCCGCTGCGATCGCTGTGACACCATCGTGGAGCCCATCGTCAGCGAGCAGTGGTTCGTGCGCATGGAGCCCCTGGCCAAGCCGGCCATCAAGGCTGTGGAAGAGGGACTCGTTGAGATCATCCCCCGCCGCTTCGCCCGCGTGTACATGAACTGGATGGAGAACATCCGCGACTGGTGCATCTCTCGGCAGCTCTGGTGGGGACACCGCATCCCCGTCTGGTACTGCGGCGACTGCGGAGAGATCACTGTTGCCATCGATGACCCCAGCGCCTGTGAGAAGTGCGGCTCCGGCGATCTTCAGCAGGACCCCGACGTGCTGGACACGTGGTTCTCTTCGGCGCTGTGGCCGCACTCCACCCTGGGCTGGCCTCAGGAGACGGAGGACCTGCGCTACTTCTACCCCACATCGGTGCTGGAGACGGGATACGACATCCTGTTCTTCTGGGTGGCCCGCATGATCATGACGGGGCTGTACAACATGAAGGACGTGCCCTTCCGCCACGTCTACCTGCACGGCCTCATCCGCGACGCCAAGGGTCGCAAGATGACCAAGAGCCTGGGCAACGTGGTGGACCCCATCGACGCGATCGACCGGTACGGCTGCGACGCCCTGCGCTTCGTCCTGGCCACCGGCGGCGCTCCCGGCAACGACTTCCGCCTCTCCGACGACAAGCTGGAGGGAGGGCGCAACTTCGCCAACAAGATCTGGAACGCCTCCCGCTTCGTCATCCAGAGCATCGGCGAGGAGCGCGTCGAAGCGCCCGATCCAAAGCAGCGGGCCGCCACGCCGCTGGAGGACCGCTGGATCATGTCGCGCCTCCAGCGACTGATAGGAGAGGTGGATCGGCTCCTCGGCGGTTTCCAGGTCGGTGAGGCGGGGAACCGGCTGCACGAGTTCCTCTGGAACGAGTACGCCGACTGGTACATAGAGGCCGCCAAAGGCCGTTTGAAGGCCGGCGATGACTCTACCCTGCCTGTGCTGGCCAACGTGTTGGACACGTGCCTGCGGCTTTTCCACCCGTTCATGCCGTTCGTCACGGAGGCGGCGTGGCAGAACCTGAGGGAGCACATTGGGTGGGCGAAGACTGACGCGTTGATAGCGGCGTCGTGGCCGGCGGTGGAGGAAGGGTGGGTCGACGGCGAGGCGGAAGAGGAATTTGAGGCTGCGACGCTTGAAGTCGTTCCTAGAGTTCGCGAGGCACTTCACGCCCTGCCGCCTCAGGCCGTCAAGCGCGCCGCAGTGACCGTGGCTCCTGATCCAAGCCTGCAGCCGGATGACCGCGAGCGGATAACGGTGATCCTAGCAGATACAGCCGCCGCCAACGCTACGTTCACCACCACCGCTCCCTGGAACGTTAGGACACATATTGATCCCGACGAGCGCGGTCTTTTTGGCACAACAGGCCGTGTGCGTTTCTTTGTCCCTGCTGACCTCAAACACATCGCTGCCCAACGCGCTCGCCTGTCCAAGCAGATGGCGGAGGCGGAAGCGGAGGTGAAACGCCTGCAGGCGAAGCTGGGGAACGCGGCGTTCCGTGAGAAGGCGCCGGCGGCGGTGGTGGCAAAGGAAGAGGAGAAGCTGGCAGCGGCGCGGGCGCGGCTGGAAGGGCTGCGTCAACGGCTGGCGGAGCTGGGGTGAGGGCCCAACCAGTGTAGAGGCGACCTTCAGGTCGCCATCGGCAACATGGAGGCCTGAAGCCTCCGCTATATGGCTCCGGCAGGTTCGGTGAGCACGATTAAGCAACTGAGTGCTTCCTAAATTGACACTAGCATGACCCCGTGCTAGCATCGTTGGTGCCGAATGGCCCGAATGCGTAGCTTCTACCCACGTCAGGGTTCCCGCCAGTGATCCAGGAGTTATTCGCCGACTACGTGGCCGTGCTTATCGCCGCCATGGTGGGCTTAGCATTTGTCGGCATGGCCCTGGTGGCCAACCGCATCCTGGCCCCTCGCCAGGCCACTCGTGTCAAGGCCCTCACCTACGAATGCGGCATGCTGCCCATCGGCCGCAGCCGCACCCAAGTGCACTTTCGCTACTACCTGTTCGCCATCCTGTTCCTCATCTTCGATATCGAAGCGGTGTTCCTGTTCCCCTGGGCGGTCAGCTTCCTGGACATCGGCGAGGCCGCCTTCTATGAGATGCTGCTGTTCATCCTCATCCTCGGTTTCGGCCTCCTCTACGCGTGGAAGAAAGGCGTGCTGCGCTGGAGGTAGGTGCTCGGCATGCCTGAGAAGACGTACATCGAGGTCCACGAGATACGCGATGACCCGCGGCAGACGATCACCGACGCCGTTCCCGAGGACATCCGGCACGACATCAAGAAGCTGAAGCCGGCGGAGTTCCAGCCCAGCCAGGGCCGGGCGCCGTACCGTCAGCTCCTGCCGGGCGTCCTCCAGGTGCCCGCCGACTTGCTCATCGCTTGGGGCCGGAAGTCGTCTCTCTGGCCTCTCACCTTCGGCCTGGCCTGCTGCGCCATCGAGATGATCTCCAGCTTCATGGCCAGGCACGACCTGGACCGCTTCGGCATCCTGCCCTGGCCCTCGCCCCGGCAGGCGGATGTGCTGATCATCTCCGGGACGGTGACCAAGAAGATGGCCCCGGCCATCAAGCTGCTGTATGAGCAGATGCCCTACCCCAAGTGGGTCATCTCCATGGGGGCCTGTGCCACCAACGGCGGGCCGTACACCCGCTACGACCGCGTGCTGCAAGGGGTTGACAAGATCATCCCGGTGGACATCTACGTGCCTGGTTGCCCGCCGCGGCCGGAGGCTCTGATGGACGCTTTCCTGGCCCTCCAGAAGAAGATCATGGAGGAGAGGGGCAAGATAGGGCGCTAGGCATGGCCCAGGAGCTCACTCAGGAGACCGCCATCACCGGGCCAGGCCCCGGTCCCCTGGCCGACCTCTTCCGGCAGGCCCTGCCCGGGGTCCAGATGAGCGCCGAGCAGACGGCCATCGATGTCGCCATCACTGTCGGCCGCGAAGACCTCCTCCAGGTGATGCAGAGCGCCAAGGAGGACGAGCGCCTGGCGTTCGACTTCCTGCGCTCTCTGTCCGGCGTGGATTATCTCGATGAGCTGGAGATGGTGTACCACCTGTACTCGTACAAGCTGGGGCACTCGGCGGCCGTCAAGGTTCGCTGCCCCCCGGACGACCCGCATCTGCCCTCGGTCAGCCACCTCTGGCAGACGGCCAACTGGCACGAGCGGGAGGCGGCCGAGATGTTCGGCTTTGTCTTCGCCGGTCACCCCGATCTGCGGCCCCTGCTCACCGAGGAAGGGTTGGGCTACTACCCCCTGCGTAAGTCACACCCCTTGGCCGAGATCGAGGAGTGGCAGGAGGACTACGTGGCGGTGCCGGAGGCCGCCGAGCCCCCGGGCGAGCGGGCTCGCAGGAAGGAGATAGCCCAGAGGAAGGCGGTGGTCATCAGGGAGGCGCGGGAAGAGGCCAGGACTAAGGGTCTTTCCGCCGAGGAGGAGAAGGAGGCCGTCCTGGCCGCCGTGGACGCCTTCGAGGAGCAGGAGGGGATCAAAGGGGCAGAGATACCACCCATTCCCGTGGATGACCACGCCGCCAAGATTGCCCTGGCCCAGAGGAAGGCCGCGGTTATCAAGAAGGTTCGAGAAGAGGCCCGCGCCCGCGGCGCCTCCCCGCAGGAGGTGCGCGAGGCGGTGGCGGAAGCCCTGAAGGACCTGGCCGCGGAAGAGAACGGCGACGGGTAGGGAGCCGCGCATGGCTATCGGGTACGGCGTCCCCCACGAAAAAGAACTGGAGACCGTAGACGTCAACTTCAACGTGGGGCCGCAGCACCCGGCTACCCACGGCGTGTTTCGTATGGTGCTGACCGTCGACGGCGAGCAGGTGGTTGACGTGGATCCCGTCATCGGCTACCTGCACCGCGGCGCCGAAAAGCTGTCCGAGAAGTGCAACTACCGCCAGGCGCTAGGCTTCCAGGACCGCACCGAATACCTCGGCCAGTTCAATGCCGAACTCTGCTTTGTGCTGGCCGTGGAGAAGCTGGCCGGCATCGAGCCGCCGGAGCGGGCCGAGTACATCCGCATCATCCTCACGGAGCTGAACCGGATCACCAGCCACCACATGTTCATGGGTGCCTTCGGCTCGGACGCGGGCCTGTTCGGCACCTCCTTCATGTACAGCTTCCGCGATCGAGAGATGATCCTGGATCTGTTTGAGGAGATCACGGGGGAGCGGATGATGTACGCGTACTTCCGTCCCGGCGGCGTGGCCTGGGACGTGCCGGAGGACTTCCGCGAGCGCTGCGGTGATGTGCTGGCCGCCGTGCGCCGTGGCATCGACGACATCGACGGCCTGATGACGGGGAACGAGGTGATCCTGGCCCGCTGTCGGGGGCTGAGCCCGCTGACGCCGGAGGACGCCATCAACTGGGGCATCACCGGGCCCATGCTGCGGGCTACCGGTCTCAAGCACGATCTGCGCCGGGCCGAGCCCTACTCCATCTACGACCGGTTCGAGTTTGAGATCCCGACAGGCACCCAGGGTGACGTCTATGACCGCTACCTGGTCCGCCTGGAGGAGATGCGCCAGTCGGTCCGCATCGCGGAGCAGGCGCTGGAGCAGATGCCGGATGGCCCCGTCATGGCCGCGGGATTGGGACGGACGCTGCGCCCGCCCGAAGGCGAGGTGTACATGCGCAACGAGACGCCCCGTGGGGAGTACGGTATCTACCTGGTGTCCAAGGGGGCCGGCAAGCCCTACCGGCTGAAGATCCGCTCTCCGGCCTTCTGCAACCTCTCGGCGCTGAAGGCGATGTGCGTCGGCAGCTACATTGCCGACACGATCATCAACCTGGGCTCGTTCGACATAGTCCTTTGTGAGGTAGACCGTTGATCGCCGGGGGCTGTCGTTCTGAGCGAAGCGAAGAATCTTTCGTCTCGAGGAGAAGGAGTTCCTGTTATGACAGACCCTTCGCTAGGCTCAGGGTGACAGGAAAGCGGGGGTTGGATCGTTGATCGCCGACAACGCCTGGGTGGACGGCCTGGCCCGGATGGCGATCGTCGCGGCGGCGGTGCCCCTGGCCGTCATCGTCCTCACCTATGTGGAGCGGAAGGTGCTTGGGCGCTTGCAGATGCGCCTGGGGCCGATGCGGGTGGGCCCCTACGGCACCCTCCAGAGTGTGGCCGACACCGTTAAGCTCCTCACCAAGGAGGACCTGCGGCCGCAGACGGCAGACCGCTGGACGTTCGAGCTGGCGCCGTTCGCGGTGGTGGTGCCCGTGTTCATGGCCATCGTGGCCCTCCCCTTCACCGCCGATCTGTTCGTGCGCAACCTGGGGCTAGGCCTGTTCTACATCGTTGCCGTGTCAGGCTTGTCCATCGTGGGGTTTTTGATGGCGGGCTGGGGCTCGGACAACAAGTACGCGTTGCTGGGCGGGGCGCGCGCCGCCGCCCAACTGATAAGCTACGAGATTCCGCTGGTAATGGCGGTGCTGGCTGTGGCCATGTTCGGCCAGAGCTTGAACCTGGTGGAGCTGGTGGACGGCCAGGGACGGGTGCCCTTCGTGGTCTGGCAGCCGCTGGCGTTCCTTATCTTCCTGATCGCTGGCCTGGCCGAGCTCTACCGCCAGCCCTTCGATATCCCCGTGGCGGAGTCCGAGGTGGTGGGCGGACCGCTGGTGGAGTACTCCGGCATCCGCTGGTCTATGTTCCAGATGGCGGAGGTGACGAACATGGTTCTCATCTCCGTCCTGGCGGCGTTGCTGTTCCTGGGCGGTTGGAACTGGCCGCTGGGCAACGGAGCGGGTGCAGGCCTGCAGGTCCCCCTGATCGTCGCAAAAGCTTCCGTTTTCGTTCTATTATTCATGTGGCTGCGGGGGACGCTTCCGCGCCTGCGCATCGACCAGTTGATGGCGTTCTGCTGGCAGGTGCTGTTGCCCTTCGCCTTCCTGCAGATAATAATCAACGGCTGGGTGCTCGTTTACGGCTGGCCGGACTGGGTGCTGGGTGTCCTGTCCGGGACGGCCGCCCTGGCCGCGGGCTACCTTACCTACCGGATGGCCCGGCAGGCGACGGGTGCGGCCTCGCCCCAGTTGTACAGGGTTGGGAGCGTGCTCTAGATGCTGGGACTGTTCAAAGCGATAAAGACGACGGTATCGGCGGCGCTGCGTAAGCCCGTCACTGTCCAGTACCCGAAGGCGAAGAAGGTGCTCCCCCACCGGGCGCGCGGGCTGCCCGTCCTCCTCTGGGACTTCGAGGCGGATGAGCCGTTCTGCACCGGCTGTCAGGTCTGCGCCCGCTACTGTCCAGTCGACTGCATGACGGTGACGATGAAGGACAACCGCAGGTTCCAGGAGGGGAAAAGCTCGCGCAAGAAGATCGTGGACAGGTTCTACATCGACTACGCCCGCTGCATGCGCTGCGATATCTGCGTCGAGGTCTGCAACTTCGATGCCATCGTTATGAACAACACGTGGGGGGGCGTGGAACTTTCCCGGTATGACCGCAAGGGCCTGGTGATGAGCCTGGATGACCTTCTCCAGCAGTCCCAGTCCGGGGATCTGAAGGACCCGTTTCGGGAGCCGATGGGCCTGGCCCACTCCGGGTGGATGCCCAAGGCTCGCCAGGAGGAGAAGGTGGAAGCGGCGACCGAAGAGGAAGGTGGCGAGGGGTAAGACGTAGAGTTGTCATCCGAGACGCCCTAGGCTCATGAGCTACGAAGAGGTCATCTTCTACTTCGTAGCCGCATTGACCGTCCTCGGCGGTCTAGGGGTAGTTCTCGCCCGAAACGTCGTCCATTCCGCCCTGTTCCTCATTGTGGCCCTGCTCGCGGTGGCCGCCGTCTTCATCCTCCTCTCCGCCGAGTTCCTGGCCATAGTCCAGATTCTCATCTACGGCGGCGCCGTGACTATCCTCATCCTCTTCGCCATGATGCTCACCCGCGTGCGGGACATGCCTTCCGCCGGAGGCGGACTGGACGGGCCACAGCGGCCCTTCGCCGCCCTTGCCGCCGCCGCCTTCCTCGCCCTCTCCATCCTGGCTGTGGTCTCCACGGAGTGGCCCGGCGAGACCGAAAAGATCACGGTCATCGCCTTCAGCGACCTGGGCGACAAGTTGTTCCGCAACTGGGCGGCGCCCTTCGAGGTGGCGTCCCTGGTGCTGCTCGTGGCTCTGGTGGGAGCGATCATCCTGGCCCGCGGCGAGGAGGGCGAATGATCCCCATCCAGCACTTCCTGGTGCTCAGCAGCATCCTCTTCTCCTTGGGCATCTACGGGGTGCTTGCCCGGCGGAGCGCCGTCCTCATCCTCATGTCCATAGAGCTGATGCTGCAGGCGGTGAGCATTAACTTCATCGCCTTCGCCGTGTACCTGTCGCCGGAGCAGTTCACCGGCCTCATCTTCGCCATCTTCGTGATCACGATCGCTGCGGCCGAGGTGGGGCTGGCCCTGGCCATCATCCTGCGCATCTTCCGCAACAAGGCCACGGCCAACGTGGACGAGGTGGACGTACTCAGGTGGTAGGGATGCAGGAGGCCTGGCTGATCCCGGCGATACCGGCCGGGGCGTTTGTGATCCTCCTTCTGGCCGGCAGGTATCTTCCCCGCCGCGGCGACTGGCTGGCGATTGGCGCCATCGTCGCCTCTTTCGCTCTCTTCTTCCCCGTCCTCATCGACCTCCTCGACGAGCTGGAGAAGCCCGATTTTGCCGGCGTCGCATCCGGCATCGACTGGGTCAAGTTCCAGGTGCCGGGAGGGCCGGACTTCCAGTTGAGGCTGGGCTTCTTCGTGGACCAGTTGGCCATCGTCATGCTGGCCGTGGTCACCTTCGTCGGCTCAATGATTTTCATCTACTCCACCGGCTACATGAAGGGCGACCCGCGCTACGGCTGGTACTTCGCCGCCATGTCGCTGTTCGCGGCGGCGATGCTCACCCTGGTGCTGGCCGACAACCTCCTGCTGCTGTACGCGGCCTGGGAGGGCGTGGGCTTCTGCTCCTACCTGCTCATCGGCTTCTGGCACGAGCGGCGCTCCGCCAGCGAGGCGGCCAAGAAGGCGTTCATCACCACCCGCATCGGCGATGTGGGGCTGCTCATCGGCATCTTCCTCCTCTGGCGGGAGGCCGGCACCTTCGACATCTCCGAAGTGTTCGAGTTCGCCCAGTCCGGCGGCTACAGCCCCGAGTACCTGACGACAGCGGTGCTGTTCCTCTTCGCCGGCGCCGTGGGGAAATCCGCCCAGTTCCCCCTCCACGTCTGGCTGCCCGACGCCATGGAGGGCCCAACGCCGGTCTCCGCTCTCATCCACGCCGCCACCATGGTCGTCGCGGGCGTGTACCTGGTGGCCCGGATGATGCCCCTGTTCCTAGAGGCCGACCCCGTGGCGCTGAACGTCGTCACCGCCCTCGGCCTCACCACCGTGATGATGTCCGCCACCATGGGGCTGGTGGCCACCGACATCAAGCGGGTCATCGCCTATTCCACCATCAACAGCCTGGGGTTGATGATGGTGGCCCTGGGCTCCGGCTCCGTGACGGCGGCGATGCTGTACCTGTTCGCTCACGGCTTCTTCAAGGCGCTCCTCTTCCTCTCCGCCGGTTCGGTGATCCATGCCACGGAGCGGCAGGAGGTGGGCCAGCTCGGCGGCCTGGCGCGGCGCATGCCGGTGACGGCGGCCGTGTTCGGCCTGGGGGCGCTGTCTATGGCCGGGCTGGTGCCGCTCTCCGGCTTCTGGGCGAAGGACGAGATCCTCAACGTCGCCGGCGACCACCAGAACTTCGTCGTGTACGGCTTCATGATGCTCAGCGTGTTCATCACCGCCGTCTACATGATGCGGGTCGTCATCCTCACCTTCCTGGGGGAGCCGCGCGACCGCGAGGCGCAGGAGCACGCCCATGACGCCGGGCCGGTGATGACCCTGCCCTTGCTCGTGCTGGCTGCGCTGACTGTGGTGGCGGGGTTCGCCGCCTTCGATGGGGTGGGAGAGGCGCTGGGCTTCCCCGGCGGCTTCGGCAAGTTCGTGTTCGTCGGGGAGGCGGAGGCGTTCCACTTCCCTTGGGACGTGGCGATCCTGTCGACGCTGGCGGCGGTGGCGGGCCTGGCGGCCGCGATCTACTTCTGGTCGGGCGCCGCTGAGCCGGCGCGGCGGGCGGCCGATGCGTTCCGACCGGCCTACGAGACCCTCAGGCGCAAGTACTTCATGGACGACATCTACCAGTGGGCGATCGACCGGGTGGTGCTGGTGGCCGGCGCGGTGATCGCCTGGTTCGACCGCAACGTGGTGAACGACACGGGCGTGGACGGCCCGGCCGGGCTGGGCGTGTTCACCGGGTTCGAGATGAAGTTCCTGGAGACGGGCAAGCTGCCCAACTACGCCCTGGCCATCGTGACTGGCGTAATCGTCCTGGCGATCGTGTTCATGGTGGTGCGGGTGTAGCCATGGAGTGGGTGCTGTTCGCGCTGATAGCCATCCCGATGGGCTCCGTTCTCGTGTTCATGCTCATCCCGTCGCGCTACCCGCAGTTGGTGCGCAACGTGGCGGTGGTGTCCGGGTTCGCCATGTTCGTGCTGGCGTTGCTGGTGTTCGTCAAGTACGAGTTCACCGGCGGCAGCGGCCTGCGCTTCGATCTCCAGCTCGACTGGCTGGAGAACGTGGCCTTCCTAGGCGAGAAGGGGATCACCTACCACCTTGCGGTGGACGGGATCTCGGCGCCGCTGGTCCTGCTCACCGGAATCGTGATCTTCGCCGGGGTGTTCATCTCCTGGAACATCGACTATCGCAACAAGGACTACTTCGTGCTGCTGTTCCTGCTGGTCAGCGGCGTGTTCGGCGTGTTCCTGTCCCTGGACCTGTTCTTTCTGTTCTTCTTCTACGAGCTGGCGGTGCTGCCGATGTACCTGCTCATCGCGGTGTGGGGGGCCAGCAGCCACTTCGGCACTTTCACCCGTACCAAGGAGTACGGGGCGATGAAGCTGGTGCTGTACCTGGTGGGGGGCAGCGTCCTGATCTTCATCGGCATTTTCGCCACGTTCGTGGAGGCGGGCCGGGGAACCTTTGACCTGCCGGTGCTGGGCTCCGTGACCTACGACGAGACGTTCCAGAAGACGTTCTTCGCCTTCTTCATGCTGGGGTTCGGGGTGCTGGCCGGCCTCTGGCCCTTCCACACCTGGTCGCCCGACGGCCATGTGGCGGCGCCCACCGCCGTCTCCATGCTGCACGCTGGCGTCCTGATGAAGCTCGGCGCCTTCGGCATCCTGCGGGTGGGCATCTCGCTGTTCCCGGAGGGGGCCGAGTTCTGGGCGCCGGTGCTGATGACCCTGGGCGTCACCGGCGCCCTGTACGGCGCCGTGTCGGCGATGGCCCAGCGCGACCTGAAGTACATGGTGGGCTACTCCAGCGTCAGCCACATGGGCTTCGTGCTGATGGGTCTGGCCACCCTGACGACGATAGGCGTCAACGGGGCCGTGCTCCAGATGTTCGCCCACGGGGTGATGACGGCCCTCATGTTCGCCATGGTGGGTGCCGTGTACGACCAGGCCCACGTGCGGGACATGACGATCTTCGGCGGGCTGGCCCAGAAGACGCCGCGCTTGGCCGCCTTTTTTGCCATCGCTGGACTCTCTTCCCTGGGCCTGCCGGGGCTGGCCGGGTTCATCGCCGAGTTCCACATCTTCGTGGGCACGTTCAAGACCTACCCCTGGGCGGGCGCCCTGGGCGTGCTGGCCGCAGCCATCACCGCCACCTACATCCTGCGCATGCTGGCCATGGCGTTCTTCGGCCCCTTCAACGAACGCTGGGCCCAGATGAAGGAGATGCGCCTGGGCGAGCAGTTCGGCGGGGCCTTGCTCATCTTGTTCATCGCCTTCATGGGCATCTGGCCAGCGCCGTTCATCGACCGCATCAACGATAGCGTGCAGGTCATCCTGAGGGTGGGCTAGTGGATCTGAACCTAGACTGGTCGCTGCTGGCACCCGAGTACGTCCTGGCTGGCTGGGCGGGGATGGTGGTCCTCCTGGACCTGTTCTGGGGGCGGTCAGTCAAAGGCGGGCAACTGGCCTACGTGGCGGCGGCCGGGGCCCTGGCCTCGGCCCTGACCGCACTCATCTGGGTCAACGACGACACCAACTTCGCCAACCTCATCGATATCAACAACTACACGGCGCTGTTCCGCGTCTTCTTCGGCCTCATCGGCATGTTCGTCTGCGTAGCCTCCGCCCGCTTCGTGAAGGAGCGACTGCTGCACGCCGGCGAGTACTACGGCCTCGTCCTGCTCAGCGTCCTCGGCGCCAATCTCATGGCCGCCGCCAGCGAGCTGCTGACCGCTTACATCTCCCTGGAGCTCCTCAGCTTCAGCCTGTACGTCCTCACCTCCTACGCCAAGTTCGACCTGCGCTCCAACGAGGGCGGGATGAAGTACATGCTTCTGGGCGCCTTCTCCTCCGCGATCTTCCTGTACGGGATCAGCATGATCTACGGCGTCAGTGGGTCGACGCGGTTCACCGAGATAGCGGCGGCGCTATCGCAGGACACGAGCGGCTTCGACATGGCGATGTTCCTGGGACTGGTGCTGATCATCGCCGGACTGGGTTTCAAGGTGGCGGCGGTGCCCTTCCACATGTGGACGCCGGACGCCTACGAAGGGGCGCCGCTGCCCATCACCGCCCTCATCTCAGCGATAGGAAAAGCGGCGGGGTTCGCCCTGTTCCTGAAGCTGTTCAGCCAGGCGTTTATCCCCCTCGTGGACGACTGGCGGCTGTTTATCGCCGGCCTCTCGGCGGCGACGATGGCGCTGGGGAACCTGGTGGCCATCCAGCAGCACAACATCAAGCGGCTGCTGGCCTACTCCAGCATCGGCCAGGTGGGGTTCCTGCTGATGGGGATCGCCGCCCTCAGTGCGGACAACAGCGATGCCGCCAGCGCCCTGGTCCTGCACCTGGCGGGCTACGTGATCAGCAACCTGGCGGCGTTCGTCTGCGTGATCATCTGGTACAACTGGACGGGCAAGGAGGAGATATCGGACTTTGCGGGGGCGGCGGAGCGGGCGCCCTACCTGGCTC
>DAOUMF010000056.1:0-12507 GCA_034411955.1 Dehalococcoidia bacterium
CACCTGGACGGCCCCTGGCGCCCTCAACACCAACGCCGGCAGCGACTCGGGCAACGACTGGCGGCCTCAGGTGACGACCGACGGCGCCGGCAACTGGGTGGCGGTCTGGGACTCCCATGAGGCGGACGTGGGCGGCGGCATCGGCCCGGAATACGACATCCTGATCTCGCGCTCCCCCGACAACGGGACGCCCTGGACGTACCCCGCCGCCCTCAACACCAACGCCGGCAGCGACACGGGCGGCGACCACAGCCCTCAGGTGACGACCGACGGCGCCGGCAACTGGGTGGCGGTCTGGGAGTCCGATGAGGCGAACGTGGGCGGCGGCATCGGGACGGACCCAGACATCCTGGTCTCGCGCTCCACGGACAACGGGGCGACCTGGACGCCCCCGGACGCCCTCAACACCAACGCCAGCAGCGACGCGGGCTTTGACTACGACCCTCAGGTGACCACCGACGGCGCCGGCAACTGGGTGGCGGTCTGGGAGTCCGATGAGGCGAACGTGGGCGGCGGCATCGGGGCGGACTTCGACATCCTGGTCTCGCGCTCCACGGACAACGGGGCCACCTGGACGGCCCCCAACGCCCTCAACGGCAACGCCGGCAGCGACTTGGGCAATGACTGGTCGCCTCAGGTGACCACCGAAGGCGCCGGCAACTGGGTGGCGGTCTGGATGTCCGGTGAGGCGGACGTGGGCGGCGTCATCGGGACAGACGAGGACATCCTGGTCTCGCGCTCAACGGACAACGGGGCGACCTGGACGGCCCCCGCCGCCCTCAACACCAACGCCGGCAGCGACTCGGGCGACGACTGGTACCCTCAGGTGACCACCGACGGCACCGGCAACTGGGTGGCGGTCTGGGATTCCAATGAGGCGAACGTGGGCGGCGGCATCGGGACGGACGCCGACGTCCTGGTCTCGCGCTCCACGGACAACGGGGCGAACTGGACGGCCCCCGACGCCCTCAACGGCAACGCCGGCAGCGACTCGGGCTTCGACCTGTGGCCTCAGGTGACCACCGGCGTCGGCAACTGGGTGGCGGTCTGGGCTTCCGATGAGGCGAACGTGGGCGGCGGCATCGGGACGGACCGGGACATCCTGGTCTCGCGCTCCACGGACAACGGGGCGACCTGGACGGCGCCAGACGCCCTCAACGGCAACGCCGGCAGCGACTCGGGCATGGACGAACTCCCTCAGGTGACCACCGACCTCGCCGGCAACTGGCTGGCGGTCTGGCATTCCACTGAGGCGAACGTGGGCGGCGCCATCGGGGCGGACTACGACATCCTCTACAGCAGCACGGAGGATGACAGCGACGACGACGGAGTGCCCAACTTCACCGACAACTGCCCCTACGTGGCCAATGGCCCCAACGAGGCGGGTATCCCAGGCGTGGGCAACCAGACGAACACCGACGCCGACAACGAAGTCGCCGGCTTCCGCTTCGGCACCGGCTCGCCGCCGCCGATCCTAGCCGGCGACCCGCAGGGCGACGCCTGCGACCCCGATGACGACAACGACGGCTTCGACGACGACCACGAGCAATTCATCTTCCAAGTCAGCGCCGGCTCTGCCCAGGAGCGCACCCCCTGCCGCACGGACACCGTTGACGACCCCTGGCCCCCCGACCTACCCTCTCCCGGCCTGCCCGACCGCGTGGTGGATGTCCAGGACATCAACGCGATCGTGGGCGCCGGGCTGTTTTCCTCGTCGGTCGGCAAGGAGCGGTTTGACCTAACAGGGGACGGTGTCATCGATGTGCAGGACCTGAACTTGGTGGTGCTGTTCCTGTTCTGGTCCTGCCAGCCGCCGTAGCCCCGTCGGCAGGCAGGGCGGGCTTTTCGCCGCTAAGAAAACCCTTGGCATTCTCCGGCCCGGCCCGAATCTCGGGCGGGTTGACAGGCGCAGGGACGGGTGTAGGATGGGTGCGGCCTTACGGCCCGGCTGACGTCTTTCAGCTCCGGAAGGGCGGTGAACTGCCATGCCCCGGCAGGTCAAGAGACCTTCCCTACCCCAGGACCTCCTCGTCCTAGGCGACATCTACCTCACGCTCGCGTGGGTGGCGATCCAGCGGCTGCGGCACGGTCCCCTGTGGCCGTGGGACGTGCGGCCTAGCCGCCCGGCGCGGATACTGACCCTGCACCCGCCTCAGCGCGAAGGTCGCGAAGAGCGCGAGACCGTGACCTCCAAGCGCGGCTAGGCCCCCGACTGACCTACACCGGGGAGCGGAGGCGAGGCAGGATCTCCTCGGCGTAGCGCTCCACGTGGGGCATGAACTCCCCGAAGCCGAGGGTGATGGGGACGAGGAGGAAATGGCGGGCGCCAGCCTCGGCGAAGTCGGCCAGGCGGCGGGCGCAGTCTTCGGCGCTGCCCATCACCACGTAGCGGTCGACGATCTTCTCGAACGGCTGGTTGTAGCGGCGGGAGAGGTCGGCCACGGCGATTCGCTTCGCCTCCTCGTAGCTATCGGCCAGGCAGATGAACTGGTAGAGGCCAGGCTCGATGGCGTCAGGATCGCGTCCGGCCTCCTCAGCCGTCTGCCGCACCTGGGTGAGGCTCTCGCGGTAGCGATCGGGCGAGAAGAGGTAGGGGAGGTAGCCGTCGCCCAGGAGGCCAGCGCGTCGGACGGCGGCCTGGGAGCGTCCGGCGATCCAGAGGGGCGGGCCGCCGGACTGGAGGGGCTTGGGCTGGAGCGTCACGCCCTCGAGCTTGGTGAAGCGCCCGTCGAAGGTGACGTTGTCCTCGGTCCAGAGCTTCCGCAGGACCCGGATCGCCTCGTTGGCGCGGGCGCCGCGCTGGTTGACGGGGACCCCCACGGCCTGGAACTCCTTCGGGTACTCGCCGCCGACGCCTATGCCCAGGGTGAGGCGGCCGCCGGAGATGACGTCCACGGAGGTGATCTCCTTGGCGGCCAGGGCGGCCGGCCGCAGGGGGAGGAGGAGGACGGCTGTGCCCAGCCGGATACGGCTGGTGAGGGCGGCCGCAGCGGCCAGCGCGGTGAGGGCGTCGAAGGTGGGGAAGTAGAAGAAGATGTGCTCCGACGTCCAGGCGGAGTCGTAGCCCAACTCCTCGACGCGGGGGACCTCCCGCCACTGGTGGGGGTAAAGGTTGATGCCGAACTTCAGGTCGGCCGCGGCAACGCTCATGATACCGGCCACAGATTATCACAGGCAGGCGGACAAGGCATCGGGATATCGGCCCAGCCCCTCGCACGAAGGCCTGTCCGCCGGCAGGCGGGCGCACCCTCCCCTTCATAGGTGCAGCCCGCTCTGGACAACTCGCTTGGCCGCGCGTACCATCGCGGGTAGCGCACCGTGTCCGCCTACGGGAGAAGGAGGTCATCAATGGCAACCGCGTACCCCGTGACGTTCGATGTATCCCGACCTGCGAAGTTCGAGCGCCCCCAACTCTTTCTCCGCATCCTCGTCGCGATTATCCTGTGGGTTCTGGCCAGTATAGCCGGCTGGGTCTTGTACCTGGGCTTCCCAGTCCTCGCCGCCATATTCATATCGCAGAAGGGCCCCGAGAAGTACCTCGAAGAGGACGGGCCGCGGATGACGGAGTGGCTGCGCTGGGTCGTGGCCATCTTCGCTTATCTGCTCATCCTCACCGACCGCTTCCCCACGGAGAAACCGGAGGAGATCATCCGTTTTGAGGTGAGCACGAGCGGCAGCCCCACAGTGGGCTCCGCCCTGCTGCGCCTCATCTACAGCATCCCCAGCCTGTTAGTCCTGGGGCTTCTGGGGATTGTTTCAGGGGTCATCTTGCTCATCGCCGCCGTCATGGTGCTGATCCAGGAGAACTACCCCGACGGCCTGTACGACTTCCAGCGCGGCGTCCTCCGCTGGGAGGCGCGCCTGCTCGGCTACCACGCCTCGCTGGTCGACCAGTACCCGCCGTTCGCACTGGACACGGGACCCGAGCCCGCGCCCGCCGTCTAGAGGAACGAAGGCGAGTCGCGCCATGCCTATCGCCAAAGTCGGCGACATCAGCATCGAGTACCACGTGGAGGGGAACGGGCCGCCCCTGTTCATGATTATGGGCTTCGGCGGCCAGGCGAGCTCATGGGGCGAGCCATTCTTGGAGCGGCTGCGGCCGCACTTCCAGATCATCCGCTTCTCAAACCGCGGCACGGGACTCACCGATAAGCCGGGCGTCGAGCTCACGGTTCGACTGATGGCGGAGGACGCGGCCGGGCTGCTACAGGAGCTGGGCATCCAGCAGTCGCACGTGCTGGGCATATCGATGGGTGGGATGATCGCCCAGGAGCTGGTGCTGAACCACCCAGAGCGAGTGCAAGGGCTGGTGCTGGGATGCACGAACTGCGGCCCCGCGCACAGCGTTCCACCACGCCCGGAGACAGTGGCCAAGCTGGGGCAGGCGGCAGCGCTGCCGATGGAAGAGCGCATCCGCCAGTTCTGGCTGGTGGCGGTGACGCCGGAGTTCGTGGAGACGAACGGGGAGTTCCTGGACCACATCATGGAGATGAGCATGGCGACGCCCTGGGCCACGTTCGCACGGCAGTTCGTTGCCATTCAGTCGTTCGACACCTACGAGCGCCTGCCTCAAGTCCAGGCGCCCACGCTCATTATCCATGGAAACCGAGATGTTCTCGTGCCGGCGGACAACGCCGAGGTATTGCGGGAGCGCATAAGCGGCTCTCAGGTGCAGATCGTCCCTGACGTGGGCCACTGCTTCTTCTGGGAGAAGCCGGCGGAGTCAGCGCAGGCGATCGTGGAGTTCCTGTCCTCGGTGCCAGCGCCGGCGTTAGGATAGCCCTTGGCCCCAGATGGAGAGAGCTGGGCGGCGTCGTGGTTTTTGGGCTGAACGGGGCTCGCCAGAGCAGAAGGGAGGTGCCCGGTGAGGCTCGAACGATGGCCATGGGTGCTTCTGTTGCTCGCTGCGCCATCGCTGGCCGTCGCCTGCAGCGATGACGGGGCCGAACCACCTACGGGGGTAATTCCGAAGAAGGAATCGCCGGTGCCGACAGCAGCGACAGCCGATGAGAAGCTCCTGGAATCGATGGCGCTGAGCGCGGAGGAAGTCGGCGAGGTCTTCCCGGGCGGCGGGGAATGGTCAGTGTATGGCGTTCCGCAGTGGCCGTCCGGTTGGGCTGCGGACTACACTGAGGTTACCACCGGGAACGCGGTCAGTACGGCGCTCTCGTTGTATGATACCGCGGAAGATGCCAGCAGTAGATTCGCGGAGCAGACGAGGTTGGATCTGGAAGTGGGCCCGGGGGTGGAGATAACGGAGTTTGACGCCGGAGACATCGGGGATGAAGCGGGTGGCCAGGTGAACAGGACGCCTGAGGTGTATACGTTTGTGCGGCTGCGGGTGGACCGAGTCTTTGCCGGGATCACGTTGATGCTGGGCCGGACCGACGATGACAGGCAGGAAGAGGCGCTGCAACTGGCGCGCATACTGGCAGAGAAGATAGAGGCTGGCCTTCAGGAGTGAGGCGTCGCAACGATAGGAGGAGACATGCGACTGAAGGACAAGGTAGCGCTGGTCACGGGGGCCGCGTCCGGCATCGGGCAGGCGACGGCGACGCTGTTCGGTCAGGAAGGGGCGAAGGTGATGTGCGCCGACCTGGACGCGGCGGGCGCGGAGCGAGTGGCGAAGCAGATCGCGGACGGCGGCGGCGAGGCCGCTTCCACGCAGGCTGACGTATCGCAGGCTGCCGACGTGGAGCGGATGGTGCGGGAGACGGTCGCGCGCTGGGGACGGCTGGACGTGCTGGTGAACAACGCGGGCATCTACTTCATCCTGCCTTTGACCCAGGTGCCGGAGGAAGAGTGGGACCGACTGATAAACATCAATCTGAAGGGCGTGTATCTGGGCTGCAAGTACGCCATCCCCCAGATGGTCAGCCAGGGCAAGGGGGTGATCGTAAACACAGCATCGATCGCCGGCCTGCGCGGCGCCGCCAACTGGACAACCTACTGCGCCTCCAAGGGCGGCGTCGTGCAGCTCACCAAGGCGCTGGCCATGGAGCTGGCGAGACTGAATGTGCGGGTGAACTGCGTCTGCCCCGGGATCATCGACACGGGGATGTTCGACCAGGCGGTGAACATGACGGGCGTGGACAAGACGGAGCTGGCGGCCACGATCGGCGAAGCACACCCCATGGGTCGCATCGGCCGGCCGGAGGAGGTGGCGGCGGCCATCCTCTTCTTGGCTTCGGAGGAGGCGTCCTTCATCACGGGCGTGCCCCTGTCCGTAGACGGGGGCCTCTGGGCGGGATCGGTGCCACAAGAGGGCCTAGTATAGCGACGGCCACCACCGCGGGCGGCTAAGCGTCTTTCCTCTCAATCGTCGCGCTTAAGCCCACGGATAGTGGGGTAAATGGGGTTGACAATCCGCGCGCTATGTGTTACAAACTGACTGGTCGGTATGTGTATCGACACGGAGGAGGTCATCTCCCCCTTCAACTAGATATCCGCACCCCCACCCCTTTGGGCCGCCTGCCAAACTGGCAGGCAAGGCGGCGGGCCGATGCCCCCCTCGGCCCGCCGCAGTCTTTTTCCGAGAGCGTCCCCAAAAATTCCCTGGTGAATTAACATAAGCTCCGTCCCCTCAACGCCCTCCATCGCTATAATGGGGCCGTCCACCCCTGGCCAAAAATGTTTACGCACTTACACCTTCACACCGAATACTCTCTCCTGGATGGTCTGTCGCGCATCCCCATGCTCATGGACCGCGCCAGCGAGCTGGGCCAGGAGGCCGTCGGCCTGACGGACCACGGCGTCCTCTACGGCGCCGTGCAGTTCTACAAGGAGGCGAATGCCCGCGGCATCAAGCCCATCATCGGCGTGGAGGCGTACGTCGCCCGCGGCTCCCGCCGCTCGCGCGAGCCCAACGATAAGCAGCCGTTCCACCTGACGCTCCTGGCCAGGAACGAGGCAGGCTACCGCAACCTGCTGGCCGCCGTCACCAAGGCCCACCTCGAGGGCTACTACTACCGCCCCCGCATGGACAAGGAGGTGCTGGAGGAGCACCACGAAGGGATCATCGCTCTCTCCGGCTGTACGTCCAGCGAGATCGCCCGCCTGCTCACGGAGGGGCGCTTCGAGGACGCCGTGAAGGCAGCCCGCTGGTACCAGGAGGTGTTCGGCGACTTCTTCATCGAGGTGCAGGAGCACGGCATCGAGGAGGGGAAGGAGCTGAACCGCAAGCTGGTGGAGTTGGCGCGGGAGACCGGCCTGCCCCTGGTGGCCACCAACGACGTGCACTACGTGCGCCAGGAAGACGCCCCCTTCCAGGACATCCTCCTCTGCATCGGCACCAACTCATCGGTGCTGGACGACAAGCGCCTGCGCATGGCCGGGGAGCCCGCCTGCTACTACCTCAAGCCCGAGGAGGAGATGCGGGCGCTGTTCCCGGAGCTCCCCGAGGCCTGCGACAACACCTGGCGCATCGCCGAGATGTGCGACCTCTCGCTGTCCGCCATGGGCGGAGAGCATCTGCACCTGCCCAAGGCGGAGGTGCCCCCCGGCACCACCGCCGAGGAGCACCTGGCCGACCTCTGCCGGCAGGGGCTGGCACGCCTCTATCCTTCGCCCGCCTCAGACGGATCAGGGCAGGCCCCTTCGACAGGCTCAGGGCAGGCCCGTTCGGCCGCCGAGGACCCCCGCAACCGCCTGGAGTACGAGCTGGAGGTCGTCCGCCAGACCGGTTTCGCCGACTACATCCTGGTGGTCAACGACTTCGCCCAGTACGCCCACGACAGGGGCATCCGCATGGCCATCCGTGGCTCGGCGGCGGCCTCCATCATCCTCTACTGCCTGGGCGTGACGGAGATCGATCCCCTGGAGCACCGGCTAGTGTTCGAGCGCTTCCTCAACGTGGAGCGACGGGAGATGCCGGACGTGGACATCGACTTCGCCGAAGACCGGCGAGACGAGATGATCCGCTACGCCGCCGAGAAGTACGGCCGCGACCGCGTGGCCCAGATCATCACCTTCGGCACCCTCGGCGCCAGGGCCTCCCTGCGCGACGTCGGCCGCGCCCTGGGCATGACCTACGCCGACGTGGACCGCGTGGTACGGCTGGTGCCCACCATGCCGCCCTCGTTCGGCGTGATGACCATCGAGAAGGCGCTCGAGGAGGGCCCCGAACTGCGCCAGATATACGAGGACGACGCCAAGATCGGCGAGCTCATCGACACCGCCCGCGCCCTGGAAGGGGTAGCCCGCCACGCCAGCACCCACGCTGCCGGCGTGGTCATCGCCCCCGAGCCGCTGCTGAGCTTCCTCCCCTTGCAGCGGCCATCATCGGGGGACGAAGCCGCCCTACCCACAACCCAGTACGCCATGAACGACGTGGCCGACCTGGGGCTGCTGAAGATGGACTTCCTGGGCCTGACCAACCTCACCATCCTCGGCCTCGCCGTGGAGGTGATCCGCGAGACCTGCGGCGAGGAGATCCACCTCTCGAAACTGCCGGACGGCGACCCCAGGACGTACGAGATGCTGTCCGCCGGCGACACCTTTGGCGTGTTCCAGTTGGAGTCGGGCGGGATGCGGCGGGCCGTCCAGGAGCTGCGGCCCACCTCCATCAAGGACCTGGCGGCGCTCGTCGCCCTCTACCGTCCCGGGCCGATGCAGCATATCCCCACCTACATCCACGGCAAGCACGGGCTGGACCCGATCGCCTACCCTCACCCGGACCTGGCCGAGATCTTGGACGAGACGTACGGGGTCATCGTCTACCAGGATCAGGTGCTGCACATCGCCCAGAAGTTCGCCGGCTACACCCTGGGCCAGGCGGACATCATGCGCAAGGCGATGGGGAAGAAGAAGCGGGAGATGATGTCGGGGGAGGAGCAGCACTTTCTGGACGGGGCGGTGGCCAAGGGGTACAGCCCGCAAGAGGCGCAGCAGATATATGACCTGATCGAGCCGTTCGCGGGGTACGCCTTCAACAAGGCGCACGCCGTCTCCTACGCCACCATCGCCTACCAGACGGCGTACCTGAAGGCGAACTACCCCGAGGAGTACATGACGGCGGTGCTAAGAATGGCCGGCAACCACCCGGCCGGCGCCGCCCAAAGGGTGGCCGAGGCGTACGCGGAGTGCCGCCGTCGCGGCATCGTGGTCCTGCCGCCGGACGTGAACCACGGCGGCGTCAACTTCCGGCTCGAGGCCCAGGACGACGGCCCCGCCGGAGGCGGGCACGGCGCCCGCGCCATCCGCTTCGGCCTGGCGAACATCAAGAACGTCGGCGAGGGCATGGTCCAAGGGATCATCGAGGCCCGCGACGAAGGCGGCCCCTTCGACAGCGTGGACGACTTCTTCGCTCGGGTCAACCACCGCCACCTGAACAAGCGGGCCCTGGAGAGCATGACCAAGGCCGGCGCCTTCGACGCCCTCTGCTCGCGTAACGCCCTCCTGACAGGCCTGGACCGCGCCATCGCCACCGCCCAGCGCAGCCAGCGACAGCGCGAGGCGGGCCAGGGGTCGCTGTTCGACCTGCTGGGCGAGGACGCGAAGCCGTCGCTGGGCGGCCTCCATCTCGACGATGCCGAGACGCCGCAGGCGCAGCGCCTGGCCTGGGAGAAGGAACTGCTGGGGGTGTACGTCTCGGAGCACCCGTTCGCGCGGGCGGCGAAGGCGCTGGAGCCCCACCTGAGCTGCCGCCTGGCCGAGGTGTCGGCCGATGTGGCGGGGCGGGAGGTGGTGCTCGGCGGCACCGTCATCGCCACCCGCAGCCTCACGACCCGCGACGGGCGTCCCTTCCTGGCGGCCACCATCGAGGACGAGACCGGCGCCAGCCGCGAGATCACGATCTGGCCGGACACGTACGAGGGCACTCGCGAGATGTGGCAGGTGGGGACGCCGGTGGTGGCCACCGTGCGGGTGCGCACGCGCGACGAGCGGCTCCAGCTCGGCGTGCAGAAGGCGGTGGCCTACGTGGAGGGTGAGTTCGACCCTGCGGCGCTGGCGGTGCCGCGAGGGAACGGCAACGGGAACAGAAGAAGGAACCACGAACAGGGAGCAGGGCGCAACGCCAACCACGTCGCGGACAACGGGCCGCAGGCGCTGCGCATCGTCCTGGAGGAGACGGACGACCACGAGGGGGACGAGGAGCGGCTGCGCTCGCTGGTGAACGCCCTGCGGGAGTACGAGGGCGAGGGCGCGGTGCACCTATCGATACAGCAGCGGGACGGGGAGCAGGTGGATATGGAGCTGCCGCGGGCGCGCTACTGCCCGGAGCTGGAGCACCGCCTGGGGGAGATCGTGGGGCCGTGGGGGAGGGTGGGGGCGTAGGCGCTATTCGCGTCCTGACTGACGCACGAGCGGGTTGCGCACTGCGCTAGCGTTTCGATAACCGCTCACCTATGCTCCCTACACCGGAACGAGGGTGTATATTAGCATCAGCGCGAATGTCAGAGGGGGAGGCAACACCGCCACCGTGTCAGGCAACGTAAGAACAGATTTTGTGGCCGACATGGGAAGACGTTTCGGTCCCATTTCCAAGCTTCCTCACACGCAATCGCTATATGACCTCGGCAACGGGACCTGTCGCGTCTACATACGCTACTCGAAGTTGCACCCCCGCTCACAGACTTTCTTCGGCTTGAGGCGCGAAGACCTGAGACAACTGGAAGGACACTTGGCCTTCCTCGCCTTCCTCTGGGACGGCCAACCTGAACCCCTATTGGTTCCCTTTGCCGAATTCGAAGAGGTCTTCGCTGAGACCCAGCCCGCTTCGGATGGACAATTTAAGGTTCAGATTTATCCGCGAGAAGACGCGACGGTTCTATATGTGGCTAGAGCGGGCCGATTCAACGTGGATGGCTATTTCGGATGGTTGCAGCTTGATGCCGCGATGAAGGGGCCCCGCGCCTACCCGGCTTTGTCACACGCTCAGGTTCAAACGCTGCTCGGCGCCATCGGAGCAGCGAAGCAGTTCGATGTCTGGGTCCCCATCGGTGATAGACCCCGCCTTGATTGGTCGCTCACGTCGCGCTATCGGCTAGTGGACGAATTGCCGCCCGGATTCGAAGCTGTGGAACCTATTCTGCGAGAGATCGATGTGACGTGGATGAGGCGCGGCTCGGCGAGCCTCGCAGCTGTCTACGAAGTTGAATACTCAACCCCAATCTACTCTGGCTTGCTCAGGCTGAATGATGTGCGACTGACAAATCCGCGGATCGATCGCCTGACAGTGGTGTCGAACGAACCTCGGCGCGCGACGTTCATTCGACAGCTAAATAGGCCTACGTTCCACGCGAGCAGCCTCACCAGCGTCTGCACGTTCTTGGAATACTCGGAGGTGTATGACTGGCATCGGCGTCTCACATCTGGGAGTCATCCACCCTTGCCCTGAGCCAAGCCCGCGCCGCAAAGAGGATAAGGAGAGCGGAATGAACGTAAAGACGCAGCGCGCATCGCGCAGCTATTCGCGAAGACTTCCCGTGCGAGTCGTCATCGAAATCTACAATGGCTGCGTTTCGGATATTCGGGCCACGGAGCCCTGCGAGGTGATTGTCGTTGATCGAGACGAGATGGCTGAGGAGTTTCTGCCCGATGGCGATCGCGGCTACGCCAGCGTATGGGAGGCTGAAGTTGATCCCCCCGGCGTCGACGACGCCATCAGGCTAACCGGCTTTCACTCGTACTGACTCATCGGCACCCTCCTCCTACCTCCTCGCGCCCTCCAGGCGCAGGAGGGCGGCCTTGACGTCCAGGCCGCCGCCGTAGCCGCGCAGGGAGCCGTCGCTGCCCACCACCCGGTGGCAGGGGACGACGATGGGCAAGGGGTTGGTGGCCATTACCCGGCCCACGGCGCGCGCCGCCCGCGGCCGACCCACCTTCTGCGCCAGCCAGCCGTAGCTCCGCGTCTCCCCCGCCGGGATGCGCATCGTCTCCTCCAGCACCGCCCGTCGGAACCCTGCGATGTCCCCCCAGTCGATGTCGGGCGTGAGGGCGACGGGCCGGCCCTCGGCGAAGGCGCGCAGGCGGCGGGGCAGGTCCCCGGCCTCGGCCTCGCTGGCCGGCTCCAGCGCCCCCATCTCGGCGACCTCTCGCAGGGCATCGTCGCGGCTGGAGCGGGGGAGCGTCGTCGCCCGCAGGCCCTCGGCGGAGAGCACCAGGCCTATCCAGCCGAGTGTCGTCTCGCACAGGTGGAACGTTAGCTTCGTCATCACTGCCTCGCGTGCCAATCGCGACCCATTATACCCGCCGGCTGGCGGGCAAGCCCTGCCTGTCGGCAGACGCGCGCCAGCGTGCGGCCTAGCCCGCCGCCAAGCGCCCGCGATAACATAGATTTGATGACCCCTCTTCACCTCCTTCGTGTGGCTGTCCTGCTGAGCGGGCTGGCCCTGCTGGCTGCTGCCTGCGCGGGCAGCAGCGCCGCTCCCCCTACACCAACACCCACCCCTACCGCGACGCCCACGCCGACGCCGACCCCAACGCCGACCCCCACCCCCACACCCACACCCACGCCCACACCGCCGCCGGCACCGTCCGTGAAGCTGCCGGTGGCCTACCCCAAGC
>DAOUMF010000057.1:0-6962 GCA_034411955.1 Dehalococcoidia bacterium
AGTTCATCAAGATACTCACTGTTGCTTTTCAGGTCTACCGCCCTGGCTACGCCCTCATCGCCGCCTACACCGGGATGGAGGCCCTGGCCAGGGCCGAGGCGGAAGACCCGGACCTGGTGGTCCTGGACGTGATGCTGCCCGACATCGATGGCTTCGAGGTCTGCCGCCGCCTTCGCGCCCGCGCAAACGTCCCCATCATCCTGCTGACCGCCAAGGACCGCGAGGAGGACGTTCTCCAGGGCTTCGAACTGGGGGCCGACGACTACATCACCAAGCCCTTCAGCTACCGAACCCTCATGGCCCGCATCGATGCCCTCCTGCGGCGCACACGGACGATCCTCGGCTCCCAGCAGCCAGGGCTGCTCCAGTGGGGTGATCTGACGTTCGACTTCACCCAGCGCCAGGTCAGGCTGCGGAACAGGAACCTGGACCTCACCGCCAAGGAGTACCGCATCCTGGAGGAGCTGGCCCGCAACGCCGGCCACGTGGTCAGCCACGGCACGCTGCTGACCCGCGTCTGGGGCGATGAGCATCGCGATGAGCCCCAATATCTGAAGAGCTACGTCCATCGCCTTCGCCGCAAGATCGAGACCGACCCCCGGCACCCGCGGTACATACTCACCCACTACGGCGGCGGCTACTGCCTCGGCAATGACGAAGTCGACACGAGCGGCATGGCCGGGAGCACACAGGGGACGCCGGGGGGTATTCGACGTCAGCGGTAGTGACAGAGGCTAGCGGCAGTTTGTGATGGACGCCAGGCACCTGTTTTTTCCGGAGGGGGTGTCGCGTGCACTCTTCCCCTGACACTGAACTTCAGACGCGGTTGGGCGCAGATATCGCTGGCCTCTGCCAGTTCCACCGGCCCTCCGCTTCCGAGGGCGAGCGCCAAGCCGCCCAGTGGGTGGCCTCCCGTCTCCGGGAGATGGGCCTGGAGCCGGAGCTGGAGGAGTTTCACTTCTATCCGGACTACTGGAACGTGTGGGGCTCCCACGCCGGTCTCGCTGCGGCGTCCGCTGTGGCGGCGCTTCTCTCGCGGCGACTGGCCTGGCCGGCCGCAGCGGCAAGCGCATTCCTGAGCGCCTCTTTCTGGGGCGACCTCAACTGCGGCTTTCACTGGTTGCGGAGCCGGTTCCCAGCGCGCCAGTCCTACAATGTGCTGGCGCGGCTGCCTAACCCCTCAGCGCAGCGAGTGCTGGTCATCTCAGCCCACCACGACGCCGCGCACTCGGGCCTGGTGTTTCACCCCGCCATCCCGCGCCTGCTGGCGGGGGCCTCTGGCGGAGGGGGCCAGATGCCCGCCATCCTCAAGCTGCCCTTCGCGGCGGTTCTGCTGGTGGCGGCAGGCGCCTCGTTGCGATCCCTGGGACTGGCGGACTTCCTGGCCCGGCCGGCTCTGCGCCTGGGTGTCGTCCTTAACGTACTGACGGCAGCGCTCATCGCAGATATCGGTCGTAGTCCTGTCAGCCCCGGCGCCGACGACAACGCGTCAGGGGTATCAGCGGTCCTCGGGCTGGTCCATGATCTCTCTCGCGAGAGGCCGGTGAACCTGGAGGTGTGGTTCCTCTCGCCGGGGTGTGAGGAGGGCATCATGGGGGGCATGATGGCCTTTATGGATCGACACCACGAGGAGCTGGCCGGGCGCCGGCCCTTCTTCCTGAACTTCGAGATACTCGGCTGCGGAGAGGCGGAGTACCGGACGGGCGAAGGATTCGTGAAGTTCTACCCCTACCACCCGGAAGCGGTCGGCCTCGCCGCGCGCGTGGCGGGGGAGCCGGAGTTCGAGGGCGTGGGGAGTGCCCTGAGCCGTCTGGGCACCGACGCCCTCATCCCCACCCGCCGCGGCCTTCCGGCGATCACTATCGCCTCCGCCGGCGAGGCCGTCCGCCCTCCGAACTACCACTGGCCAACCGATACGCCGGAGAACATCGACCTGCGATCGGTCGAGCGCGCCTTGCTGTTCAGCCGCCGCATGGTGCAGCTTCTGGACGAGGAGGCCGGGGGATAGGCGCGGCCGGCGCCCATCGCCGGGGCGCACCGGCCGATGTAGCTCAGGGCACGACGGGGCCCTACCCTCAGCGCGATCAGAAGACCGGCTGGTGGGTTGGGCTGCGCCCCTCTAGGATGTCCTGCATGCGGGCTGCTATCGCTTCGTTCCCCTCGGGATGGGTCAGGATGTAGAACTTCTCGTCCCTCATGGCGTCGAAGACGGCGTCGGCGACCTGCTGGGGGGCGAGTCCCGTTGCCAGGAACTCGCGGATGGCGCGCTCGACCATCTCGGCCTGGGGGCTCGTCTCCTCGGCGGGGTTCAGGAGTTCGGCGGGGCGGTTCCGGTCTGCATCCGCGAGTCGCGTATTGACCCATGCCGGGCAGAGCACCGAGACTTTCACCTTGGCGCCGGTGAGCGTGAGCTCGTGGTGCAGCGTTTCAGATAGCGTCACGATGGCGTGCTTGGTCACGTTGTAGATTCCCATCCACGGGACCGAGACCAGCCCGGCCAACGAGGCCGTGTTGACGATGTGGCCTTCGGTGTCCTGCGCGCGCATGATGGGAACGAACACCCTGACGCCGTGGATCACCCCCCACAGGTTGACGCCCAACACCCATTGCCAGTCGGCCACGCTGCGCTCCCACAACGGGCCGCCGGGCGGGCCGACGCCCGCGTTGTTGCAGAGAACGTGAACGGCGCCGAACGTATCGACGGCCTTCTTCGCCAGCGCTTCCACGTCCGAGGCTTGGGAAACGTCGGTGGGGACCGCCATGATCGTCGCGCCCTGCGCCTCCATCTCCTTCTGGGCCGTGGCTAACGCTCCTTTCTCGATGTCGGCCAGGACGAGCTTCATCCCCTCTGCCGCAAACCGCTCTGCCATCGCTCGCCCGATGCCGCTGGCCCCTCCGGTCACGACCGCTACCTTGTCCTTGAACTCCTTCATGTTCGCGCTCCCTTCGCGGTGCTTCCCAGTCGCGTGCGGCCTCGCCTGCCGTCTACCATACCACCTCGAACAGCTGCTGCCTGCTCTTGACACCATCGACATGCATGCGATAGCGACGCGCATGGCGGTCCGACCCGGCCGTGTCGTGCGGTGCCACGGGGTATACTGTGCCTTGCACCAAGCCAGAGCCAGCATGGACAAGTTGAGCGAACTGCGCCCCATCTTCCATCCCCAGTCGCTGGCGGTGGTGGGCGTATCGAAGGACGAGACGAAGTTCGGCAGCCGCTTCTTGAAGGCCCTCCTGGACTTCGACTTCAAGGGCAACATCTACCCCGTCCATCCAGATGCGACGGAGATCCTGGGACTGAAGGCGTACCCGAACGTCCGGGAGGTCCCTGGACCTGTCGACCTGGCCGCCATCATGGTTCCGGCGGCCCACGTCCCGGCGGTGCTGGAGGACTGCCTCGCCAGAGGCGTTAAGGGCGCCGAGGTCTTCACCTCAGGGTTCGCGGAGACCGGGAACGAGCGGGGGGCAGCTCTCGAGCGCGAGCTCACGCTGATTGCACGACGCGGCATCCGGATCGTCGGCCCTAACTGCTTTGGCATCTACTGTCCCGGCGGTGGGCTTACCCTTCTCCCCGGCGGCGACTTCCCTAGGGAGAGCGGCCCTGTAGCGTTCATCTCCCAGAGCGGCGGTCATGCCGTAGAGATGGCGCGGGAGGCCAAGGGGAGGGGAATCCGGTTCAGCAAGGTCATAAGCTACGGCAACGGCTGCGACCTAAACGAGTCGGATCTCCTTGAGTACATGGCGCAGGATGGTGAGACGGAGATCGTAACCATGTATCTGGAAGGCCCTCGTGAGGGAAGGCGGTTCGCGCGGATTGTCCGGGACCTGGCTCCGCGGAAGCCGGTCATCGTCTGGAAAGCAGGCCTCACTGGGGCAGGAGGGAGGGCGGTACACTCTCACACCGCGTCTCTGGCGGGGGAGGAGGGAGTCTGGGGCGCCCTCTTCAAGCAGACCGCCGCCGTCCCGGTCCGCGACCTGGAGGAACTGGCCGATACTGTCCTCGCGTTTCTCCATATGCCTGCCTCCACGGGACGGCGGGTGGGGGTGATCGGCGGAGGGGGCGGCATCAGCGTAGCCGCTGCCGACATCTGCGATCGAGTCGGCCTGGACGTTCCCCCGTTTGATGACGGTGTTCAGCGTAAGCTGTGGGAGATCCTCCCCGTCGCCGGCACCAGCGTCAGGAACCCGGTGGATATCGGGGTACCGCTGGTGCCGCCCCAGGCTTTCGAGCGCGTTCTGGACAGCGTCGCCTCCGTCGATTGCGTCGATACGATCATCGCCACGCAGGCGATGTTCCACGTCCTCAGGGGGACGTTCGGGCCTCCGCCCGGCGGACGGAAGCGCTTCCTCGACGGTCTGGTCGAGATTCCAGCGAAGGTGAGAGACCGATTTGGAAAGCCGATCGTGATCGTCCTCCCGGTGGGGGGCGAGGAGGTGGGGATAGGCGAGGTCGAGGAGGGGCGGCGGGAGATAAGGGACCGATACCTCAGAATGAAAGTCCCCTCGTATCCTACGCTGGAGCGGGCGGCGAGGGCGGTGGCCAACGTGGCCACCTACTACGGGAAGGTGGGAGGGCGGAACTAGCGTCGGTAGTATTGTCAAGTGTCCATGCGCCTCGCGAATGTGGACGTAGTCTGGGCCATGCAAGAGACACTACCTACGGACATCAACAGGCTGGTGGAGAGCTTGCTCTCCCGTATGCGACACATTCTTCAAGAGAAACTCGTCGGTTTGTACCTGTACGGGTCGCTGACGACGGGCGATTTCGATTCTGAGAGCAGTGACATCGATCTGCTGGCGGCCACCTCATCCGACATCAACAACACGGAGTTCGACGCCCTGCGCGCCATGCACCTGGGCTTCGCGCAAGACAACCCAATGTGGGATGACCGCATCGATGTCCAATACCTGTCGGTGGCGGCGCTGAGGACGTTCCGAACCCAGCGGAGTCCGATAGCGATCATCAGCGCGGGCGAGCCGTTCCACATGACGGAGGCGGGAAGGGAATGGCTAATGAACTGGTACGCCGTGCGCGAGGAGGGCGTGGCACTGTTCGGCCCCCCAGCGGAGGCGCTCATCGCCCCGATCACCCGAGAGGAGTTTGCGGTGTGCGTCCGGGGATACGTTGTAGAGTTGAGTGATCGCATGGCTGAGTTGCCGGATCGGAAGCAGGAGGCGTACGCGATCTTGACGATGTGCAGGGCGCTGCGCTTGCACAGGACGGGCGAACGGGCGTCCAAGAGGCAGGCCGCGCTATGGGCGCAGGAGGAGCTGCCGCAGTGGTCGGGCCTGATTCAGAGCGCGCTGGCCTGGCGGGAGGCGTGTGGAGAGCAGCAGGTCGATGATGCCGCGACCCTCGCTGAGACCATCCTGTTTGTCAACTTCGTGAGAGATCAAATACTGGCCTGAGGCACTTGTTCTCCACCTGCGTCAATATCGACCCACCACCGAAAGCCGGGATAAGTTGACACCTTCGGGCGCAGTGGGCACACTGTCTGGGGAGTGGCTAGACCGGACATGCAGTCGTTCACCCTGACGATCGAAGGCGAGGCGGATCGCCCTGTGGTCCTGCGCTACGAGGAACTGCTGGAGCTTCCGGCGGTGGAGCGGACGGTGCCGATGAGCTGCGTGGGCGGTACCCGCGAAGACGCCGTGGTGAAGGGTGTGACGGTGGCCCACCTGTTCGCCCTGGCACGGGTGCGCGATACGGCCCGGCTGGCCATCTTCTCCTGTGCCGACGGCCACGAGGAGGCCGTTCCCCTGATCGATCTGATCCAGAGGGAGGCGTTCCTTGTCCATACGGTGGATGAAGAGCATGTGGACAAGCCGGAGCATCCCGTGCGGCTGTGTATTCCCGGCAAGTACGCCTGCCACTGGGCCAAGGGCGTCGAGCGGGTGGAACTGGTCGCCGAGCAGCGCAAGGAGTGCGTGGGCGACACCCGCTAGGCTTGGCGGCCTCCTCCCCAATCTTGCGACACGACCACGCGCGCACTATTCTGAGCACATCCGGCAAGCGAGTTCGCAAACGCGCGGGTCGGCGAGGTTGATTGCCACCGCGTGACTGGAGTAGCCCATGCTTCTGACCGGCGGGGAGATCATCGCCGAGCAACTGGTTCGCCGGGGCGTTCCCTATCTGGCGGGTATCCCCGGCCACGGCTGTCTGGCCCTCCTGGACGCCTTCCAATCGCGCCAGGGGCAGATCGGTGTCATCCAGGTTCGGCATGAGCAGAGCGCCGTCCACCTGGCCGACGGTTTCTTTCGGGTGAGCGGCAAGCCGCTGGCCGTCTTCACCTCCATCGGGCCCGGCGCGGCGAACACCGTGGTTGGCCTCGCCACCGCCTACGTCGACTCCACGGCCGCGCTTGTCCTCTGCGGCGACGTCCACACCCACATGTTCGGTCGAGGCGTCCTCCAGGAGGTGGAGCGACGCCACTGGGCGAATCTGGCTCGCATCTTCGAGCCGGTGACCAAGCGCTACTGGCAGGTCAACCGAGTCGAGCAACTCCCCGGGGTGATGAACCGCGCGTTCCGCGATATGCTGGGTGGGCGGCGAGGGCCGGTGGCCATCTCCCTGCCCATGGACGTCCAGGCTCAGGCCGCCGAGGTGGAGCTGGCGCTGCCGGAGGACGGCGAGCCTCTGGGGCGGACGGCCGCCGATCCCCAGGACGTCCGCAGGGCCGCCGAGCTGCTGCTGGCGGCGGAGCGACCGCTCATCCTCGCCGGCGGCGGCGTCCTGGCCGCCGAGGCGTCGGGGCCCCTGCGTGACCTCGCGGAGCACCTGGGGGCGGCGGTGATCACCACCTTCGCGGGCAAGAGCGCCTTTCCCGAGGACCATCCGCTCTACGGCTGGCACGCGGGCTCCAAGGGGACCACCTGCGGCAACTACCTGGCCCGCAGCGCCGACGTGCTGCTGGCGGTGGGCTGTCGCTTCGCCGACGAGACGACGTCCTCCTTCCGCCACG
>DAOUMF010000058.1:0-3275 GCA_034411955.1 Dehalococcoidia bacterium
GGAGAACAAGGCAAGGAGAGTTGGTGAACTCCAGCCCATGTCGGGACCGCGGTTCAGCGCGAAGAGTAGCGTGAACAGGAAGGCCGCCCAAAGAGCCGCGCCCAGCCAGTCGAATGGTTCCCGCCCCGTCGTGCGTGGCGTGGAGATGCGCTCTTCCCTCAAGACCAGAGACGCGAATGGAATCGCCGTCAGTCCCACGGGGATGGCGGCGAAGAAGACGGAGCGCCAACCCAGCATATCGGTCAGCACGCCGCCGATGGTCGGGCCGGTCACCAGCCCGGCGGCCACGATCGTCCCGTTCAGCCCAAGTGCCTTGCCACGCTCTTCCGGTGGGAACACGGCCGCCGTGATCGCGGCGCCGTTGGCCTGGATCATGGCGCCACCGACGCCGGTTAGGGCCCGCGCCACGATCAGCTCGGTGACGTTGTGAGAGAAGCCGGCCAGCAGGTTGCCCGCCGTGAATACCGCGAAGCCCGCGATGTAGACCCTCTTGCGCCCCATGAGATCCGCGAGGCGCCCAAAGGTCAGGAGGAGGGAGCTGATCGTCAGCAGGTAGGCCAGGACGACCCACTGGATGGCGCCAAGGTTTGCGTGCAGGTCGCCCATGATGCGGGGCAGGGAGATATTGACGATGCTGATGTCCAGGGTCGACATGAACACGCCGATGGAGACGGCAGCGAAGGCCCACCACTTGTGTTGCGGGCCCTGGGCAGCCCGCCCCAGCTTCCCGATCAAGCCGCCGGGGTTATGCACCGGTGTGCCCCTCCGCTCCGATACCTTGTCAGGCGCGCAGTCGCCATGCTAGCGGGCGAACGGCCCCGGCGTCCAGGGGGAGCATCCCCCCGCCGGCAGCCGGTGGCTGATGGTCCAGCCGCTGACCGGTCCCCGCCTCCCTTCGAATGTAACAACCACCGGTTAACGTGGTTCTTTACTTCATGAGCGGAGGTTTGCGTGCCAACTCCGCTGGCGAAGCGTCATCTGGAAAGGGGCAGAAGATGGGCATGTGGAACGATCCTCGAGGAGGCGGCCCGTACGGCCCCTCGGGCGACAAGCAGAACGGTCCGCGCGAGGAGAGGTATCTCGGCCTGACGGCCACGCAATTCAACCTGGCTGTCTTCGCTGTCGTCGGAGTGATCGTGCTGGTTGTTGGCCTGTTCTTCTTCGGCGGCGCCGGCGCCGTCCAGGACCTGTTCAGCGGCGGCGACGAGGCCTCCACGGAGAGCGCAGCGGTCGTGGACTCGGTGACCCCTACCGCCACAGCGGTGCCTCCGACCGCAACCCCGACTCCGACCCCGGCCAGCGATGTCGGCGAGCCCACCGACGAAGGGAGCGAAGCCGCGGTCGCGAACGTCCTCGACACGTTCGACCCGTTCACCCTGATGGGCGCCCTTGGCAGCTCCGGCTCCGTCCCTGATATCGAGATCACCGGTCCCGGCGGTGCCCCGGCTGTCCCTTCGGATCAGGCAGACGACTCGCTGAAGGCGATCCTGGTGCGAGAGGGTGACCTCCCGTCCGACTTCCAGTCCTTCGGCGACATGTCGTTCTCCATCCCCACCGAGGCCGGGACGGCGGACATGGTCGCCAGCATGTTCGCCCGCGGCGATCTGTACAGCGGCGACTTCGGAAGCATGGTGATGTCAGCCGTGATGGCCGGTTCCGATGTCACCGGTGAGCTGGGGGACTTCGACGGCATGGAGGAGATGACTCAGGCGCAGCTGGACGAAGCCGCCGCGTTCATGGAAGAGTTTGGAATCACCCTCACCGACCTCACGGTCCTGGACGCCTCAGGCCTGGGCGACGCCGGCATGGGCATGCACATGGTCATGGACTTCAGCGGCATGTTCGAGGCTTTCGGCCTGCCCGACGATGGGTCTATGCCTGGCGGCATCGCCTGGGACATGTACGTTTTCGTCCGGGGTGAGCGGATGCTCATGGTCATGGTGATGTGGCCTTCCGACGAGGCGGGCGTGGACGCGCGCGCCCTGGCCGAGATCATGGACGCCAGGGCCGCTGCCTCATAGTCGACGGCCTGCACAACGATTCGAAAGCGGCCCCGCCATTGGCGGGGCCGCCCCTGGTCTCGGTTCCTCTGGCGCCTACGCGCTGCCGCCGGCAAGGGGTGCCGGCTCCGGCTCCGCCTCCAGCACCCCCTCCGCCTTCGCGATGATCTCCCTCGTCTTCTCGATGACGTCCGGGTTGACGGACACGGACGTAATGCCCCATTCCACCAGCTTCTGGGTTATCTCCGGGTAGTCGCTCGGCGCCTGGCCGCAGATGGAGCTGGTGATCCCCCGCTTCTTGGCCGTCCGCACCAGTTGCTCCAGGGCGAGCATCACCGCCTCGTTCCGCTCGTCGAACTGGACTTGGAACTTGGCGTTGTCGCGGTCGATCCCCAGCGTCAACTGCGTGAGGTCGTTGGAGCCGATGCTGATGCCGTCGATGCCTACGTCGATGAACCGGTCCAGGATGAAGACGTTGGAGGGCACCTCCGCCATCATCCACAGCTTGAACTCCTCCGACCGCCGCAAGCCTTCCCGGTCCAGGATAACCTTCACCTCGGCCAGCTCCTCGGGCGTGCGCACGAAGGGGATCATCACCCACAGGTTGGGGTAGTCCTTGCGAACCCTCTTGATCGCATCTATCTCGAGCTGGAACGCCTCCTCGTCGCGCGCGTAGCGGGAGGCGCCCCGGTACCCGATCATCGGGTTCTCTTCGTCGGGCTCGTACTTCGCGCCGCCCTTGAGGTTGCTGTACTCGTTCGTCTTGAAGTCCGTCGTGCGGTAGACCACCGGCCGCGGGTGGAACGCCTTGGCGAAGGAGCGGAGACCGTCTGCCAGCTTCTCGATGAACTCTTCCTGGCGTCCCTCCTCGATGACCAGGCTGGGGTGCTCCCCGATCTGGGCGACGATGAACTCCGCACGCAGAAGGCCTACGCCGTCCACATGCTGCTTGGCTACCCGCTCCGCCAGCTCCGGCTCCGCCAGGTTAACGTACACTCTGGTGCGGGTGTCGATGTCGGCGGCCGCCGCGCGCTTCCTCTTCTGCTCCTCGGCCCAGGCCAGGCGGGTCTCGGCGCGGCCCTCATAGACGGAGCCGCTGGAGCCGTCCACGGTGATTGTCTGGCCCGCGCTCAGGGTCTTGGGGGCCTCTCCGGTCCCCACCACGCAGGGGATGCCCAGTTCCCGAGAGACGATGGCGGCGTGGGCGGTGCGGCCGCCCTTGTCGGTAACGATGGCGGCCGCCCGCTTCATGGCGGGCACGAAGTCCGGGGTCGT
>DAOUMF010000059.1:0-2446 GCA_034411955.1 Dehalococcoidia bacterium
TCCGGCCGCGAGGGGGACACCAGGCCCCCACTGGCCGTTCGCGGCATGCCCCTCAAGGGCATCCACTACCGGCTACCCGTCGCCTCCGCTCAGGTCAAGTCCGCTCTCGTCCTCGCCGCCCTGTACGCCGACGGCGAGACCGTTCTGGAGGAGCCGGACTGCAGCCGCGATCACAGCGAGCGCATGCTCCAGGCGATGGGAGCCGACATCCGCTTCGGCGATGGGCTGGTCAGCGTCAAGCCTCTGGCCCGCGACCTGCGGCCTCTGCCCCTGCGCGTCCCCAACGACATCTCGGCGGCCGCCCCCTGGCTCGTCCTCGCCGCCTGCCACCCTGACGCCCACCTGCGCCTGGAAGGGGTGGGCGTCAACCCCACCCGCACCGGCGTCCTGGACGCCCTCCGCCTGATGGATGCAGACATCGAACTGGAGGAGGAGCGTCCGTCTAGGGCGGATGGCCCCGAACCCGTGGCCGACATCACAGCGCGCTCCTCCCGCCTCCGCGGCGCCGTCATCGAGGGCGATCTCGTGCCGCGGACCATCGACGAACTCCCCCTCATCGCCCTCGCCGCCTGCTTCGCCCGCGGCGAGACCGTCATCCGTGACGCCGCCGAGCTCAGGGTGAAGGAGTCCGACCGCATCCGCGCCACCGCCCGCGAGCTCGCCCGCCTCGGCGCCGACATCCAGGAGCTGCCCGATGGCCTGCGCGTCCGCCCCACCGGTCGCCTGCGGGGCGCCACCGTTTCTTCCCATGGCGACCACCGTCTGGCCGTAATGCTGGGCTTGGCCGGCGCCCTCGCCCGTGGACAGACCACCATTCGCAATGCTGGCGCGGTTGCGGTATCATATCCCTGGTTCTGGCGCGACCTTGAAATGGTGTCGGGTCGTCGCCCCTGAGTAGGAGGAGCGAAGCCCTTGGAGCCTGAGCTAATCCACGTCGGCTTCGGAAATTTCATCGCCGCCAACCGCGTAGTGGCAATCGTCAGCCCCGGGTCCGCCCCCATTCAACGGAAGGTGCGCGAGGGCAAGAAGAGGGGTGTCATCATAGACATCACTCAGGGGCGGCGCACCAAGGCCGTTGTCTTTATGGACGATGGCTCCATGATCCTCGCTGCCATCAGCCCGGAAGCCATCGCTGGACGCGTCGCCACCCACCGTTCCCCGGGCGGCCGCCTCACCCAGGTCCTGGGCGACTAGCCTGCGCATGCCAGCGGCGCGCCCCGGCCCCCTTCTCGTCGTCATCACAGGCCCCTCAGGCGTGGGCAAGGATACCCTTCTCAGCCGCCTCAAGGCCCTCAAACGCCCCTACCACTTCGCTGTCACCGCCACCACTCGCCCTCCACGCCCCGACGAGACCGACGGCCTGGACTACTTCTTCCTCTCTGACCAGCAGTACGACGGCATGCTGGCGCGGGACGAGTTCCTAGAGCATGCCACCGTATACGCCTACCGCTACGGCGTTCCCAAGCCTCCCATCCGCGAGGCCCTGGCTGCCGGGTACGACGTGCTCATGCGCACCGACATCCAGGGCGCCCGCTACATCAAGTCCGTCTGTCCCGCCGCCCAGACCCTATTTGTCCTGCCGCCGTCGTGGCAGGAGATGGAGTGGCGCCTTCGCTCCCGCGGCACCGATACCGCCAAGCAGTTGAAGCTGCGCCTGCGCACCGCCCGCGACGAACTGGCCGCCGCCGCCGAGTTCGATCACATAGTCGTGAACGACGACCTGCACGCCTGCGTCGACGAGATCGAGCGCATGCTCGCCGCCGAGCGTTCCCGCAAGGGTCGCGAGCCCGTGCGGCTCTAGCGTTGACACCTCGCCTGCCCGCTGCTACACTATTCGCCACAATCGAACAGCTACCGGCTGCGAACGGGACTAGTACGTCGCCGTGTCCGCCTCAGGCGGATGAGCGGGGCCCAGAGAGGCGGGCCTTCCCGTGGGGGATGAGCTGAGAGCCCGCCGCCAGCGCAGCGACCGAATGGACCCGGGAGCCGTCACCCGAACGGCGTTGTAGGGGCTGACCCCCGTGTCGGCCCGCCCAGTAGGCGTGACCGGACAGGGCACCGTTACCGGCCCAGTCCGCCTCAGGCGGACGCAACGAGATCCCGCCATCGGCGGGAACTAGGGTGGCACCGCGATTCGCCCCTCGCCCCTAGGCGAGGGGTTTTTGGTTGGCAGAACGTCGGCTGTAGGGCAGGGCTCCAGCCCTGCCAGAGGAGGACCAGATGGCCCAATACAAATACCTGCTTCAGGAGAGTGACATACCCACCCAGTGGTACAACGTCTTGGCGGACATGCCCTCGCCCCTGCCGCCGCCCATCCACCCCGCCACCCACCAGCCCATCGGGCCCGAGGCGCTGGCCCCTCTCTTCCCCATGGGCCTCATCCAGCAGGAGGTCAGCACCGATCGTTACATCGACATCCCAGAGGAGGTGCTTGAGGCCTACAGGC
>DAOUMF010000060.1:0-8075 GCA_034411955.1 Dehalococcoidia bacterium
GGCACATCGCGCGGCCCGACGTAGACCACCTTCGCTCGCCCCGTGGGAGTTGCGACAGGCTCCGGTACCCCTTCCACCGTCCGCGTCGTCGTGCTCGCCCCGTCGGCGGCTGGGCCCAGAGGCTCCGGCGTCGCTGTCGGCTCCTGCGACCACACCCCGGAGCAGGCGGCGCCGATGATGATCGTCAGGGCGAGCGCGCCAACGCCCGCCCACAGGGAGAAGCGTCTCATTTCGTGCTGCCGTCCGCGAACGGCGGCAGGCTCCGTATCTCGCCGACGCTGTCCACGGTGTAATCCGGCCGCACGCTGCCCTCCACCTCGGGCGGGTCCTCTGCGGCCTCCACCGGCTCGTCCAAAGGCGGCCGACACCAGATCGCCGTCATCCCCTGCGCCTTAGCGCCCTCCACGTCGGCCCGAAGGCTATCGCCCACCATCGCCGTCTCCTCCGGCGTCAGGCCCATCGCCTCCAGCGCGTGCTCGAAGATGCGCGGGTGCGGCTTCATGTAGCCGATGTCGCATGACAGAACCACCACTTCGAACAGCTCGGCCAGGCCCAAGTCCTCTAGCTCCTGGTGGAAGCGCGGGCCCCCGTAGCCGCGGTTGGTCACGGAGCCCAGGCGAAAGCCCCGCTCTTTGAGCCATCGCAACGTCTCCAGGGAGTCCGGGAACAGGGTCCGCCCCAGGAACTGCCCGCCCAGGTTCCACTCCTCCCACAACTCCTCCCCTTGCGCCTCCGTCAGCTTCAGCCCGTGGCGGGCCGCCACCCGCCGACAGATGTCCGGGTAGCCGGGATCGATGCTGTCGCCGTGGAAGGCGCGGGCCGTCTCCAGTTCCATCTCCATCCGGATGTCGCGGGCCAGGAACCGCCGCTGATCGGTGACCTCCTCGCCCCACCTGCGCAGCAGGTTCGATACGCGCTTCATCGTCTCGCCGCGGATCACGTCCAGCGGCGGCATGGAGGGGAAATGCCACAGCGTGTCGCCCAAATCGAACAGCACTGCGGTGATCGCGAGCGTCATTCGCTGGGGGTCCCCTCCTCCCCCTGCACCTGCGCCTGCACTCGCACCGGCAGCCCCCAGATCTGGATGAACCCCGGCGCCGCCGTCCTGTCGTACCGGTCCTCCTTCTCGTACGTCGCCAGCGAGAAATCGTACAGGCTCTTCGGCGACTTCCGCCCCACCACCGTGGCCACGCCCTTGTGCAGCTTCACCCGCACCGTCCCCGTCACGTGCCGCTGCGTCGACTGCACGTAAGTCGCAATGTCCTGGTGGTGGGCCGTGAACCACAGCCCGTTGTAGATGATCTCCGAGTACTCCTGCGCGATGCGCGCCTTCAGCCGGCGCTGGTCCTTGGACAGAGTCATCTGCTCCAGCGCCTCGTGGGCAGCCAGCAGCGTCACCGCCGCCGGCGCCTCGTATATCTCCCTCGATTTGATCCCGACGAGCCTGTCCTCCACCATGTCCACCCGCCCCACCCCGTGCTCGCCAGCCAGTTCGTTGAGCCTCAGCACCAGCGGCGCCGCGGCCGTCTCTCGACCGTCCAGCGACACCGGCAGCCCCGCCTCGAAGCCTATCTCCACGTAGGCGGGGGCGTCCGGCGCCTCCGCCGGCGAAACCGTCCACTGGTAGACATCGGCCGGGGGCTCCCGCCAGGGGTCCTCCAGCACTCCGCACTCAATGCTGCGGCCCCACAGGTTCTCGTCGATGGAGTAGGGGCTGGCGCGGGTCACCGGCACCGGAATGGAATGCTCGTGGGCGTAGGCGATCTCCCCCTCACGATCCATGTCCCAGTCCCGAACCGGGGCGACGATGCGCAGCTCCGGCGCCAGCGCCTGCACCGCCACGTCGAACCGCACCTGGTCGTTCCCCTTGCCCGTGCAACCGTGCCCGACGGCTGTCGCGCCTTCGGCCCGCGCCACCTCCGCCAGCTCGCGGGCGATGAGCGGACGGGCCAGCGCCGTCGCCAGGGGGTAGTGCCCCTGATAGATGGCCCCGGCGGCCAGCGCCGGGAAAGCGAAGTGGCGCGCGAATGTCTCCTGAGCGTCCCGCCACACGAATTTGGCCGCCCCCGCCCCCACCGCTCGCGACTGCGCCTCCTCACGCCCCCGTTGCATCCCGACATCCACAGTGAGGGCGATCACCTCGTAGTCGCGCTCCTCCTTGAGCCAGCGCACGGCCACCGACGTGTCCAATCCACCGGAGTACGCAAGGACTACCTTCTCACCCATGGGAGACCCTCACTTTGGCGTGCCCGCCTCGATCCGACCCAGCACCCGCTCCACGATCTCCACCGCCCGGTCTAGCTCCTCCTCCGTGATCGTCAGCGACGGCATCAGCCGCAACGCCGTGGGCTTCACGTTGTTGGCCAGCAGCCCCTCCTCCAGACACAGCAGCATCGCCTCCTCCGCCACTTCTCGGTCCAGCTCCATGGCCCAGAGCAACCCCTTCCCACGCACCTCCGTCACCATCGGGTGACGGTCCGCCAGCGAGCGCAGGCGCCGCTCCACATGCTCCCCCTTCTTCGCCACCTGGCCCGGCACGTCGTTCTCGATCACGTACTTGAGCACCGTGTGGCCCACGTGCGTGGCCAGAGGATTGCCGCCGAACGTCGTGCCGTGCTCGCCCAGGGCCAGCGCCGCGCAGTGGTCCTTGGCCAGGAACGCCCCGATGGGGAAGCCGCCGCCCAGCCCCTTGGCCACCGCCATCACGTCCACCTCGACGCCGTACAACTGGTGAGCGAACAGCGCCCCGGTCCGGCCCACCCCGGTCTGGACCTCGTCCACCATCAGCAGAATGCCCGCCTCGTCGCACCAGGCGCGCACCTGTGGAAAGTAGTCATCGTCGGGGATGTTGACGCCGCCCTCGCCCTGGATCACCTCCAGGAGGACGGCTACCGTCTTGCCGGTCGTCGCCCGCTTGATCGCCTCCGCGTCGTTGAACGGCACCCGCACGAACCCCTCTACCAGCGGCGTGAACGGCGCGCGGTACTTCTCGGTGGCCGTAGCCGTTACCGTGGCCAGAGTGCGGCCATGGAAAGCGCCCTCGGCGACGATGATCTCATAGGCACCATCGCGCTTCACTTTGCCCCACTTGCGGGCCACTTTGATGCACCCCTCCACCGCCTCCCCCCCGCTGTTGCAGAAGAACACCTTGTCCAGGCATGTGTGCTGGCACAGGAGCTGAGCCAGCTTGATCTGGGGCACCGTGTAGTAGTAGTTGGACACCTGCATCAGGGTCGGCGCTTGCTCCTGGATGGCCTTCACCACCAGCGGATTGCAGTGGCCGAGGGTCACCGAAGCGATCCCCGCCACGCAGTCCACGTATTCCCGGCCGTCCTCGTCCCAGACGCGGCTGCCCTCACCCCGAACCAGGGTCACCGGCAGCCGTCTCCCGGTGGGAAAGAAGTATCTGCTTTCGAGCTCTGCCCAGTTCTCTTTCATAGCGCTCCGTTCATCCTACCACTGTGCCCGTTCTCTCTTCGATAGCCTCGACCAGCGCGCCCGCCTTCCGGCCATCGACGATCACGCTGTGACAGCCGGAACCGGCCGCGCGGAGACAGGCCTCCACCTTGGGGATCATCCCTCCCTCAACGACGCCCGCCTCGCTCAGGGCGTTCGCCCGGGCCGGAGACAGCGCCGTGACGGTGCGGCCGCCCTCATCGCGGATGCCGGGGACATCGCTGAGGAAGACAAGCCAGCGGGCGGCCAACGCCTCCGCCACCGCTCCCGCCGCGGTATCGGCGTTGATGTTCAGGAGTTGGCCCGTAGGCGCCTCCCCCCGCCACTCGACGGCGATGGGCGCCACCACCGGCACGAACCCGTCGTCCAGCAGGTCCAGCAGCGGCCGCGTGTCCACCTCCGCCACCTCGCCCACGAACCCCAGCCTCTTGTCCAGGACCCGAGCCTTAAGCAGACCGCCGTCGGCGCCCGAAAGGCCCACGGCACGGCCGCCTGCGGCGGCCAGCGCTGCCACCAGTCCCTTGTTGACCACCCCCGCCAGCACCGCCACCACGACCTCCAGCGTCCGCTCGTCAGTCACCCGCAGCCCTCGCTCGAAGCGGGTGGGCACGTCGTGCAGCTTCAACCACTCGCTTATCAGGGCGCCGCCGCCGTGCACCACTATCGGCCTCAGGCCCCGGCGCTGAAGGGCCACGACATCCTCCAGCGTCGTGTCGTGGGCCCCCAGCGTCGACCCGCCTATCTTCGCGACCAGAATGTCAGACATGTCTGCCCAATCCAGGGCCCCTCACGTAGTGTACAGGCTGTTGAGGCGCACGTACTCCTCCGTCAGGTCCGATCCCCAGGCCATCGCCGCCTCATCGCCGAGGCCCAGGTCCACCCGAAAGCGCACCTCCGGCGCCTCGAAGTACGGCTTCGCCGTCCCCTCGTCGAGCGGCTGCGGCGACCCGTTCCTCAAGAGGCAGAGATCGCCGCCCTGGGCGTCCACCAGCCACAGAGTGGTCCTCGCTTCCTCCATGCGGCAGCCGGAGTTGCCCACGGCCGCCAGCACGCGACCCCAATTGGGGTCATGTCCGTACACCGCCGTCTTCACCGCCAGCGAGCGCACCACCTCCCGCGCCGCCCGGCGCGCGTCCTCCGCCGACGCGGCGCCCACGACCGTCGCCTCGATCACCTTCGTCCCCCCCTCAGCGTCGGCCACGATCGCCTTCGCCAGGTCGGTGCACACCTGGGTGAGCGCCGAAGCGAACACAGGCGCCAGCGCGTGCCCGTCGCCGATCTCCTCGCCGCCCGCGAGGCCGTTGGCCAGGACCACCACCATGTCGTTGGTACTTGTGTCGCTGTCCACGTCGATCATGTTGAAGGATACGTCCACCGCCTCCTTCAGCGCCCTCGACAGGAACGGCCCCGCCACCGGCGCATCGCTGGTGACAAACGCCAGCATCGTCGCCATGTCGGGGTGGATCATCCCCGCCCCCTTGCAGGCCCCGCCCAACGTGTACCCCCCGAACCGCACCGCCGACTGCTTGGGCCGGGTATCCGTGGTCACGATCCCCTGGGCGAACGCCAGCCCGCCGCCCGTCGACAGCTCGATCGCCTCGATCCCGTGGCGCATGCGCTCCATGGGCAGGAAGGTGCCGATGACCCCCGTGGAGGCCACCACCACCTGGTGCGGGTCAAGCCCCACCCTGGCGGCGGCGAGCTGTGCCATCTCCACCGCGTCCCGCACCCCCTGCTCGCCGGTGGCCGCGTTGGCGCAGCCGCTGCTGGCGATGACCGCCTGCGCCCGACCGTCGGCCAGGTGCTTCCGCGTGATCACCACCGGAGCCGCCACGACGTTGCACTGGGTGTATACGCCAGCCGCCACGCACGGCGCCTCCGAGTACAGCAACGCCACGTCCAGCTTGTCCCAGTTCGGCCGCATGCGGGCCCGCACCGCCCCCGCCACGAACCCCCTGGCGCTCGTTACGCCGCCCTCAGCGACCTCCTCGATTCTCTCGCTCATAGCTGCCTCAGAATACACGACCTCTCCTCCTACGGGTAGACCGCCGGGGCCTCCAGTCCGGTCGTCTCCGGCAACCCCAGCATGGCGTTCATGTTCTGGATCGCCTGGCCAGCCGCGCCCTTGACCAGGTTGTCGATGACGCTGACCACCACCAGCCGCTCCGTCCGCGGGTCGACGGTGGGATAGACCAGGCACATGTTGCTCCCGGACACCTGCTTCGTCGCCGGAGGCGAGTCCACCACCCGCACGAACGGCTCGCCCCTGTAGAACTCGCGGTACAGATCTCGGGCTTCTTCCCCGCTGCCCACCGTTCCCGCCGACAGGGGCGCGTAGCAGGTGGAGAGAATGCCCCGCGACATGGGAATCAGATGCGGCGTGAACGTCACCTTGGGCCGCGGTAGCTCCGCCCCCTCCGCCCGCGGCCACATCGCCGCCAGCTCCTGCACCATCTCCGGCAGGTGACGGTGCCCCGCCAGCCCGTAGGCCGACACGCTCTCGTCCGCCTCCGCGAAGTGGTAGGTGAGGCCCAGAGAGCGGCCCGCGCCTGAGATGCCGGACTTGGAGTCGATGATCACCTCGGGGCCGATGACGCCCTCCTTCGCCGCCGGGGCCAGCGCCAGCAGGGCGCTCTCCGGGTAGCAGCCGGGGTTGGCGATCAGCCGCGACGTTCGCACTGCCTCTCGGTTCAGCTCCGTCAGCCCATAGGCCGCCCGCGGCAGCAGGTCCGGCGCCGGGTGCTCCACCCCGTACCACTGCGTGTACTCCTGGTGGTCGCGCAGGCGGAAGTCCGCACTTATGTCGACTACCGGCACGCCGGCCCGCACCAGCGGCGCCACCGCCTCAGCGCTGGCCGCGTGAGGCAGCGCCGAGAACACGAAATCGACATCCCCCACCTCCTCGCCGATGGTCAGGTCGTAGCAGGCCAGGTGGGGGAACACCTCGGCCAGGGGCTTACCGGCGGCGCTGCGGCCGCTGACGCCGGTCAGCCGCACCTCCGGGTGCACGCGGAGGAGCCGCGCCAGCTCCGCGCCGGCGTAGCCCGTAACGTTGATGATGCCTGCCCTCACCATGATCTCCTCCCGAAAATCAAATCGCCCCACCGCTTGCAGCGGTGGGGCTTCCGGTTTACAGTCTGCTTTCGACTGCTAGCGACTGCGCGCGGGCACAGGGAACCCACCGCCGAACGAAGGTCGCGGTCGCGGTCGGGCCTCTCTCGTCCACAGCACAGTCATGATGCCGAAAGGATACGGGTTTGTGACGGAAGTGTCAAGCCGAGTCCGCGAAGCGCCACAGCCCGTGCCGCCGCGCCGCCTCCAGCGCCCCCCGGTACTCCTCCGCAGTGAGCCGACGCGACAGCTCCGGATAGCGCAGCGCCTTGTGCTCCGGCCGGTACTGCGCCATCACGTTCACGTAGCTGTCCCGCGACACCTCCTCGGCGATGAACCTCATCACCTCGTCGCTTCCCGCCAGGTCCTGCGGCAGAACCAGGTGGCGGATCACCAGCCCCCGCACGGCGATGCCCCCCACCTCCGCCAGGTCCCCCACCTGTCGGTGCATCTCCGTCACCGCCGCCTTCGCCGTCTCGTAGTAGTTCTTGACGATGGAGTAGCGCCCCGCCGTCCTCTCGTCGGAGTACTTGATGTCCGGCATGTAGATATCGACCACGCCGTCCAGCAGCCTCAGCGCCTCGATGGAGTCATAGCCGCCGGTGTTGTACACCAGCGGCACCCGCATGCCGCCGTCGATGGCGTGGGGGAGCGCCGCCAGGACCTGCGGCACGTGCACCGTCGGCGAGACAAGGTTCACGTTGTGGCAGCCCGCCCCCTGAAGCCGCAGCATTATCTCCGCCACCTGCGGCGGCTCCATCTCCTGCCCCATCCGGATCTGCGATATCTCCCAGTTCTGGCAGTACACGCAGGCCAGGTTGCAGGAGGCGAGGAAGATCGTCCCAGAGCCCTGCCTGCCGCCAGGCACGGTCAGGCGGCCCACCAGCACCGGCTCCTCCCCGAAGTGCGGATGCGCCGAGAACACCAGCGCCCGCTGGCCCACCCGGCAGAAGCCGCGCCGATCGTCCAGCGCCCGGTCCACCTTGCAGTGGCGCGGGCACACCCGACAGGGCATACCCATCAGCTCCCAGGCGGCCTCCACGCGTCGGTGCAGCTCCTCCCGGCTCAGCTCCAGATACGAGGGTCGTGTCGCCGTCACCATCCCACCCAAAGGATAGCACCGTGAGCGGAGGCCCTGCTAGGAGGTATGCACAAGCAGGCTCGACCACGCCTGGCAGCTAGGCTGCAGGCGATGACTGCTGACCGCTGGAAGACGCAGATTGAGAAGCAGCGGCACTGGCGACGGAGAGTTAGGCGGGGTCTCCTATACCCTCGACAACGTAGTCCTCAACAAGGCGCCGCGCTCGCTGAATGGCTTCGCGTAGCCTTTCAGTAGAGTCCGCACCTTTTTCGGCAACCCAAGCCCAGACCACAAAGAGAGCGAGCACCATTTCCCGCGTGGGCGCTGTGGCACCTGCCACCTCGAAGGCCTGAGCCAGTTGTATTTGTGTGGGTTCATTTTCGAGTCCCCGGAGCATATGGCCTTCAAAGCGCTCGCGGGGTATGGC
>DAOUMF010000061.1:0-3427 GCA_034411955.1 Dehalococcoidia bacterium
GTCTACATGGGCGAAGAGGACATCCGCCGCCAGGCCCTCAACGTCTTCCGCATGCGCCTCCTCGGCGCCGAGGTACGGCCTGTCGGTGCCGGCTCCCGCACCCTCAAGGACGCCATCAACGAGGCCATCCGCGACTGGGTGACCAACGTGGAGTCCACCCACTACCTCCTGGGCTCCGTCGTCGGCCCCCACCCCTACCCCATGATCGTGCGCGACTTCCAGTTGGTCATCGGCGCCGAGGCCCGCCAGCAACTGCTGGAGGCCGAGCGTCGCCTGCCTGACTACGCCGTGGCCTGCGTGGGCGGCGGCTCCAACGCCATCGGCCTCTTTCACCCCTTCGAGGGCGATGAGTCCGTCCGCTTCGTCGGCGTGGAGGCCGCCGGCGAGGGGCTCCCGTCCGGCCGTCACGCCGCCTCCCTCGCCGCCGGGCGGCCCGGCGTCCTCCACGGCGCCCTCTCCTACCTGCTCCAGGACGACGCCGGCCAGGTGCGAGAGACGCACTCCCTCTCCGCCGGGCTGGACTACCCCGGCGTGGGTCCGGAGCACGCCTTCTACAAGGAGTCCGGCCGCGCCCGGTACGTCGCCGTCACCGACGAGCAGGCCCTTCAGGGCTTCACCCTCCTGTGCGAGACGGAGGGGATCATCCCTGCCCTGGAACCGGCCCACGCCCTCTACCATGCGGCCGAGCTGGCCAAGGGCCTGCCCAAGGACGCTATCCTCCTCATCTGCCTCTCCGGTCGCGGCGACAAGGACATCGACATCGTCGCCCGGGCGCTGGACGAAAGACTGTCGTAATCAGGATGTAGCGGCGACCTTCAGGTCGCCACAGATCGACCCCCGCTGTACAGCTCGGCTACATCCCCTTCCTCCCCACCAACCCCGCCACCGCCTTCGTCCCCCGGTCGCTCTCCACCAGCCCCTCGCGGTACGCCAGCACCTCCAGCCCCACGAACATCTCGCGCAGCTCGCCCGGCCGCAGCAGGAACTCGTCGTTCTGCGGCCCCCAGCCGAACTGTCGCTGCTCCCTGGTGAACGACTCGAACACGAGGACGCCACCCGGCCGCAGCGCTCCTTCTATCTGCGGGGCTAGGTCCCGCTGTAGGTAGTAGAAGTTGATTACGATGTCATACGCCGCCGGCGCCAGCCCGTACGATTCCAGGTCGGCCTGGACCGCTTCGATGCCCAGGCCCCGACGGGCTGCCTCCTGGCGGCAACGCTCCACCGCCACCCCCGACACGTCCACGCCCGTCACCTCGTATCCCAGGGAGGCTAGGTACAGGGCGTTGCGGCCCGTCCCCATCGCCACGTCCAGCGCCTTGCCCCCACGCGGCAGCAGGTGTCGCTGCTCCACCAGGAACGAGGCCGGGCCCCGTTCCCGCACCCCCTCCTCCTCGCGATATCGCTCGTCCCAGTATCGTTCCGCGTCTTCCTTCACGCCCCCAGTATGGAGCAAGGAACAGGAACGGGGAACACCTCCGACAGAAGGACGGCTCTCAGGTCACGACGGAGGGCCCGCTCACCCTGCCTGTGCGCCCTGCCTACCGGCAGGCAGGCTCTGGCGGGAGCCTGTCGAGGGGCGAGCCGGGCTTGACGATTCCCCTTTCTCCGCTCATGGTGAGCCTGTCGAACCGTGAGCGGACATCCCCGTTCCTTGTTCCTGGTTCCCCGTTCCCCTTAGACTGAATGCATGGCGTTCCAACAGACGTTTCCCCCGGTGCAGCCCCCGGCAGAGCCCGCACGGCCCAGGGACCGTACACCCTGGGGCTACGCCGACATGGCCATGGCCATCGGTACCGTCGTCGGCGGCACCGTTCTCGTGGGCGCGCCCTTCGCCACGGTCGCCGTCGTCCTAGCCAACGGCGGCACCGCGAACGATGATGACATCGCAACGGCAGTCCTCCTGGGCGCCAGCCTGCTGGGGGAGGTCTTCCTTCTCCTGGCCGTCGCCCTGTTCACCGTGGGCAAGTACAAGGTCTCCTGGACCGCCTTGGGCCTCCGTCTGCCCCGCAGGGGCAGTTGGTGGCTGCCGCTCGCCCTCCTGGGCGGTGCCCTGGCCGTGGTGTGGATCTACTTCGCAGTTCTCGCCGTCCTGGGAATCGAGCCCACCGGCAACATCCCCGAGGAGGCGTTCGATAACGTGCCCCTGGTAGTGCTGGTGGGCGTCCTCTCCCTGGGCCTTGCCCCCTTCATGGAGGAGACCTTCTTCCGCGGCTTCCTGTTCGGCGGCCTTCGCGGTCGCTGGGGCGTCTTCTGGGCCGCTCTCGGCACAGGCCTCCTGTTCGCCGTCGCCCATCTAGACCCGCTCGTTTTCATTCCCTTCACCGCCGTGGGTATGCTGTTCGCCTGGGGCTACGTCTACTCCGGCTCCCTTCTGGCCAGCATGATCGCCCACCTGCTGTTCAACGGCCTCAGCTTCGGTCTGGCCGTCTCGGGGGTGGCCACTTGAGCCGCATAGCCGACACCTTCGCCCGCCTGCGGCCCGAGCGCCGCACCGCCCTCGTCGCCTTCCTCACCGTCGGCTACCCCAGCGTCGACGCTACCCTGCGCCTCGTCCCCGCCCTCATCGAGGGCGGCGCCGACCTCATCGAACTGGGCGTCCCCTTCTCCGACCCCCTGGCAGAGGGCCCTACCATTCAGCGCTCCTCCTACCACGCTTTGCAGCAGGGCGTCACGCCCCGTGTCTGCCTGGACGTTGTGGAAGCCCTGCGCCGGGGGTCCGTGCAGGCCCCCCTTATCCTCATGGGCTACTACAACCCCCTCCTCGCCTACGGCCTACAGCAGTTCTGCCGCGACGCCGCCGCTGCCGGCGCCGACGGCGTCATCGCCGTCGACCTCCCCCCGGAGGAGTCCCACCCCCTGCGCGACGCCTGCCGCGCCCACGGCCTGGACCTGATCTACCTCCTGGCCCCCACCAGCACCGAGGAACGCATCGAGTTGGTGGCCCGGCTCGCTTCGGGCTTCGTCTACTGCGTCAGCGTCACGGGGGTGACCGGCGCCCGTGACAAGCTGCCCTCAGGGCTTTCCTCCTTCGTGACCCGGGTTCGCGCCCGCATCCCCTTGCCAGTGGCTGTAGGATTTGGTATATCTAAGCCTAAGCATTTCCGGGCGGTGGGCCGCATCGCGGAAGCTGCTGTCATCGGTAGTGCTATTATTGACGAGATCGACCGTTCCGATCCGTCTCAATTAGTAGGGAAGGTTAAGCGCTATGCGGAGGTGGTTACCGGCCGGCGGAGAGCTGCCGTTTAGGGCCGCTCGGCTCGCCTCAGGCGAGTCGTCCGGCCGTGTCTGGTGTGGTGGCTCTCGGGCCGGTGCATTTGGCCCGAGCTAGCTGGCCGGCCGGTCCCCGCCGTGGCGGGGAGGCCGTCGGCGATGTCGCCGTGCTGCCGCGAGGTATCCGGGGTGCCCCCCCCGTCAAGGCCAACACCCG
>DAOUMF010000062.1:0-19224 GCA_034411955.1 Dehalococcoidia bacterium
TACTCCGGGTGCAGGGGCAGCGCCACCTCCCACTTGCGTACCAGCTTGGCCACCGGGCCCTCTTCGTCGTCCAGCATGCCGAACCAGACGGCGCGGCCCGGGCACTGGCGGACGCATGACGGGGCCACGTTCTGCTCCACGCGGGGGAAGCACATGATGCACTGCTGGCTGACGTTGCGCAGGAAGTTGAAGTAGACCTTCTTGTAGGGGCAGGCTTCCAGGCAGAACTGGTAGCCGCGGCAGCGGCTTTCGTCGCGCAGGACGATGCCGTCCTGTTCGCGCTTATACATGGCGCCGCGGGGGCATGCCTCCAGGCAGGCCGGCTTGGTGCAGTGGTTGCAGAGGCGGGGCAGGTAGAAGTAATAGGCATTGGGGTACTCGCCGGCGCCCTGGTCCTCGTCCCAGTTGGGACCCCACCGGGGCTCCTCGCCCACGTGATGGAGGAACACCGACTGTCCCTTGCCGCCGTAGAGCACCTCTTCGTAGTTGAACTGCCAGCCGCCCCCCCACTCCGGGCGGGTGGGCCTGCGGCCGGGCTGGACGACTCCTTCGCGATAGCCGCCTCCCATCGCCTCGTAGTCACGGGGGTGGCCCCGGCCGGGCTGCGTGTTGACGGTGCACCACCACTGGTAGTCCATCCCCTCGTCGCGGGCCCCCAGTACCTTGCACGCCACGGAGCAGGTCTGGCAGCCGCTGCACTTGTTCAGGTCGAAGCCCATCGCGAGCTGCGCGGCGCCGTTCCTGCTCCGTGTCTTCCGAGTTCTCCTCGTCCTCTGAGTCTTCTGCGGCATAACAGGACCTCCTTCAGGTCGCGGATCTTCGCTGAGCTAGGCGATTTCCAGATCGCGCCAATGCTTGGAGAATGACTTCACGCCAGCGCGCTCCTGGCTGGACCCCTCCCACACGGCGAAGGCCACTTTGGTGGACTGCTTGGGCGAGAGCTGGACGCCGTCCCCGTCGACGGTGAGGGGCCGCGCCAGCACTACCTGCCAGCGTCCGTCCGCCCAACGGGCGCGGGTCTGAGCGAAATTCTTGGGGGTCTCCTGGACAGTGCCAGCGCCCTTGGCTATCAGGGTCTGGCCCTCGCCTTCCGGCAGGTTGCCGCGCCAGTACCAGGCGTTGACAGGTGCCTTGGGACTGCCCATGCTCTCCAGGGGCGCGTCCTTCTTGAGGGGGAACAGGATCCCTGCGGCATCGGGGAAGACGGAGCCGGCGCCGTGGTCCCTGTTCTCGGGCTCGTCCGTCCACTCCAGCCGGAAGGCGATGTCCTTGCCGTTGTGGGCGGCCTGAGCCTTCAGGAAGCGGACGGCCCCCATCGCTTTGCCGGCCCAGGCAGTGCGCACGTAGCGTGAGGGTTGCTGGCTCAGGGGCGTGCTGGCCAGGCTGATCTCCTCCGCAGGGATCTTGGCCCACTGCTGGGCGGCCGGGTTGAGCAGGGTGCGGGTCGCCAGTTGTAGCTTTACGGCTTTCATCATGGTCTCCTCCCGTTGGCGTTTGCCACTTCTACCCGTATAGAGCGATCGATCTGCACCGGTTGCCACTGGATGGGCCAGTACTTGAGGTGCCCGTAGCCGCCGGCCAGGTGCAGCCATTTGACCATTCCCGGCTCGACGTTGGCTTGGTCTTTCCAGCCTCGGTGCATGTAAGGCTCCCAGCCGTTGTAGCAGATCACCTGGCCGGGCATCACCGAGGGTGACAGCTTGACAGGCAGCAGGAACTCGCCGAAGTCGTTGAACACGCGGGCTTCGTCCCCGTCGGCGAGGCCACGGGCGGCGGCGTCCTGGGGGTTCATCGTCAGATGGGGACGGCCGCGGTGAGTCTCCAGCATGATGGGGTTGGTGGTGTTCATGGAATGGATGCTCCAGCGGTTGTGGCCGCTGGTCAGGAGGAAGGGGTAGTCGCCGCCCATCTTGGGGTTGTTCTTGTGCACGGGCAACTCTTCCCCGGCCTCCAGGAACCAGTCGTGGTCGATGTAGAACTGGGCGCGGCGGGTCAGGGTAGGGTAGGGGAACCCCTTCTCCACGTGCCAGCGGAAGGGGGCGAACGTCTCGTCCGGCCTGACGTCGGAGGCCTGGCCCAGGGAGTAGGGGGCAACGCCGAGATCGGTGAAGCGGACGTAGCCCTTCTGGCGCAGGGTCTCCATGGTGGTGCCCTCCGGCAGAGTGCCGGCGACCACGGTGTCGCGGACCCACTCGTCCGCCACGTTGTCCGGGTCACGGAATCTCTCGTCCACCACGAACTGGGAGTAGAAGCCCTCCAGGCGGTGGGCCTGGCCGCGGCTGTCGGTGTAATCGACGGAGCCGCGGGCCTTCGCCCGCTCCTCGATCTTCTCGGCCAGCAGGCACCAGATCTCCCACTCCGGCTTCGAATCACCCTGGGGCGGGATGGCCGCTTCCGACATGGTCAGCTGCATGATGTGATGGGTGGGGATGTGGAAGGTGGTCTTCTCGTAGTGCTGGGCCACGGGCAGGAAGTAGTCCGAGAAGAGACCGGTGGTGCTCATGCGCAAGTCCACAGTGACGGCGCACTTGAGCTTGGGCCAGAAGTGGGCGAGGAGCTGATTCTGTCCTCCGCGCAGGCGACGGAGGTAGTTGCCGCCGCACATGATGAGGACGCGCGGCGGGACGTTCTCCGCCGGGCGGACTGCGCCCGTCCACCACCCCTTGGACAGCGCCTCCTCCATGTACTCATCAAAGGTGCGGTTCATCGAGGGGTCGTTCCACTCTGATCGGTTCCAGTTCTCCCGATAGCCGCAGTGGTAGTACCACATGAAGGCCGGTGGGATGGTGGTGTCCAGGCTGACCATGGTGCGGGCCAGTTCCACGGCCGCCAGCTCATCAGTCATCGTCGGGTCCTGCATCTTCAGCGCCTGGATCATCTGGTTGCGCATGGCCAGGATACGGCTGGTCTCTTCCGGCCCGGCTTTGGTCTTCTGGCCGAAGATGAACTGGCCGTCGAACATCCCCACCGTCCAGCTTCGGACGCCGGTGCCCTTCTTGCCCCAGTTGCCTGTGAGGGCGATGAGCAGACACATCGCCCGCTCCATCAGGTCGCCGTGGTAGTACTTGCCGGCGTTCCAGCCCGTGAGCAGGTTGGTCTTCTTGCCTGCGGTCTTGCGAGCCAGCGTGCGGATGACCTCAGGGCTGGTGCCGCAGATCGCCGCGGCCTTCTCTGGAGTGTAGTCCTCCAGCGTCTGGCGGAGGAGGGCGAATACGGGGGTGACTTTAGCGGAGGTGCCGTCCTGGAGCTTGGCCCGGAACGTGCCCTCCAGGGCAGGATCCAGGCTGCCCAGGCTGAGGGGCCCGCGAGGTGCCTCCGCCAGCTTCCTGGTATTACTGTCGTAGAAGTAGAACTGATCCTCACGGCCGCCCTCCTGGACGTCGCTCGCGCGCAGGAATCGGCCCGCCTGAGGCGGGTCCAGGCGCACGAGCAACGCCAGGTCCGTCTGCTCTTTCACGAACGGCCCGTCGTACAGCCCTTCGTCGATGATCGTCTTGCACATGGCCAGCGCCAGGGCTGCGTCGGTGCCCGGGCGCACCGTCACGTGGTAGTCGGCATGGACCGCGGAGGCGTTGAAGTCAGGCGATACGGAGATCACCTCGGCCCCCTTATAACGGGCCTCGGCCACGAAGTGGTACCAGGGGATCGCTGTGTAGGACGGGTTGCGGTGCCAGATGAAGATGAGCTCCGACTGGAACCAGTCGTCGACGCTTGAGACGGGGTTGTACTTGCCGAAGGTGATGTACAGCCCCGGCGCGAAGTCGTTGATCTCGCCCTGGATGTCAGTGTTGAGGCCGCCGAGCTTGCTGATGAGGGGACCCAGCGCAATGCCGCCCAGGAAGCCGCCGTTGGAGGTGCTGTGGTAGATGATGGACTCCGGGCCGTTGTCCTGGATAGCGTCGATGATGGCGTCGGCGATCTCGCCCAGCGCCTGATCCCAGGAGACGCGCTTCCACTTGCCCTGGCCGCGCTCGCCGGCCCGCTTTAGGGGGTGGAGGACGCGATCTTTGGCGTACAGCATCTGGCTCCACATGGCGCCCTTCTGGCACCCCATGGGGTTCATGTCGGGGACGCCCTCCTCCACCGTCGCGTACGTGCCCGCCTGTTCCTCGCGCCAGACCAGCCCGTCCTTGACGTAGACCCGGAAGGGGCAGTTGCCGGGGTAGCAGTTCACGCAGTGGCTGCCCCAGGATACCTTGTCCCAGCGCCACTGCTGGCGGTAGACGTCCTCCCATGACCCGTACTCAGCGGACTCCCCCTGAGGGGCCTGGGACTGGAGGGCCTCTAGGTTCAGGCTAGCAGTGAACACGGGGCTGTTTCTCTGGGGTCAACTTAGCGGACACTTAATTTATCTCCAGAGGGGTCCTCTTCGTCAGTCGGGCAGCGACCCATTTGTTTGTCGGGCTTTCCCCTACCGGATTCCAGGGAGCGGACATCTTGGCGGCAGGCCTCCTCAGCCAGGCGGGCGAGGGACAGGTAGAGGCGGGGCGGGTCTAGTTGCTCCAGGCGCAGACGAAGAACGGGCAGCCAGCGGTTGAGGTGGCGACGAAGGAAATCCCGCTGGGCAAGCCGGTATGGGAGACCATCGGCGCCAGTGTGCAGAGCGGCCGTCTCTTTGAAGGCGAGGTAGTGGATGAATTCCAGCTCGGCGCACAGGTGATCGGGCAGGTCCCCCGGCTCGGGCCGCAGGCCGAAGTGCTCATAGAAGCGCACCAGCTCCTCCATGATCTTCGTGCGACCGCTGCGGTGGGACCCCTCGTACAGGGGGCAGGGGGGACGGCCGGGGCCCACCTCGAACAGGCGAATGTATTCCTGTTGCAGCTCCTCGTGGGCGGGGGTTGAGCCGGCCCGCAAGCCGTCGTCGGCGGAGAGCGGGAAGGGGAGCGCGGCCGCGGCGGCCAGCAGCTCCTCCAGGAAGCGGCCGGAGGCGAAGGCCTCGCTCAGCTCGGGCGTGGGGAAAGAGAAGGCAGTGGCGAGGCAGCGGTACAGGGAGCTGCGGGCGGCCGCGGTCAGCTCGTCGCTGGTGCGCAGCCCGTCCAGGCGGATCGTGGTCATGGCGGCCTCTTCAGCGTCCCCGGATCCCGAGTCAGACCGCCGAACATGCTCTTCCACTCGTAGGCGATGAGGGTGTCGAGGATTTCGGACTTCTCACCGCTCCGGGTCTTGGCGATCTCCTCCTTCAGCGTATCTAGGACGCCGTTCACCGCCGACCCGAAGAGGGACTCCAAGTACTCCCGCGGGATGCGCTCGGAGCCTTCGATGAGGTCGCCGTTCTCGTCGAAACGTGGCGGGGAGAGGGGGGGCACATAGTAGACGTTGGGCTGCGTGCCGCCCTGCGAGCGAAGGGGCAGGGCCACCTTCCACTTCTCCACCAGCTTGTGCACGGCGCTGCCGGTATCGTCCAGAAAGCCGACGAAGCGAACGCGGCCGGGACACTGGCGGAAGCAGGCCGGGGCCACGCCCTGCTCCACGCGGGGGAAGCAGAAGATGCACTTCTGGGCGATCTTGCGGATGTGGTTGAAGTAGATGCGCTTGTAGGGGCATGCCTCCATGCAGAAACGGTAGCCGTTGCAGCGCTCCTCATCGATGAGGACGATGCCGTCATCGACTCGCTTGTAGATGGCTGTGCGGGGGCAGGCGGCGAGGCAGGCGGGATTGGTGCAGTGCATGCAGATCATCTGGAGGTAGAAGAAGTAGGAGTTGGGGTACTCGCCGCTCGCCTCGTCCTCGTCCCACAGGGGGCCATGCGTGCCCTCCTTCTCCTTCGGGCGCAGGTAGTTGTTGAAGCCCTGCCCCCCGCGGGTTGAAGGGTCGCCCTCGATGTCGATGCCCAACACCTCGTCGTAGTTGAACTCCCAGGCCTCGCCGAACTCCTCCCGCAGGGGGATGCGGCTGACCTGGGCCGCGTTGTTGAGGAAGCCGCCGCCCAGCTCCTGCCAATCGCGGGGCGTGCCCTTGCCGGGCATGGTGGAGACGATGTTCCCCCACATGTAGTCCGTCCCCTCCGGGTCCGTCCCCAGCGTCTTGCAGGCGATGGTGCAGGTCTGGCAGCCCAGGCACTTGTTCATGTCGAACACAGCGGCCAGTTGGCGCTTGACCTTGGGCGGCTCTGCCATGATCCTCCTAACTCTCTATCTGCAGCGGCTGCCAGTCCAGGGTCGCCGACTTGATCCCGGCGCGCTCCTGATTGGACCCCTTCCAGACGGCGAATCCCGCCTTGGTGGTCTGGCCCGGCATTAGCGCCACCCCCGTATCCCCCCGCGCGGAGAAGGGACGGGAGATCACCACCTGCCAGCCCCCGTCGCTATAGGAGGCCGCCGCTACCACCGAGGCACCGCTATGGCGCACTGTCGTCCCCAGTCCGGTCGCAGTGACGCTCAGGGCCTCTTCGAGGTCCGGGCGCCAGTACCAGGCGTTCACGGGCCTGTCAGCGGTGCCCATCGTCAGGAGAGGTGCGTCGCTGCGGACGGGAAAGAGGACGGCGGCGGCATCGGTGAATCGGTCCGTGTCGGGAATGGCGGTGTCTTCGGTCTCGTCTTGCCAGCTCAGGCGGAAGAACAGCGTCTCGCCGTTGTGGGCGGCCGCTACCCGCAACTGTCCCGTGAGGCCGTAGGCGCGCTCCTTCCAGGCGTTGATGACGTACTCCGTGGGCTGGGAGTCTACAGGAGTCGGGTCCAGAGTCACCGTCTCCTCCTTCGCGGACGCCCAGTCGGCGCCTGCTGGGTCGAGGAGCCGATCGGAAGGGGCGGACAGGCGGACTGCGGTAACCACGTGTCCAGTGTCTCCCGGTGCGGTCGCGGAATCTATCAGGCAGAGGCAGTAATGATGTGTCGGGCAAAACCCCACACTAAGTCCAGTGAATTGCCTGATAGACGCGCCGGGGCGGGGGTTACCAGACTGGATTAGACTGGGTGGGGTCGAAAACCCTCGATTCCGGGAGAGCAAGCGCGAGCATCGATGGAGACGAGGAGGTGCAAGCTGGGCGCAGTGGTGTGTGTTACTGATGGCACGGCGGGCGCGGTTCCAGACGCCGCTTGACACGGGCCCTGTCCGGCCCTATCGTTTGCGTAACACAAAGTATTTTTCCTCCCATGACAGCGCTCAAGGAGGCACCACGGCGCAACTGACGGTCTAGCAAGGAGTGCCCCATGCCAGACGCCACCTATGATGCGGTGATTATCGGGGCTGGTCACAACGGCATGGCCCTGGGCGCTTACCTGGTCAAGTGCGGCTGGGACGTCGCCATCGTGGAGAAACGTGGTGAGGAGGGCGGCGGCCTGTGCACCGAGGAGTTGACCCGCCCCGGCTTCCTCCACAACGTCCACTGCAACTACCACACCCTGGTGGGGGTCTGCCCTGTCTACGACGACCTGGAGCTCACCAAGCACGGCCTCCGCTACGTGCGGCCACCGGTGCAGATGGGCAGCGCCTTCTCTGACGGCACCGCCCTCACCGTCCACACCGACCTCGACAAGACCTGCGCCTCCATCGCCCGCTTCTCGCAGAAGGACGCCGACACCTTCCGCCGCCTGTACCAGGAGTCCAAGGGCTACATGGACATGATCCTCCGCACCCTCATGTACTCGCCCCCCATCTCCCTCACCGACATCACGAAGGCGCTGGTCGTCTGGGGCGTCGAGGACAAAGCCGAGTTCCTCAGCGTTCACCTGCGCCGCATGAGCATCAACGAGTTCCTGGACGAGCACTTCGAGAACGACAAGGTCAAGGCCCACCTCGCCTTTCACGCCGCCCTGGGCGGCTACTCCACCGACCGCAAGGGGCTGGCCGTGTCGTTCCCGTTGCTGGTGGGCAAGATCGACAACTGGCACGTCTGCATCGGCGGCTCCCACGCCCTCGCCCACGCCATCTGGGAGGCTTTCGCCCAGACCGGCGGCCGGGTGTTCCTCAAGCACGGCGTGGAGGAGATCCTGATGGAGAACGGCAGGGCCGCCGGCGTTCGCCTGGAGGACGGCTCCACTATGAAGGCCCGCCACCTCGTGGCCTCCTCCGTCAGCCTGGAGCAGACGTTCCTCGACATGGTCCCCCGCGAAAGGCTCTCGGCCTCCTTCGTCAAGGAGGTGGAGGGCTTCCCCCACATGGACTGGTCGTTCTTCTCCACCCACCTGGCGATGACCCGCGCCCCGGAGTACCGGGCCGCCGACTTCGACCCCGACGTCAACAAGGCCTGGGTGGTTAACCTGGGGTACGATAGCCCGGCGGACATCAACCGCCACTGGAAGGACGTGCGGGCCGGCAAGCTGGCTGACCCCAAGCCCAACTGCGCCGTGAACTCCCTGTTCGATCCCACCGACGCGCCGCCGGGTCACTACACTGGCCTGATGCGACAGTTCGCGCCCTTCAGTCTGGCCAGCGGCGGCCCCGAGGCCTGGGACGAGATGGCCGAGGGCTACGGCCGCCGTTGCATCGAGAGGTGGCAGGAGGCCGCCCCCAACCTGAACGACGGCGCCTTCATCGAGTGGACCACCTACACCCCCCTGGACATCACCCGCCGCATCCCCAACATGATTCAGGGCGACTGGATGAGTGGCCTCATCGACCTCGGCAATATGTTGGACAATCGCCCCTTCGAGGAGCTATCCCAGTACCGCTCGCCGATCCCCAACCTCTACATGTGTGGGGCCACCCAGCACCCGCACGGCTTCGTCACCTTCGCTCCCGCCTACAACGCCCTCCAGGTTATCGCTGAAGACTACGAGCTGGAGCGCTGGTGGAGGTGACCCCGATGGCGGAGCCCCCGCTCGTCCCTGTCCGCCTCGCTGATGGCGCGGACAGCGGCCTGGCCTCCATCGTGCAGCAGTACCTGGAGCAGGACCTGGAGGAGTTCCCTGACAAGAGGCGGCTGGCCAGGCGGCTGCGCGGCCGCCTGGCCATGACGGCCGCCGACTACGAGACGACGGTGACGGTGGAGTTCGGCGGTGGTGAGATCGCCATCTGGGACGGCGAGCGCCCACCCCTGGACGCCTCCATCGTCGGCCCCTATCGGGGGCTGACGCGGCTGCTCCAGGGACGGACCAACCCGCTGGTGGAGCATCTTCGGGGCCGCTTGCACGTCCGGTCGAGCCTGCGGCGGCCGTTCTTCCCGCTGCGCGTCCACAGCCTGATGAAGCTACCGCCCGAGGAGAGGGCGCGCCGGCCGGTTGGGGCCTGGGTCCTGGCTGCGGCGGCGGGTGCAATTGTGGTCGGGGGCGCTGTCGCCCTTGCCCTGTGGTTGACCTGACGGAGGTAGGGCAATGTCTGAGGCCAGCTACGACGCAGTGATCATCGGAGGGGGCCACAACGGCCTCTGCACGGCCGCCTACCTGGCCCGCGCCGGCCTCAAGGTGGGCGTCTTCGAGCGCCGCCACGAAGAGGCGGGCGGCGCCCACACGGAGGAGGCCACCGAGCCCGGCTTCTGGCACAACCTCCACGCCCAGTACATGGAGTTCATCGACTACATGCCCTTCTACCATGACTTCGATCTCCCCCGCTTCGGTGCCCGCGTTATCAAGCCCGAAGCCCAGGTGGGCATCGCCTTCGCCGATGGCCGACCGCCCCTGATCATCTACACCCCGGACCTCGAGGAGCGGACGTACGCCAGCATCGCCCGCTTCTCTAAGCACGACGCCGAGGTGTTCAACGAGATCCGCCGCAAGGTGATGGACAACGATAAGTATCTGGCCGCCCTCCTCTACTCGCCCGCGCCGGACGAGGCCCGCAACGAGCCTCCCCTTCCCTTCGTCGGCAAGCTGTGGGAGTTATGGATGGGTCTAGGCTTCAAGCCGGGGGAGTTCCAGAAGTCCCCCAAGGTCATCATCGACGAACTGTTCGAGTCTACGGAGCTGCGGGCCGTCCTCTACCGCCAGTGCATCGAATGGGGCTCCAACGTCCACTCCAGCAACGGCCTGGGATTCGTCCTCTCCGTCATCTGGTTGTGCGGCATCCACTACATGTCGGTCGGAGGCACCCACACCCTGGGCCACGCTATGGCCAGCGCAGCCCTCCACGAGGGGGTGGACCTGCGCTACAACCACCACGTCCGCGGCATCCTCACCAAGAACGGTGTCGCCACCGGCGTCCGCCTCGACGACGGCCGCGAGATCGAGGCGCGGATCGTCGCCTCCAACGCCGACCCCCGCACAACGTTCATGGAGCTTCTCGGTTGGGACAAGCTCTCCCTGTTCCGCAAGGAGCGCCTCTCTAACTGGCGCTTCGGCCCGGAGCACGTGCTGGGCACACCCTCCTTCGCCCTTCATGACCCGCCGGACTACAAGTCCGCCAAGCACGACCCGGACATCAACCGCTGCTTCTACACCATCGTCGGCTACGAGAACCACCACGAGGTGTCGGAGTACATCCTTCAGGCCTACGGGGGCCGCATCCCCGAGACGCCTGGCGCAGGCACTTGGGTGAACACTCTGTGGGACCCCAGTCAGGCCCCGCCTGGCAAGCATGCCATGAACGGCTGGTTCTTCTTCCCCAAGGCCTCCTGCCTCTCTCCCCAGGAGTGGGACGAGGTCCGTGCCACCTACAACGACCGCTTCCTCGACTTGTGGGTGAAGTACGCGCCCAACATGACCCGCGAGAACGTCATCGCCAACAAGCTATACGTACCCTTCGACATCGAGAAGAGGATCGGCATGCCGGAGGGCGACTTCTCCCACGGCCGTCCCGGCTACATCGCCCTTGGCGTGCCCCGAGCCCATCCACACCGTACGGAGGTCGAAGGGCTGTATATGTGCGGCGCCTCCAGCAGCGGCGGTATCAGCTCCGCCCCCGGCTACAACGCTTTCAAGGTCATCGCCCAAGACCACGACCTGCCCGAGATTTGGAAGAGGGACGACCGGATCTACTGAGAGGACAAGCGCTATGCCTGCCATCTACACCAAGGAGTGGTACGACGAACTGAAGAACCTCCTCAACAGCAACGATGAGGTCGAGAAGAACGCCCCCCGCGGCAAGATCAAGGTTCTGGCCGAGCTACGAGGCGAGGGCCAGTCCCCCTACCTGACGGACGGCCAGAGGCTGTTCTTCGTCGTCGATCTGGACGATGGCAAGTGCACCGACTACCACGAGGTGGCTGAGCCGCCGCCGCGCAAGGAGTTCGACTTCATCTTCGAGGTGCCGGCCACGGTGTTCGAGGGGGTGTCGGCAGGGATCGTGGACCCGGTGGAGGCCGGCCTTAAGGGAACGATCAAGATCACCGGCGACATGCGCATCCTTATCAAGCACGCTGAGCTGGTAAACGTTGTGCATGAAGTCTATGCCAGGGAGGTGGAGACCACCTGGCCCAAGGGCAAGCCCCCTTACTCGGGGGACTAGGGTCTCGCCCGGCGCGACCCGTCCGCCTTAGAATGGGCGCAGCCCAGCCCTTGTGCAAGGAGGCCTGCCCATGAGAGAACTGCCGGAGCCCTTCCAGAAGCTCGGTCGAGATCATCCCAACGTTCATCAGGCGTACGAAGCGCTGGCCGCGGCCGCCCACGAATCCGGCCCCCTGGACGAGCGCACCCGCCGACTGGTGAAGCTGGCCATCGCCGTAGGGGCCCGCATGGAGGGAGCGGTGCGCTCGCATACGTGGCAGGCCAAAGAGGCGGGTGTCACCGAAGCGGAGCTGGACCACGTGGTGCTGCTAGCCCTGACCACCATCGGCCTGCCCTCCACGGTGGCGGCGCGGACCTGGGTAGCCTCGGCCCTGTCCCAGGCCTAGGCCACTGCGCGGGCAGCGTGCTCCCCCCGGCGGGAGCGTTATCAGGGCGTTTCCGTCTCTCGTGGAGAGCTATCCGCTGTGGCCGGTGCCAGGCCGAAGCGGCGCTCCAGGAGGTCGGCCACGCCCTGGGCGTCGTCCAGCCCGAAGTGGGGGATGTCCACCTCGAACCGCTGATCGGTCACCAGGGCCAGGAGGTCCTGCGGTGGCGTCACCAGCTCGCTCCCAAAGTCCCGGCGCGACACCTCGATCTTCGCTTTGGCTGCCTGCCGGTAGCCCTCGGTGAGGATGACGTCCACTCGGTCCGATACCATCGCCGCCAGCTCATCGAGGGACCGCTCCTCGCGCACGTTCTCCAGGAGTGCGAGCCTGTGGGCGGCGGAGATCATCACCACGTCACTGCCGGCCTCGGCCAGACGGTAGGTGTCCTTGCCCGGTTGATCCATCTGGAAGTTGTGGGCGTCATGCTTGATGGCGGCCACACGGTAGCCGCGGCGCTTCAGCTCGCGGACGAGCTTCTCTAGGAGGGTGGTCTTTCCGACGCCGGAGTTCCCGACGACGCTGATTATGGGGACTAGCATCGGCAGCCTCTGAGCGTGAGCGTTGCGCCGCGGAGGGCCGGTAAAGGAGCGTTTGCTGATAGGCCAGCCCTGCGGCGGTCCACCGCGAGCTTACGGCCCCGGGCGATGCCTTGTCTGTCGGGTAGGGCCGCTACCAAGGGTAAGGTTTTCCCTTACATAACCCGGTGTCTGCGACTCGCACCGCTACCAGCGGCCTATTGATCCACGATGGAGGGAGTAGGAGAGGAACACAAGGGCCGCACAGATGGTGAGGAGAGGAAGGAGGATGAGGGCACGCGCGTCGGCGTCTCCGATTGAGGGGGAAGCGGGACCGGAGGCGGTCGATAAGGCCACAAGCAGGGCGACGCCGGCGCCGGCTTCCAGTACGCTGAGCCACTGGTTGCGGAACAGAGGCCCAATACGGTGCTCGCCCAAATCGTAGCGCAGAAACTCCAGGAGGAAGCGGCCGCTCCCGTAAACCACGAGGTAGAGGGCGGCGGGAACACCTTCGCGGCTGCCGGCCAGAGCGACGCCGTTGAGCAGGATGAAGAGCCCGAAGTTTAAGGCGGCTTCGTACAGGGGGACGGGATGGATGGGCGTGCCCCGCAGCCCAGCCGACCAAGCCGCCTTGGCCAGAGGGTTGTCGTAGCGGATGGCCAGCGGGGACTGGCTGGGGCGACCGAAGCAGCAACCGAAGGTGAGACAGCCGATGCGGGCCACAGCGTGGGTGAGGGTGCCCCCTAGCACGGTCGCGTCGATGAGCAACAGCAGCGACCGACCGGAGAGCACGGCGTACAGCACGAGCCCGACGGCGATGGCGATGAAGCCACCCCAGGACGCGAACTCCACGGTACGCAGAGTCTCGCCCGTCCGCTGGAGAAGGTTGGGCAGTCGCCACGGTAACAGGAAGGCGCGGGCGAACACAACGTGACCGACGAGGATCCCGGCCAGGAGCAGCGCCACATCGAGGAGCGGCAAACCGTGGCCGAGGAGGATGGCCGACGCCCACAGGCCGCCCAGGAAGGCGCCGATGGCCGCGAACAGGCCGAGGGTGACGAAGATGTATTCGCCAGCCCGAAACAGCACTGTCCAGTTGGCCAGACTGTGTAGCGCACCGTGCGACGAAGGCACAGTCACTCTCTGGGAAGTGGTCATGATCTAAGAAGATAGTGCCAGCTTGGGGCAGGGAAAGTCTGTCAGGCGTCGCCGCATCAGGCGTGGGGTGAAACCCCACGCTAGGCGGAGTTCGGCAGAGGGTGCGCGTTCAAGGTATGCCAGTAAAGCAGCGGGCCAGGTAGGTCGGCCCGCTCGATGAGAGCGGCGACCGTCTTGGCGGTGTAGGTCGAATCGAGGGTCAGCCCCTCCAGGCGCGAGAGGAGGTTCTTCGCCTCCTCGCCCTTCGCCGTCGGGTGGCCGTAGCGCCGCGTTTCGGCATCCGAGATGACGGTTAGGTCGTCCGGTCGGAAGGAGACGAGCGGGATGGAGGCGCCGCGACGGCGCAGGAGCCGGGCTGTAGCGTTCGCCAGGCGGGCCACTCCGCCGGCTCCCACCGTCGGCGTGTCGGACACCTGGACGGCAACGACGGACGTGTCGAGGTGGGCCAGCCGCAGCCCCAGGAGCAGGCCGGCGGCGCTGCCGTTGGAGCCCAGGGGCAACAGAATCGCCCGCGGCTGGGGCAGGAGCCCCCCGCGGATGTCGTCAGCCAACTCGAACGCGGCGTTGACGTAGCCGACGCTGCCCACCGGCGTCGAGGCGCCGGGCCAGAGGACATACGGCGGGCGCGGCGGGAGACCGAATCGGGTGTAGCGTAGAATCAGCCAGGCCGCTCGAACCACCGCCCATGAGAGGCTGCCCGCACGCACGGCGCGGGTGCCGGCCAACTCCAGTTGGCGTAGGTTGACCCGCACTTCGTCCGTCTCCGGCTGCTCAACGAGGACGGCGGCCACCCGGATACCCAGTTCGCGGCCGTAGAGGGTGGTGGCCAGGCAGTGGTGGCTGCCGGTGCCGCCGAAGGTGAGGATGGTTGAGAGGCGGCGGCGCAGGACATCGGCGAGGACGAACTCCAGTTTCCGTATCTTGTTCCCGCCGTATATGGTGCCCAGCAGGCCGTCGTTCTTCAGCCACAGATCGGGCCGGCCCAGGTGCTCTTCCAGGGCGGTGAGTCGGCGCACGGGGCTGGGGCCCGACGACAGGACCACTCGCGGCAGCGATGCCTCCAGTTCAGGGTAGACGGCGAACAGAGGGAAGCTTGTGGCGGACATCGGGTGAACGGTGACAGGTTGCGACCCCCATAGTGCGCGAGCGCCGCTGAGTTGTCAACGTCCCCCAGGCCGCCAGCGTGCCCTCTACGACACGAGGGTGAACCCGAGCAAGCCCTAGGCGCTCGGCGAGGGAGAGGTTGGGGTGCGGGCGATGAAGTCGACGACCACCTCCGCCAGCTCTTCGCCCTTGTCCTCCTGGAGGAAGTGGCCTGCCCCCTCGATCGTCGTGTGGGGCTGCCCCTTGGTGCCCGGGACGAGCTGCTGGAAGAGGCGGTCGGCGCCCCGGGTCACAGGGTCCGAGTCGCTGAAGGCAGTGAGGAACGGCTTTCCCCAGCGCCGCAGGACCTCCCAGGCCCTGCGGTTGGCCGGGACGGCGGGGTCGTCGGGTGAGGTGGGCACGAGCACGGGGAAGATCCGCGCGCCCGCCTTGTAGCGGTCGTCCGGGAAGGGGGCATCGTAGGCGGCGATCACTTCCGGGGACAGGTCCGTCACGCAGGCGCCCTTGACGATGCCACCGACGTGGAACTCCGGCGTCTCCTGGGAGTAGCGTTGCCAGCGCAGGAACGCGTCCCCGGCGGGCCGGTCACCGGTGGGAAGGAACGTGTTGGCGGCGACGATGCGGGCGAAGCGGTCCGGGTGCTCGGCCGCCAGGCGCAGGCCGATGAGCCCGCCCCAGTCCTGGCCCACGAGGGTGATGTTGCGCAGATTCAGGCCCTCGATTAGGGCGCGCATCCAATCGACGTGGCGCTGGTAGGTGTAGTCCTCCCGCCGCGCAGGCTTGTCGGAGCGACCGAAGCCGACAAGGTCGGCCGCCACCGCCCGGTGGCCGGCGACTGTGAGGACGGGGATCATCTTCCGGTACAGGTAGGACCAGGACGGCTCGCCGTGCAGGAGCAGCACGGGGTCGGCGTCGGGCAGGCCTTCGTCGACGTAGTGGATGCGCAGGCTGCCTCCCTCGTCATCGGGGGCTTCCAGGTAACGCGGTTCGAACGGGTAGCCGGGCAGACCGACGAAGCGCTCGGCAGGCGTGCGCAGGACTTCCATCAGCTTCCTCCCAACCTAGTGACCGACTGACGGCGGACCGATAGCTCTCGGAGGCATTCTATCGGTCGGCGGCTGTCAGGGGACGGCGCCGCTTCGGGAATCGCTGGGGTTACAGTGCCGGCGGCTCAGTGAAGGCCGATAGAGGATCTTATCCTCTCCAGTAGCTGCTGAGCCTGCTCTTCGGGCGTGCCTGAGAGGAACTCCCGGCGCCGCTCAGCCGAAGGGGCCATAGCCACGCCGGAGACCACCGTGGGCGAGCCCTGAAGTCCTATGTAGCCCTCATCCAGGCCTATGTCCTGCGCGCTCCAGGTGGTCACGGGCCCTTCGGTCTCGGCCCAGAGCTTGCGGTCGAAGTCTATGAAGCGGGGCTCATTCGCTCCCACCTTCAGCGAGACGACGGCAGGCAGGGGGACCTGTACCACCTCGTATCCGCCGGCCAGCTCTCGCTTGGCTTTCACGCTGAGGCCGTCGGGCAGCACGTCCAGGTCCTCGGCGTAAGTGATCTGAGAGGTCCCCAGCCACTCGGCGATCCCTGGCGGCACCTGCGCGGTGGCGCCGTCGGAGGACTCCTCGCCGCAGATGATCAGGTCGTACTCGCCTATCCTGCGGATGCCCTCGGCCAGGGTGTAGGAGGTGGCCAGGGTATCAGCGCCGGCGAAGGCGCGGTCGCTGAGGAGATAGGCGCGGTCGGCGCCCACGGCCAGTGCCAGGCGCAGGTAGCTGTCGAACAGAGGTGGGCCCATGGACAGCAGGCTTACCGTACCGCCGTACTTCTCCTTCAGCGCCAGGGCCAGCTCCAGGCAGTTCATGTCTGGGGGATTGATCTCCGAGCGGACGTTGGCCCGCTCGATGGTCATGGTCTCCTGGTTGACCTTCACCTCTTCCGGCTTGGGGACGACCTTCAGGCAAACGATAATGTTCAGGGGCCGCATAGGGTCATCTTCCTCCGTTGGCTCCCTGCGCCGTCTTGATGGCGTCGATCAGTGGTGGTAGGACGCGGAACATGTCGTCGACCACGCAGTAGTCGGCCTGCTCGAAGATGGGGGCCTCTTCGTCCAGATTGATGGCGACGATGGTCTCCGCCTTTTCGACGCCCACCGTGAACTGGAACGCGCCGCTAATGCCGCAGATGATGGCCAGCTTAGGCCGAGTGACGTAGCCGGTCTGGCCTATCATGCAGTCACGCGAAACCCAGCCCTCGTCCACGGGCACGCGTGACCACCCCACCTCGCCGCCCAGGAGGCCAGCCAGTTCCTTGACCTGGCTGAAGTCCCCGCGGCAGCCGCGCCCAGCGGCCACTATGATGTCGGCCCTGGTGATGTCCACACCCTCGCCGACCACATGCTCCAGCACCTGGACCTTAACGTCGTCCTTGGCCAGTTCCACCGGCACCGACGTGGTCTTGCCCTTGCGGGAGGGCTTCGGCGCGGGGGCACTGAAGACGCCCGGTCTCACGGTGACCATCTGGGGCCGGTGATTCGGGCACTTGATGTAGGCCAGGATGCCCCCACCGAAGCCGGTGACCTCGCCCGATAGCAGGCCATCCTCCCCCAGCGCCAGGTCCGTGCAGTCGGCGGTGAGGCCGGTGCGTACCTTCACGGCGATGCGGCCCGCCAGGTCGCGACCGTTGGGGGTGGCCCCCAGCAGCAGGATGTCCGGCTTCCGTTCCAGGATGACCTCAGTGGCCACCTTGGTGTAGCCGTCGGTGGTGTACTGACGCAGGAGGCGGTGCTCGGCGACCAGTACCTCGTTGGCGCCGGCGGCGATGGCCTCTCCTGCCAAGCCCGCCACCTTGTCCCCCAGTAGCAGGCCGGTGACCTTGAGCCTGGCGGGGTTCGCGAGCTGACGCGCCTTGCCCAGCAGCTCCAGAGACACGCTTTCCAGCTTCCCCTGGTCCTGCTCCAGGTAGACCCAGATGCCGCGGGCTTCCTTGGGATCGTATAGTGACTTGGCCATTGCTTATGCTCTCCCGGAGGCCGTTGCTTTGGCGGGCGTGCCCTGACCCTGAAGGGCCATCTGCGCCAACTCCGCCAGGTCCAGCACCCGCAGGCCGCTGCCCGGCACCGCGCTCAGGCTGTCCTCCAGGCAGGAGATGCAGTGAGGGCAGGAGGTGACCACTACTTCCGCCCCTGTCTTTGCGGCCTCCTGCATCCTCAGGTCGGAGAAGCGCTCGCCGGCTGCCGTTTCCATCCACATGCGACCGCCTCCGCCGCCGCAGCAGAGCGTATCCTGACCACTTCGCTCCATCTCCACCAGCTCGATGCCGGGAATGCTCTGAAGCACCTGGCGAGGCTCGTCGTATACGTCGTTGCGGCGACTCAGATAGCAGGGGTCGTGGTAGGTCACCTTCATCGGCAGCTCGTTCTCGAACTTCAGGCGCTCGCCCGCGATCAGTTCGTGGAGGTACTGGGTGTAGTGCAGGGGGCGGAAGTCACCGCTGAAATTGGGGTAGCGGTTGGCGAACATGTCGTAGCAGTGGGGGGACACGGTCACCATCGTCTTCACCCCTACCTCTTCGAAGAGGCGGGCGTTGCTGTCGATGATCTCCGCCAGGTACTCCTCATGCCCCACGGCGCGGACTGCGTCGCCGCAAGTGGGCTCCCGCTCTCCCAGGGTGCCGAAGGTCACCCCTGCCGCCTCCAGCAACGACACCAGGGCGCGCGCCACTTTCTGGATGCGCCTGTCGTAGGCAGCGTCGTCGCCCAGGTAGAAGAGGATGTCATCCTCGGGCGAGAATTCCTTGATCGTCGCGCCTTTTGTCCATAGCGGGCGCTCCGAGGGAGGACGGCCCAGCGTATTGCCGTCGAAGTAGACGTCCCAGAGCAGGGTGGGCAGCCCGTGGGGTACCTCTCGCTCCTTCCAGGCAAGGCGCCGCAGACCGGTGATGACCCTGGTGATGTTTACCTCGTGGGGGCAGCGGCTCTCGCACCACTGGCAGGTGGTGCACAGCCAGATGTCCTCGCTCCAGCCGGGCAGGCCGAGCTGGGCCCCTCGGATCATCTTGCGGAAGTTGACCGTTTCGTTCTTGACCAGGCCCCAGGGGCAGATGGCCGTGCACACGCCGCACGGGAAGCACGGCGCTGCCGCTCCTCCCGTGGCACTATCGACTCGTTCCCAGGTCCCGTCTTCGAGGACGACGCTCTCAGCTCGCCGGCTCACCGCTGGCCACTCCTTCGGCTAGACTGTGCGCATACTTCTGGACAACTTCGTGCATCTCTCGCATCTTGGCGGCGAACTCCTTGCCCTCGGAGGCCGAGTTCCAGTGAAGCTGCAATCGTTCAGGGTCAATACCCTGGCGGCTGAACTTGCGCTGCCAGAGCCTGAATCGCTTGAGGGTATGCTCGTTCGCGTAGTTGTAGTGGCAGTCGGAGCCCTTTTCGCTCAGGTGACAGCCGGTGACCAGGACCACCCCGGCTCCCTTGGTGAAGGCGCGAGCGATGAATTCTTCCTCCAGGCGCGCTGAGCACATGGTGCGAATGAGGCGGGCCGAAGGAGGATACTGGAGCTTCTCGACGCCCGCCTGGTCCGCGCCGGGATAGGAGCACCAGTTGCAGACGAAGGTCAGCACCTTCTCCTGAGGCCTCTCGGCAAGGGCGGCGTCGATCTGAGCGAGGATCTGCTCCTTGGTGAAGTAGGGCATGACGACGGCATCGTAGTT
>DAOUMF010000063.1:0-4185 GCA_034411955.1 Dehalococcoidia bacterium
TATTCGCCAACAGCGCGGAGATCGCGCTGGAGCGACCCAACCACGAGTGGGCGTCGTTCGTGGCCTATGGCTTCGCGGAGGTGTGGGACGGGATCGGCCTCAGGGGGCAGGGGATGGAGCTGTTCCACGTCGCCTGGTGGTACTCGCACCTGGTGACCTTCCTGGTGTTCCTGGTCTACCTGCCGTACTCCAAGCACTCCCATGTCCTCACCGTCGTGTTCAACGTGTTCTCCCGCCGACTGGAGCCCAGCGGCGTACTGCAGCCGATCAAGGACTTCGAGACGGCGGAGAGCTTCGGGGCGGGCAAGCTGGAGTCGTTCACCTGGAAGCAGATGCTGGACTCGTACACATGCACGGAGTGCGGACGCTGCACGGCCGCCTGCCCGGCGAACATCACGGGCAAGCTGCTGTCGCCGAAGGAGGTCATCGGGGACATACGTCACCTTCTGGAGGAGCAGGTGCCGCGGCTGTCGCCGACGACCCATCGGCCGGAGCAACCGACGCCGCTCATCGAGGGGGTAGGCTTCGAGCCGATATGGGACTGCGTGACCTGTGGGGCCTGCATGTACGAGTGCCCTGTGTTCATCGAGCACGTGCCCACTATCATCGACATGCGCCGCTACCTGGTGATGGAAGAGTCGAAGATGCCGGAGACGGCGCAGGCTACCCTGATGCAGTTGGAGCAGAGGGGTCACCCCTGGCGGGGGACGCAGCTCACCCGCACGACGTGGATCGAGGAGATGGCGGGGGAGGGCATCGAGGTTCCCGTGTTCGACGGGAGCCAGGAGTACCTGCTGTGGGTAGGCTGCACCGGCGCCCTGCAGGAGCGCAACGTCAAGGTGACCAAGGCCACAGCACGGCTGCTACTGGAGGCGGGCGTCAGCTTCGGCGTGCTGGGCAACGAGGAGGGGTGCTCCGGCGACCCGGCGCGTCGCCTGGGCAACGAGTACCTGTTCCAGATGCAGGCTCAGGCCAACATCGAGGTACTGAAGGCCAAGGGCGTGCAGAACGTGCTCACCATGTGCCCCCACTGCTTCAACACGATGAAGCACGAGTATCCCCAGTTGGACGGCCACTTCGAGGTGACCCACCACTCGGTGTTCCTGCAGCGGCTGGTGGCGGAGGGGAAGCTGCGGCCGCAGTCTGGGAACGGTCTGACGGAGAAGATCGCAACCTACCACGATCCCTGCTACCTTGCGCGCCACAACGACATCCTGGAGGAGCCGCGCCGCGTCCTGGCCTCCACGGGGGCGAAGGCGCAGGAGATGACGCGTCGCAGGAAGGAGTCGTTCTGCTGCGGGGCGGGCGGCTCCCATGCGTGGATGGAGGAGAGCCGCGGCCAGCGCATCAACCAGGCGCGCACGGAGGAAGCGGCGGGGACGGGGGCGGACATCATCGCCGTGGCCTGCCCGTTCTGTATGCAGATGTTCGAGGACGGCGTGGGGGCGGTACCGGAGGCGGCGGAGAGGGAGATGCAGGTGCTGGACCTGGCGGAGCTGCTGGAGATGGCGGTGGCCCCCAGCAAGGCGGCAACAACGGTCGCCGATCCGCCGGCGGAGGAGGCGCCCCCGGCCGCCGAAGGCGAAGGTTAGGCGACAGCGCCCCTACGGGCCCTCCACCGTCGATTGGTCCACGGGCGTGGTGGCTGGACGGTAGAGGTGGCGCACGCGCACGGTGTTGCGGCGGCCGTGCTGCGCCAGTGCGGACTGGAACTGCGCCAGCCGCTGCTGGCCCCAGCTCAGGTAGTCGCGCCAGACGTCCTGACCACCCACGTTCACCCGGTTCGTCGCGAATGAGGCCCACTCCAGGGCGGCGTAGGCGGCGGCGCCGGTCGCCATCACCTCCTCGAAGCGCGTGGGCAGCGTCGACGTCGTCTCGTCTAGTGTGTGGAGCTTGGTGTAGTAGACGTTGACGTCCTCGACTGCCCCGGGCGGCGAGTCGATGAGCATGGTGAGGGTGGAGAGCCAGACGGAGAAGGGCACGTAGGTGGGCGGGTAGCCGCCCACCGGGTACTCCACCGCCTCGATGGCCACCAGATCGGTAAGCCCGGCGATAGACAGGTCACGGCTATCGACGGTAGTGCTGAGGGTCGTCTTCGCCTCCAGGGGCACGGACAGACTGAAGTCGCCGACGGCCCGCTGGATGTGGCGGTCCAACTCGGCGTCGGTCCAGCGCTGGTTCTGAGCGTCATCGTCGTGCAGGTCCTTGCGCAGGCGGTCTCGCATCTCACTCAGGTCCATCTCTCATCCCCCCTTTTCTCTAGTGTTCGTGCAGTTCTGCCAGAGGCTGACCCGCCTCGGGCGCGACACTGCGTAGAGCTGTTGCAGCCAGCGGTGGTGGCAGGTGTGGGCGACGGTCAGATGGTAGGCGGCGGCGACGGTCCAGAGAGCGATCAATGGAGGATGACCTCGAATGTCTTGCCGTCGAGGGTGTAGGTGATGCGGAGGTGGTGGACGGCCCAGTTGTCTTGCTCCTTCGCGCTGACGGAGATGTAGCCGTCGACGGGGCCCTGGGCGACGTCGCGGTCGAGGAGGAAGGTGCAGATGCCGGCGCGGTTGCTGCGGGCGTCGGAGACCATGGTGAGGATGTCGTAGTTCTTCCAGCCAGTGGTGGTGATGGCGCCGAGGGTGATCTGTGGGGTGGAGGTGTCGCCGCCGGGGGTCATCCAGTTGGAGCCGGTCTTGTAGACGTTCCAGGTGGCCTCGTCCTCCTTCCAGTCGGTGCGGGTGAGGCGCTGGATGCGGTAGACGTGCTGGGCGGAGGGGGCGTAGACGAGCTGGACGTAGAACCAGAGGACGGCGGCGGTGATGGTGGCGCCGGCGGGGATGAAGGCGTTGAGGTCGTAGAGGAAGAGCATACGCAGGACGTTCTCGGAGCCTTTGAGGGGAGCGGAGACGCCGGCGTAGTTGGCGGGGCCGTTGAAGTTGGTGGTGGGGTTGTCGTCCTCGAGGTGGGTGTCGCGGAAGTCGCCGTTGAGGGCGGTCGGGCTGTCCCGCCTCTCGATGTCGCAGTCGTGGACGTGGGTTATGGCCGCCATTCGGGTCGCCTCTCGATGATGCGCTCGGCGATGACGGCGGCGTCCTGGACCTGGATCATCCTGTCGGCGCCGTCGGGTGCGGCGTCCATGCCGGCGAGGTCGCGGCCGTAGCGGATGCCTGGTGTGGTGGTGTGCCAGCGGCTCGTGATGATGGGGCGACGGTCGGCGAGGGCGAGGTTGCAGGCGTAGAGGGAGATGGCGTCGAGGAGTGTGACCTTGTCGGAGTTCTCGGGGTCGACGACGAATAGGTCGACGGCGTAGCCGGGGCCTCGGTCGGTCTCGATGGGGGCGGCGGCGAGGGCGGCGAGGATGGCGTCGGCCTGGGTGAGGTCGTCGGTGTCGGTAAGGATGACGAGGCGGCGCCCGGTGGCCCAGCGACGGAGGCGGGCGGCGTCGGTGTCGAAGGCGAGGCCGAGGTGGGTCCAGGCCTTCCGGCAGAGGGCGAGGAGGGGCCGGAAGTCGTCGGAGGTGGCGTCGCGGAGTATCATTTCGCTTCGCTCAATGCAGGCTACGGTACGCAGAGCCAGACGAGGTCGGAGCCCTCGTTGGGGCTGGCGCCGACCTGGGTGATGTTGATGTCGTAGTAGTCGCCGCTGGAGACGGAGACGCTGACGTCGGTGTCGCCGGTCTGGCCGGCGGCCGCGATGGTGACGGTGCCCATGCTGGCGCCGTTGAGCCTGATCTGGACGGTGAGGGCCTGGGTCTGGGGGGCGACGCTGACGCGGCAGTAGAGCTTGTCGATGGTGAAGGCGTCGCCTCGGTAGGGGACCTGTGGCGGCTTGACGCCGGTGGAGAGGACGCCGGGGTAGTAGCCGCCGAGGGGGGCGTGGGTGGAGCCACCCGCGCCACCGCTGGGGAGGGCTCCCTGGATGGTGATGACGACGGCGTCGTCCTGATTGGAGGGATCGAGGAAGAGGACGGTGCATTGTCGGCCTGCGACGACATCGGCGGCGGGGATATCGGTGGCGACGCGGATGCCGTCGAGCCAGACGCCGAGGGAGCCGGCGATCTGCACGGTCGCCTTGTGGGCGATGGGATCGTAGGACTTGACGATGGCTTTCTTGAGGAGGGACACTGACGGTCTCCTGTCGGCGGGGGCCGGCCCGACCGCTGGCCCTTCGACAGGCTCAGGGCGAACGGGTCGGGCC
>DAOUMF010000064.1:0-9942 GCA_034411955.1 Dehalococcoidia bacterium
GAGGCAGGCCAAGGACTTCGAGGAGTTCGCTTGGAAGTTGGGCTTCCCCAGTCATCTGCGCGCCTCGCTCAGGGATTCGCACGACGTGGCCCCTGACGATGGCCTCCAGTCCATCGACCCGTAGCCAGCAGCCCCCAAGCGCGCCGCCCTTCAGCCGCCGCTATCTCGTCCTCACAGCAGCCTGGACGGATGCCACCAGCCGGCGGTGGACAAGCCGCCCCCAAGCACCTGCCTGGCCGCGGCCCACAGTGGATGGGAAGCGCTACGCCGGCAGCACGATCGTAAGTGTCGTCCCTACGCCCTCGCTGCTTTCGGCCTCAATGGAACCGCCGTGAGCCTCGGCGATCCAGCGAGCGATGGCCAGCCCCAGACCTGTTCCCCCCGCCTCCCGCGATCGCGCCTTGTCCACCCGGTAGAACCGGTCGAAGACGTGAGGCAGCGCCTCGGCGGGGATGCCACGCCCTGTATCGGACACCCGCAGCACGGCTTTGCCACCGGACCGCTTGCGTACCTCCAAGCTCACTTTCCCGCCGGCATCCGTGTGCTTGATAGCATTGTCAGTGATGACCACCAGCAGCTCCCGCAGGCGGTCGCTATCGCCCCGCAGACGGACGGGGCCGTCCACGTCCGTTTCCAGCGACACGCCGCGCTGCGCTGCCAGCACGCGCATTCGGCGCGCCACCTCGTCGGCCAGCTCATCCAGCGCTACTTCGGACAGCGATAACGATGCCTGCCCCGCGTCCGCCTGGGCCAGCGTCAGCATCTGACCGACCAGCCTCCCCAGCCGGTCCGACTCGCCGATGATATCGTCCACCGCCTCTCGGTTGGCCCCCACCGGCTCCATGGGGTGACGCTTCATCAGCTCCGCGTTGGCGCGTATCACTGAGAGAGGTGTGCGCAGCTCGTGGGACGCGTCGGCGACGAAAGCCCGCTGTGAGTCCATAGCGGCCCGGATGGGCCGCAGGGCCCAGCCGGCCAGAGCGTACCCCCCGGCCAGGGCCAGCGCCAGGCCGGCGCCGCCGCCGCCGATCAGCACCAGCAGCAGCCGTTGCAGCGCCTGCCTCTCCGGCTCCGTACTCCGCCCCACTTGCATCAGCAGCTCTTCGCCTCCTGTCGTCTCCAGGCTCAGCACGTACACCCGCAGTGAATCCCCCTCGGACGACTCGGTGTCCACGAAGGCAACGCCGTCATCGAGCGCCTTCTGGAGGGCGTCAGCGCTGGCCAGGCCGGCAGGGTCGACGTTCGGGGTCCCTGCCAGGAGTTCGCCCGTGGAGTCGACGAGGGCGTAGAAGTAGCCCCCGGTTGTGAACGTCGGCCCAATGACGATGCTGCCGATGGGGCCGCCGGGACCCCGCCCCATCAGCCGCGGCGCCAGCACGCGCTCCTCCCGCCCCGCCCGTGATTCGAGGTCGCTTTCCACCTGGTCAAACAGGACGGAGCGGGTGGTTAGGTATACCGCCGCCCCGATGACGAGCAGGATCGCCCCGAACGCCAGGGCGAACCAGAGAGTGAGACGCCAGCGCGCCGTTCCGAACACGTCACTCCTCCAGTGCGTACCCGGCGCCGCGCACGGTGCGTATCAGGTTACGGTCGTAGCCTCGGTCGACCTTACGGCGGAGGTAGGTGACGTACACGTCGACCAGGTTCGATTCCGGGGAGTACTCGTAGCCCCAGACGTGATCCAGGATCTGGGTACGGGTGACCACACGGCCCTCGTTGCGCATGAAAAACTCCAGGAGGGCGAACTCCTTGGGGCTGAGCTCGATAGTCTTGCCGTTCCGCTCCGCGCGGCGCCGTCGCAGGTCCAGCACGAGGTCTCCCGCCCGCAGCCGATCGGGCTCCTGCACCTGCACGCGCCGCCGACCCAGTGCGCGCAGTCGGGCCAGCAGCTCCTGAAACGCGAACGGCTTCGGCAGGTAGTCGTCGGCGCCGGCGTCCAGCCCGCGCACGCGGTCCTCCACCGCGTCCAGGGCCGTCAGCAGGAGCACGGGCGTATCGACCCGACTGGCGCGCAACGTCCGACAGACCTCGAAGCCATCAATGCCCGGCAGCAGGATGTCGAGGACGATGACATCGTGGGAGCCATCCATCGCCATGGCCAGCCCGTCCTCGCCCTCGTAGGCGACATCGACGGTGTGGCCCTCCTCTTCCAGCACCTTCCGCACCACCTGAGCCAACCGTCGTTCGTCTTCCACTACCAGGATGTACACCCGGAAGCTCCTCCTTCCCCTGATATCGTAACGGGCCAAGATTAAGAAGTCATTAGAGAAAAAGGCCTGCTGGATTAGAGAACTCTAGCCCTCTTTCAACGCCCATTTAACGACGGCGGCCTACGCTGGAGTCAGCAGTCACACATGAGGCCACACGAGGAGGTTTGCGAATGAAGAGAATGACATAGCCGACCATGCCGGATTCGCCGACAAGATCACAACACTATGAGGAGGTGACAGATGAAGAGACTGATAATAATTGCTGTGGCGGCGGCCGTCCTGGCTCTGGGCGTCGTAGCCATTGGTGGGGCGGCCGCCCAGGAAAACGACGGGCTCGTCGGGTCGTTCCTCACCAGGGTCGCCGAGAAGCTGGGCGTGAGCGAGGACGAACTCCAGACCGCCATCGACGAGGCCCGGAGCGAGACGCTAGACGAGGCCGTGGCTGATGCCACCCTCACCCAGGAGCAGGCTGACCGGCTGCAGGAGAGTGACTTCCCCTTCGGCGGTGGGCCAATGAGGCACGGGCGCGTGCATATCAGGACCGCTGCCGCCGAGGTGCTGGACATGAGCAAGGCCGACCTCATGGAACAACTGCAGGACGGCAACTCGCTGGCCGACGTGGCCCAGGCTCAGGGCATGAGCGAGGACGACTTCAAAGCGGCGCTCCTCGATCAGGTCAAGGCGCAGCTCGATGAACTGGTTGCCGATGGCGACCTCACCCAGGAGCAGGCTGACGAGATGTTCCAGCGCACCGAGGATAACATCGACGACATCGTGACCGGCACGGGCTGCGGTCCCGGTTTCGGCAGACCGTGGTTTGGTTCCCCTCCCGATGACGGCGCCGAGACCACGGAGACGTCCGATGTGACAGCCTAGATGCAGCGGCGGGCCGGACGGAGAGGAGGCCGGGTCGTACCCGGCCTCCTCTCGTTCAAGGGAATCGTCGCCCACATTAGAGAATTCTAATCTTTTTCCAACGTGCGTTTAACGACAGCCACTTATGCTGGACTCACCTGCCTTAGGAGAACTGACACAAGGAGAAGCAGTGCGAGGAGGTGCGGAGATGAAGAGGCTACTGATGATCGCGGTGGCGGTCGCTGTCCTGGCACTGGGCGTCGTGGCAATCAGCGGGGCGGCGGCCGATGAAGACAACGGGCTCGTCGGGTCGTTCCTCGCCAAGGTCGCCGAGAAGCTGGGCGTGACCGAGGATGAGTTGAAGACCGCCATCGATGAGGCCAAAGACGAGACCATCGACGAGGCGGTGGATGAGGGTCGCCTCACGGAGGAGCAAGGAGAGCGGCTGAAGGAGGGCAGATTCCCCTTCCCCGGGTTCGGCGGGCCACTCTGGCATGGTCTCCGGCACATGCACGTGATGGACGCTGCCGCTGAGGTGCTGGAGATGGATAAGGACGAGCTGATGGAACAGCTCAGGGACGGCAACTCCCTGGCCGACGTGGCCGAGGCCCAGGGGAAGGACCCAGAGGCCTTCAAGACAGCGCTCCTCGACAAGATCAAGACGCAGCTCGATGAACTGGTTGCCGACGGCGACCTCACCCAAGAGCAGGCCGACGAGATCTTCCAGCGCACCCAGGAGAACATCGACGACATCGTGAGTGGTGAGGGATGCCCAGGCGGTTTCGGCGGCATGCGGCATGGCCCCGGCGGTTTCGGCGGGCCGTGGTTTGGTCCGTTCTCCGATGACGATGACGGAGCCGAGACCACCGAGACTTCCGACGTGACGGCCTAACAGCGACAGTGGAGCTTCTAGTGAATGGAGGTCGGGTTCGTCCAGGCCTCCATTCGTTCGTAGCGGCTCCTGGTATCAGGGCTATCGGAAGGGTCATTCAATGAGAACGATCAGACGGGGGCTCCGGACAATCGTCCGCAATCCGCTGCGCATAAGCCTGCTCGTGGCCGTGCTCGCGGTCAGCGTTGGGCTCACGTTGATCATGATCACGGTGAACGAGGCATTCGGGGCGCGACTGGACGAGATCCGGGCCCAGGTGGGCACTACAGTTACAGTCCGTCCCGCAGGGAGTTTCGGCGGCGGTTTCATTTTTCGAGGAGGAGGCCCTGGCGCCGAGAATCCGGCCACTAGCGAGAGCAGCACCGCACAGCAAGCCACCCTGACCGATGACGAGGTCAGTGCCCTCTCGTCAATCGAACATGTCGCGAGCTACTCCAGGCGGATAACGTCGCAGTATACCGGCGACGAACTGCAGTCAACGACAATCGAGCCTCCCGAGGGAGCGCCAGGCCCGAGCGGCGCCCCCGCCGGCGGTTTTCAAGTCCCTATTCTCGTTACCGGAACCGACGACCCCAGTTCCCTGGCCAGTCTAGGCGTCCAGGATGCACAGATCGTCGAAGGGCGGACCTTCAACTCCGATGAGGCGCAAGCGGACGTCGCCGTCATCGGTCAGACGCTGGCGGAGAATAACGGGCTTGCGGTTGGGGACATGCTCCAACTCAACACCACAGCCATAGAGGTCGTGGGAATCTACTCGACGGGGACTCAGTTCGGGGACAACTCGCTCTTCCTACCGCTTGAAACCGCTCGAACGATGTTTGACCGTGCTGGCGAGGTCGACGAGGTGGACGTCCAGGTGGACACGGCCTCCAACGTGGGCGAGGTCGCAGATGCCATACGCGCGGCGTTGGGTGAGGATGTGGCGGACGTTACCACGCAGGAGTCTGCGTTTGACGCCATCAGCGCCCCTGTCTCGGACGCTCAGAGTAGCAGCCGGGTCGGCATGATCGCCGCCCTGGTGGCGAGCGCGGCCGTGATCCTCTTCTCCGTTGGACTGGTGGCGCGGCAACGCGTGAAGGAGATCGGCATCTTCAAGGCCATCGGCGCTTCCAACTGGCATGTCACCGTCCAGTTTGCCATCGAGACCGCTGCGGTGAGCTTGATCGCAGCCCTCATCGGCGCGCTGGCCACGTACCCGCTGGCGCAGACCGTCGCCAACGGCCTGGTCTCAGACTCTGCGGCGCCAGCGGGTCCTCGCGGTGTGGCCGGTGTCGCCGGGCCCGGGTTCCGTGCGGTCACTGTGCAGGCTCAGGGAGCCGGCGGCTTTCTGGGAGATGTCGACGTAGCCGTCTCGCCGGAAGTGTTCCTCTACGCTCTTGCCATCGCCGTCGGGCTGGCCGTCGTGGCAAGCATAGTTCCGGCCTGGTACGTGGCCCGGGTCAAGCCCGCAGAGGTACTGCGATATGAGTGATGAACAGCGTCAGAAAGACAACTACATAGCGGTCGCCGAGGGCCTTACCAAGCACTTCCGGAGTGGCCCCATAGTCGTGAAGGCGGTGGATGGCGTGAGCTTCCGGGTGCCGCGGGGCAAGATCGTGGCCCTGCAGGGCCACAGCGGTTGTGGCAAGAGCACACTCCTCAACCTCATGGGTGCACTGGACAGGCCAGACGCCGGCCGGCTCAGCGTCGACGGCGTCGATGTCAGCAGGCTAAGCGGTGCAGGCGAAGTGGCGTACCGACGGCGCAAGGTGGGTTTCGTCTTCCAGCAGTTCAACCTCGTGCCGGACCTTTCTGCAATCGAGAACGTCACACTCCCTATGGAGTTCGTCGGTAAGGGTACGAACGGGGCCTCGCGGGCGCGGGCGGCAGACCTTCTGGAGCGCGTCGGCATAGCCCAGGACCGGCATGGCCGGCGCCCCACGAAGCTGTCTGGAGGGGAGCAGCAGCGCGTCGCCATCGCCAGGGCGCTGGCCAACGATCCGCCGATCATCCTGGCCGACGAGCCAACCGCCAACCTCGATTCGAAGACCGGCCGCCTGATCGTCGGGCTGCTACGCAGCCTGCGAGACGACAACCGCACGGTCGTAATCGCCACCCACGACGAAGCCATCGCGGCCAAGGCCGATCTCATCCTGGAGATGAGCGACGGCCGCCTTATAGGCGCCCCTGCCACATAGGGCTGGGCGATCGTATGCGAGGAGAGTTTATCATGCGACTTCGACTGACAATAGTAGCCACGCTGGTCGGCGCCATCCTGGGCGCGGTCATCGCCGTCGCCGCGATCCAGTTCTGGTCGGATGACGACGTGGGAGCTGAGTCGGCCACTCCGGTCTCCACACCCGCTGCTTCATCCGATTCTGCTACCGGCGCCAACTCATCGGGCCAGGTCTCTGCGGGCTCCGAGTGTCTTTCCGCCGCCGAAATCTATGATCAAGTCCGGCCAGCGGTGGTCCAGATTGTGAGCACCGTGCGTGGCAGCACTCCGTTTGGGCCGCAGGCAGAGGGAACAGGCAGCGGCATAGTCATCGATCAGAGCGGCACAATCCTCACGAACCATCACGTAATCGCTGACGCCGACACCCTGGAGGTCAGATTCGCTGACGGTACGGTCGCATCGGCACAGGTGGTGGGCCGCGACCCAGGTAATGACCTGGCTCTGATCCGAGCGGACGTCTCCGGTCAGGAACTGTCCGTCGCTACCTTAGGCGACTCGGACGCGGTTCGGGTTGGCGATCCTGTCCTCGCTATCGGCAGTCCATTCAACCTTGAGGGAACGCTCACCCAGGGGATCGTCAGCGCCCTGGGCCGAACATATTCGCAGGGAGGAAGCACCCGCCCCATTCGTGACATGATCCAGACGGACGCGGCGGTGAACCCCGGCAACTCCGGCGGGCCCTTGCTGGACTGTGAAGGCGAAGTGATCGGGATCAACACGCTGCTGGAGAACCCCGCCGGGGACGACGTCAACGTGGGCGTGGCCTTCGCGGTGCCAATCCGTACCGCGGAACGTTCACTGCCTGAGATGTCAAATGGGGAGACGATAGCCCACCCCTGGCTGGGGATAGCTGGACAGGAGGTCACACCAGCTCTGGCAGACGATCTTGGCCTCACAACAGAGGCCGGGGTCTATGTCACCCTTGTCGCGGCGGGTACCCCCGCCGACGCCGTTGGCCTGCGGGGCGCGTTCCGCTCCGAGAGTGAGGCGGCGCGAAGTTCGTCCCTACCCAGCGGCGGCGATGTCATCTTGGCCGCTGACGATCAGACCGTGACCAGCGTCGAAGACCTGGCGGGCTACTTGGACGAGCAAAAGAGGCCGGGTGATACGGTGAACTTGAAAATCGCGCGCGACGGACAGGAGCTGTCGCTGCAGGCCACACTGGCGGAGTGGCCCGGCTGATGCGCCGTCCGTGTCACGTTAGCCTTCCCCCAGGTGGCAGCTATCGTTAAGTCCTGCTAGGACGGCCCGCGGCCGGAACGGCTGAGGCTCGCCAGCAGTTGCGCATCGACTATGATGATCCGGCCTCGCTGCATGCGAATTGCGCCTTGCTGCTCCAGCGCCTTGAGGGCGCGCGCCGCGACCACGATCAGACCACCGGCGGACAGACCAACGAAATACATAAACGCGATGATGTACAGGCCCCAGCTATTCACGTTGTTCATCCCGGTGACCGTCAGCCCTTCGCTGAGCTGGTACACCCACGCGGCGAAACCGAGGCCCATCAGCGCGAACAGGACTCCGATCCAGCAGCGATACGCCATTCGCCCTGTCATAGCGGCCGCTTCCTCCTTCTGCTCAGGTAGAACGTCTGGGGGTTTGTTCCTTTATCCTCGAGAAGTCGTTCGCCGCCGCGATCGCGCACGGCGACACTGATGGCGCTCTCCGGGTCGTTCAGGTCGCCGAAGATGCGCGCGTGCGCGGGGCAGGCGATCACGCAAGCCGGCTCCAGCCCCTCGTCCACGCGGTGCACGCACAGCGTGCACTTCTCGACTACGCCTCTCGGCCGAGCTGCGACAAGCCCGTAGTCGAAATCGGGGATGCGGTGGGGCTTCTCCCAGTTGAACACCCGCACGCCGTAGGGGCAGGCCGCCATGCAGTAGCGGCAGCCGATGCACTTGTCGTAGTCGATCAGTACGATGCCATCCTCGTCCCGCTTGTATGTGGCGCCGGTGGGACAGACCTTCTCGCAGGGCGGGTCCTCGCAGTGCTGGCAGGTCAGCGGCAGGTAGTTCATCTCCAGATAGGGGAACTCGCCCTTCGGCTGGTCCAGTCCATCCTCACCCTGGGTCATGATGCGATTCCACCACAGGCCCATCGGGACGTTGTTCTCCTCTTTGCACGCCACCGCGCAGGTCCAGCACCCGACGCAGCGATCCAGGTCTATGGCCAGACCCCACTTTCTCTTTCCATTCTCAGCCATAGCCGTGCTCCTTAGACCTTCCGCACTTCACAGAGGACTTCTTTCCAGGGTGACACCGGCGACCATACGTTGGGCAGGAAGAAGATCTCGTGGATCGGGTTGATCATGTCGCCGGTCAGCTCGTTGACGCCGCGACCCTTCCTGTAGTAGCGGATCCACCAGCCCTCGTACAGGTTCACCGTCCCCGGCCGAATCTGCTCGCTTACCCGCGCCCAGCACTGCGTGGAACCGCGATCGTTGAGCACTTCCACGAGGTCGCCGTCCTTGATCCCGCGCTCTTCCGCCTCGCTGGGGTGAAGCGACAACTGAGGCTTGCCGCCGTTGATCTCCAGGAGCCACGGCAGATTCGAGTAGGTGGAGTGGATGCGCCAGCGCTCGTGCGGCGAGAGGAGTATCAACGGATACTGATCTCGCTTGGCGCCAGCGTTCTCAGCCTCGAACGGCGGCTTGTAGACCGGCACCGCCTCCGCGAATTCGAGGAAGCGGTCCTCCTCCTTGTAGAACTCCATCCGACCGGTCTTTACGAACTGCCCTGTCGCTTCCAGCGGGAAGGGGTATGTCCGCTCCGGGAACGGCTCCAGGTTCTCGATCTGGTCATGGAACATCACATCCGGGTCCGGCACGTTGAGTCGCACCGGCCCCTGCTTGAGCTGTTCGAGGGTGATGCCCGCCACCTCCGGGCCGCCCTCAGCCAGGATCGTGGAGATGACCTCCTCTTCGTCTGTGTCGAAGTACTCGGCCGCCAGAGCGGGGTCCAGGCGCTTGGCCAGCTCGCGGTAGATCCAGAACTCGCTGCGGGACTCGAACCGCGGCTCCACGGTCGCCTGCATGAGCTGCAGGAAGGGGTGGACTGGCGTGGCGATAAGGTCCATCTTCTCGTACCACGTGGCGGCCGGAAGCAGCACGTCGGCGTACTCGGCCGTCGGCGTCATGGCGAACTCCATGACGACCAGCAGTTCGGTCTCCCTCTCCAGGCGCTCGAACAGCTTGTTCACGTTCGGCGACTGATTGAGGAGATTGCTGTGGGAGACCAGGATCGCCTTGAACCCGTTCTCGGGCATCTTGATCGCCTCGTTCATGGTGTCCGTCGGGCCGTGAATCACGTACATGGGCGGGATGAAGCTGGGCTTCTTCCCCTCCGGGAACCACCAGGACGAGATGTCGAAGCGCAACTTGTACTGGCCGACGTAGACGCTGATGCCACCGCCGCTGCGGCCCACGTTTCCCGTCACCGCGGACAGCAGGGCGAAGGATCGGCCGATCAGGTCGCAGTGATACCAGTGGTTAGCGCCGGCGCCGAAGATTACGGACGCGGGCTTGGTCGTCGCGAACGCCCGGGCCAGCTTCTCGATCTTCTCCGCGGGCACTTTCGTGATCTCCTCCACGGCCTCCGGGGTGTACTCGGCTACCGCCTCCCGAACGTAGTCGAAACCGGGCCGGCCCTTGACCGTGGAGCCGTCGGCGAGGCGTACCTCATAGGAGCCGGTCAACGCCGCCTGCACACCTCGCGGGAGCCCCAGCTTCTCCGTCCCTACGACCACTGGACCATTCGCGGCCAGGTCCCAGG
>DAOUMF010000065.1:0-7444 GCA_034411955.1 Dehalococcoidia bacterium
CGCCAGCAACTTCCGCATCGTGGGCTTCACGGAGACGCCGCCGATCCAGGACCTGGCCCGCCTGGCCCACGAGCACGGCCTCCTGCTCCTCGACGACCTGGGCTCCGGCTGCCTCTTGGACACTACCCCCTTCGGCCTGGCCCCTGAGCCTACGGTGCAGGAGAGCCTGGCGGCCGGCGCCGACCTGGCGATGTTCTCAGGCGACAAGCTCCTGGGCGGACCGCAGGCCGGCATCATCGTCGGTCGGCGCGACCTGGTGGATCGGCTGCGCCGTCACCCCCTGGCCCGTGCCCTGCGCATGGACAAGGCCACCATCGCTGCCCTCACTGCCACCCTTGTCCACTACCTGCGCGGCGAGGCGCTGGAGAAGCTGCCTGTCTGGCGCATGATCTCCGCTCCCCTGGCCGGCATCCGGCGGCGCGCCCGCCGCTGGGCACGGGAGATAGGAGAGCCGGCGAAGCTTATCGACGGTCGCTCTATGGTCGGCGGTGGTAGCCTGCCGGAGGAGAGCCTCCCCACCAGGCTCGTCGCCATCCCCTCCGCCGAAGGCGGATACGTCACCGCCTTGGCCCGCCGCCTGCGCCAGAGCGACCCGCCGGTGGTGGCCCGTATCGAGCGGGACGCCCTCCTGCTGGACCCGCGCACGGTGCTGCCGCAGCAGGACTCCACTGTCGTCCAGACGGTGAAGGCGGCGCTTCGAGGCTAGCTAGGCCGCAGCGCTCGACACTGTCGCTTCCCGGCGGCGGTATAATATCCTGCGAGGATTGGCGATGAGCGCCATCAAGTTCGGCTGCATTTCCCCCCACCCGCCGATCATCATCCGCGAGGTGGGTCAGGGACGCGAGGCGGAGGCCCAGCGGACCATCGACGCTCTGGAGCAGGTGGCAGGCGAGATCCCCGTCCACCGGCCGGAGACCGTGCTCGTCATGGCTACCCACGGGCCGCTGAACCCGGGCGCTTTCGTCCTCCTGGCTGCCTCTGCCACTCAGGGCGACTTCGCCCGCTGGGGCGCGCCGCATGTGAACTTCCACTTCGACACGGACACCGAACTCATCGCCGCCATCCGCGACGAGGCCAGTCGCGCCGAACTGCCCCTCGACGCCGCGAGCCGCTGGAACGACGGCCTCGACTGGTCGGTCACCGTCCCCCTCTACTATCTGCGCCGAGGCATGGGCGATGCCCCCCTGACCCCGATGAACATATCGTTCCTCTCGGCCACCAAGCACTTCCGGTTCGGCCAGGCCGTCCGCCACGCCATCGACCGCGTGGGCCGGCGCGCCGTCATCGTGGCCAGCGCCGACCTCTCTCATCGACTGTCGGAGGACGGCCCTTACGGCTTCGACCCGGCCGGGCCCGAACTGGATCGCCGCGTCCGCGAGGCCGTGGCCTCCTGGAACGTCGAGGCGCTGCTGACGATGGATGAGGGGTTCCGCGAGCGGGCCGGCGACGACGCTGTGTCCTCCATCAGCTTCCTCATGGGCGCCCTGGACGGCCTGCCCGTCCATCCCCGCGTCCTCTCCTACGAGGGGCCCTTCGGCGTCGGCTACATGGTGGCCGCTATCGACATCCTGGAGGGGGAAGGAAAGGCGCCCCACGCCCAGGTCGAGCGCGCGGAAGCGGAGCCTGTCCTGAGCACTGTCGAAGGGCCCGTGCGGCCGGAGCCGGAGGACATCGTCGCTGCCCCCGGCCCCAGGCACCCGCTGGTGCGCCTGGCCCGCGACGCCGTCGAGACGTTCGTGCGGGAGCATCGGGTGCTGGACCCGGCGCCCCTGGCCCTGGACGACCTCCCCCGACGCGGAAGCTGCTTCGTGTCCCTCAAGACCACCGACGGCCTCCTGCGCGGCTGCATCGGCTCCGTGGACCCCGTGGAGCCGGAGCTCCCACGCGAGGTGGTGCGCAACGCTATCGACGCCGCCACTATGGACCCCCGCTTCCTGCCGGTCACCCCGGAGGAGCTCTCAGACCTCGTGTACAGCGTCGATGTCTTGGCCCCCCCTCAGCCCATCGAAGGGCTTCACGAGCTGGACCCACGCCGCTACGGGGTCATCGTCCGGAGCGGGCGCCGGCGAGGGCTCCTGCTGCCCGATATCGAGGGCGTCGACACGGCCGAGCAGCAGGTCGACATCGCCTGCTCCAAGGCCCTCATCGCCCCCGACGAGCCGCTGGAGATGTGGCGGTTCGAGGTGCAGCGCTTCACGTGATCCGACCCTGCTCCGACGGCGATGTCCCCCGCGTCTACGACATCATCAACGACGCCGCCACCGTCTACAGGGGCGCCATCCCAGACGACTGCTGGCACGAGCCCTACATGCCCGTGGACGAGCTGCGACGGGAGGCCGACGCGGTGACCTTCTACGGCCTCGAGGAGGATGGCCGGGTGGTCGGTGTCGTCGGCTATCAGCCGGTGCGGGACGCGACCCTGGTTCGTCATCTCTATGTGGAGACGGGCCGCCAGCGGCGCGGCGTCGGCTCCGTCCTCCTGCGACACGTCATCGGCCTGACGGAGACCCCGCGACTCCTCGTCGGCACGTGGGCCGATGCCGCCTGGGCCATCCGCTTCTACCGCAAGCACGGCTTCGCCCTCCTGCCCGACGGCGACCACCTCCTCCGCACCTACTGGAGCATCCCGGACCGCCAGCGGGAGGCGTCCATCGTGATGGGGCGGGAGGTATAGTGGCGCCCAGAAGCAGTTGCCAGAGTGACGGATCATCTGCGGAGGCATGGCAATTAAGCTGAAACAGTCAATCGGCAAGGCCGCATCTATTCTCTCTCGAAATCTGTACATTCAAGTCAGTGCACTCGCTTTGCTGACCGTTCTGGCCGTTGTGTTGATGCTCCTTGCCGATCGCTCACTAGGTGGAAGTCTCACGTCAAACCTGCCTGCCGAAGCACTGGGTGTCGCAGTGTCCGCATTAGTCACCGTTGTGATCGTGGAGCGTGCGTTGGCCATGTCGGAAAAGCGCCAATGGGCTGCTGCACTTCGGTCGACCTTGAGACGCATGATGGGGGACTGCGACTACTGCGTTAGCTACTTGGCCCTGAAGGCGAGGAGGCCCGGAGATACCCTTCCGGAGGGTAATGCCAACATTGCTGCCTGGCTCTCACGAGCTGTTCAGACACCGGACTCGTTCTCACATCTGGATAGAGACGGGCACGGGTTGCTGCTAGAGGATCTGCGTCGTAGGCATGGCTTTCTACAGGATTCGGCCGTCCGTGTCCAGGTCGTTCTGGCCCGCAAACCAGTTCTATTCCACCATCTTCAGGAGCTGGATCGTGCGATGCTCTATTGGCTGGGAGTACACGCTGCGTATGACCTAACGGATAATCGGGCGAAAAGATGTGAGCTCGTTGAAACGGAAGCCGGGGCTGTCCGAGATGTGGCACGGAAGTTGCTCGGGTTGCGGGGCGAAATCCAGGGAGCGATCGGCGATGGAGAGGATGAGTGAATCGTGTTCCTCTGCTTGAGGGCAGGCCCTGACAGCGAAGCGCCGCCTCGTGGACGAACGGAGACCGCACTTCCGCTAAACTAGTCACGTGACCACGCCTAAATCGCTGCAGACTCTAGAGTATGAAAAGGTCATCGACCGGCTGGCGGCGCTCTGCGCCTTCCCCGCCTCCCGCCGCCTCGCCCGCGACCTTCGGCCCTCCTCCGACTACCACGAGGTGCTCCGCCGACAGCGCCTCACCGCCGAGGGCCGACGCGCCCTCGAGCTCAAGCCTAACCTCTCGCTCGCCTCCGCCCGCGACATCGGCGACCCCGTCGGCCAGGCCGCCCGCGGCCACGTCCTGGAGCCCGCCGAGTTCCTCGACGTCCAGGCCACCCTCCACCTCACCCGCAGCGTCCGGGACACCCTCTCCCGCCTGCGCGTGCATCTCCCCCTGCTCGCCGAGACCGCCGAGCGCATCGCCGACCTCGCCGATCTGGAGGGCCGCATAGGCCGCACCGTCAACCAGCGCGCCGAAGTGGTGGACGACGCCTCGCCCGTCCTCGCCCAGCTCCGCCGCGACGCCCGCCACGCCCACGACCGCCTCTCCCACCGCCTCCAGCAGATCGTATCCTCCTCGGCCAACCGCTCCGTCCTCCAGGAGCCCATCGTCACCCTGCGCGACGGCCGCTACGTCGTCCCCGTCAAGGCCGAGCTCCGCTCCCAGCTCCCCGGCATCGTCCACGACGTCTCCTCGTCAGGCGCCACCGTCTTCCTGGAGCCGCTGGAGGTCGTCGAGCTGGGCAACAAGTGGCGCGAACTCCAGCTCGAGGCGCAGCGGGAGGTGCAGCGTATCCTGCGCGCCCTCTCCGAAGCCGTGGGCGAGCGCGTCGACGAAATCGGCGTAGGCGTCGACGCCCTGGCCCGGATCGACCTGGCCCTGGCCAAGGCCCGCTTGGGCGACGCCCTCGGCGCCAGTGGGCTCCCCCACGACGGCCTCGACCAGCCCTGGCGCGCCGAAAGCGGCCCCCTGCGCCTCGCCGATGCCCGCCACCCGCTGCTCACCGGCGAGAGCCTGCCCGCCTCCGGGCGGGTCGTCCCCATCACCGTCTGGGTGGGCGCCGACGACGAGGACGGCTTCCGCTCGCTCCTGATTACCGGCCCCAACACCGGCGGCAAGACCGTCGCCCTCAAGACCATTGGCCTGCTCTCCCTTATGGCCCAGGCAGGGCTGCCCCTGCCAGCCGACGCCGACTCCCGCCTGCCCGTCTTCGACGGCGTTCACGCCGATATCGGCGACGAGCAGTCGATCGAGCAGTCGCTATCCACATTCAGCTCCCACATGGGGAACATCATCTCCATCCTGGGGGCGGCCACGCCGCGCTCCCTCGTCCTTCTCGACGAATTGGGCGCCGGCACCGACCCCACGGAGGGCTCGGCCCTGGCCAAGGCGATCCTCCAACACCTGCTGCGCGTCGGCTGCCTCACTATCGCCACCACGCACCACGGCGAGCTCAAGGCGTTCGCCCATACCACGCCCGGCATCGCCAACGCCAGCGTGGAGTTCGACCCGGAGACCCTCTCGCCCACCTATCACCTGACCATAGGCCTGCCCGGCCAGTCCAACGCCCTCGCCATCGCCGCCCGCCTCGGCATGCCCGACGACGTGCTCGCCGAGGCCCGCGAGTCCATCGACCCCGACCGCCTGGCCGTGGAGTCCCTCATCGTCGACCTCCACCGCCAGCGCGAGGCCGCCGAGTCCGCCCGCTTCGAGCAGGAGTCCGCCGCCGCCCGCGCCCAGCAGGCGGAGCGCCAGGTCACCGAACGCCTGGCCGCCCTCGAGTCCGGCCGCGAGCGCCTCCTGGAGCAGACGCGCCGCCAGATGGGCGACCAGCTGTCGCAGGCGCGGGCGCGGCTCCACCAGGCGTTGCGTGAGATGGAGCGCGCCTCCCGCCTGCCGGTGCCCGAGCGCGCCGCCGTCGTCGAGGCCGCTCAGCAGGAGATCGAGGCCGTCGAGAAGGACGTCGAGAAGCTGGAGCGAAAGCGGAGGCGCCGCCGCGGCCCCCTGCCACCCATCGAGCCCGGCGACCTCCTGTTCCTGCGCGACCTCCCCCTTCCCGGCGAGGCGCTCTCCCCGCCGGACGACCAGGGCGAGGTGGAGGTCAAGCTGGGTGCCCTCCGCGCCCGCGTCTCCCTCCGCCAGATCGAAAAAGTCGAAAAGGGAGGAGCGGAAAGGGAAACGCTCACCCCCGTTCGTCCTGAGCCTGTCGAAGGGCGAGCTCCACGCGTCCCTGTCGAGCTCGACGTGCGCGGCATGTCCGCCGACGAGGCGCTCCTCCTCGTCGAGCAGCGCCTGGACGAGGCGTTCCGCGCCGGCCTGAGCGAGGTGCGCATCGTCCACGGCAAGGGCACCGGCACCCTGCGCCGCGCCGTCCGCGAGATGCTGTCGCGGCACGCCCTCGTCCGCTCCCACGCCTCCGCCCCGCCCCGCGCGGGGGGAGATGGGGTGACGGTGGTAGAGTTGGCCACGTAGGAGGGCTGTGGATAGCGAAACGATAGCTCTAATCGCCACCCTGGTCGGTGTCGCGCTGGGTATCCTGGGCTTGCTGGCAGCTTGGTATTGGCGGCACAAAGGATCGTCGCCGACTCCAGCAACGCACGTGCACGGACCGGCCGCCGTTGGCCGAGACCAGCAAGGTCCCATAGTTATTATCCATGAAGGTGGCTACGCTAACATCAATACCAATACGACGGTCTACGCAGGCAAGACCCAGTTGCCGGAAGGCTCGGCCGTAGCGGATGAGTTGCAGGAAGGTATCCGTTGCCAGCAGGGGGAGCGACATCCCCAGGCGGTTAGAGCATTTGAGAGAGCATTCGCCGCAGCGGCTGATGAGCGAGATAGAGCCACGCTCCATATCCTCATCGGCAACAGCTACATGAAACTGGGCCGCCTCATCGAAGCAGAAGCACACTTTCTCGAGGCGCGCGACGACATTTCATCTCACGCTACCTCTCCAACGGCCGAGGAGAACGGCACATGACCTCTACGCCACAGTCGCAAGATCTCCAGGCAGAAGCCGTGACGCTCGGCAATCTGGGTATCGTATATGCCAGGCAAGGGCACCTGCAAAAGGCCGAACAGTACCTCAAGAGAGCGCTCGCCATACAGCGGGAACTCGGCGACCAACTGGGCCAGGGCAACCAGTTTGGCAACTTGGGCAATGTCTACGCCGACTTGGGTGATCTGGACAAGGCTGAGGAGTACTACAAGAGCGCCCTCGCAGTCCATGAGGAGATCGCTGATCAAGTGGGGAAGGCCAACCAACTTGGGAACCTAGGAAACATCTACCTTGCACGTGGCGACTTGAACACCGCTGAAGACTACCTCAACAGGGCGCTCCAAGCTCACCAGGCCATCGGTAAGCGTTCTGGCCAGGCCAGCGCCCTCGGGAACCTGGGCGTCGTATGGGCCCGGCGCGGAGACCTGGACAAGGCGGAGGAGTACCATGAGAAAGCTCTCACCATCGACAAGGAGATCGGCGATCGCTTGGGGCAGGCGAGCCAGTTTGGCAACCTAGGCAACATCCACCTTCGTCGCGGTGAGTTGGACCGAGCCGAGGAGTACCACAAGAATGCTCTCGCCATCGACAAGGAGGCCGGCAACCGCCTCGGCCAAGCCGAGGATCTGGGGAACCTGGGTGCCATCTGCGCCCGCCGCGGTGACCTGGAGAAGGCCGAGGAGCACTACAGGAAAGCGCTGGCCATCGATGAGGAGATCGGCGACAAGCTTGGCCAAGCCAACCTAGTGGGCAACCTTGGGCTACTCACGGAGGAACGCGGGGACACTGCCAAGGCACGCGACCTGCTACGGCAGGCAGCGCAACTCTACGCGGAGATGGGCGCCGGCGGACAAGGGCCGCAGGCCGTCCGCACGGCCCTCCAGCGCCTGGAAGCCGCTGACAATCCGTAGGGGTGGTTCGCGAACCGCCTCCGCTCCCTCACCCCCAGCCCCTCTCCCG
>DAOUMF010000066.1:0-1504 GCA_034411955.1 Dehalococcoidia bacterium
TGCGTGAGCATGACGCCCTTGGGAAGGCCGGTGGTGCCGCTGGAGTAGGGAAGAAAGGCCAGGTCCTTTTCCGGGTCGATGGCCACGGGTTCAGCGTCGCCACCTATCGCTGCCGCTTTATCCCAGATATCGGTGATGGGAAAGGTGCCCCGAAGCGCCGGCAATTCGCCGCTCACCATGCCCACCAGAGGGCAATTCCCGGGCATGCAGAACACGGCGACCGCGCCGCAATCGCTGAGCTGGTGCGCCAGCTCCCGCTCTCTGAATCGCGGGTTCACGGTGGTGACCACTCCGCCGGCCAGCAGGATGCTGTGCACTGCCACCACGTACTCCGGGCTGTTGTCCGCGAAGATGGCCACTACCTCCCCCTTGCGTACGCCGGCCTCCTCCTGCAGCACTCGGGCCATGCGACGGGAGGCGTCCCAGATCTCCCCGAAGCTGTAAAACCGCTCGTCGGGGCCGATGAGAGCCGTCTTATCCGGTTGCTGCTCAGCGCCCTCTCGCAGGCAGTCGGAGAGATGCCGCTTGGGGTAGGGCGCCTGGCTGGGCCACGGGCTAGTGATCGTCATCTCATACCTCCCTGGGCTCTTGGTGCCGCTCGCCGCGCGGGCAGCTCTAAATCTCCTTGCGGAGCGCCTCGTAGGCGGCCCTTACTTCGTCCACGGAGGCCCCGTCCTCCAGAGTTGTGACGTCGCCAATGACGGCGTCGGTGGCCACCGCCTTGAGGAGCCTCCGCATGATCTTGCCGCTGCGGGCCTTGGGCAGCTTCTTGACGAAGAAGACGCTCTCAGGAGTGGCAATCGGTCCGACGGTCTTCCGGATGTGGGCATTGAGCTCCTTCTCGAGTGCGGGCGAAGGGTCGTGCCCCTTCCGGAGAATGGCGAAGATGACGATCGCCTCGCCCTTCACGGGGTCGGGCTTGCTCACAGCCGCCGCCTCCGCGACCGGGGGGAAGGCGACGGCGGCGTTCTCCAGCTCCAGCGTTCCCAGTCGGTGTCCGGCCACCTTGATCACCTCGTCTGCCCGGCCGAGGAGCCAGAAATAGCCGTCCTCGTCCCGGACGGAGTAGTCGCCGGTAAGGTAGTTGCCGGGGAAGCGACTCCAGTATACCTCCTTGTACCTGTCGGGGTCGTTGTACAGCGTCATCAGCATCCCGGGCCACGGCTTCCTGATGACCAGCAGCCCTCGCTCGCCGGGTGCCGCGGGCTCACCCTTCTCGTTCACCACCTGGGGGTCGATGCCGGGCAGGGGCAGGCTGGCGGAACCGGGCTTCAGGGGTGGCAGCTCGATGGCCGGCGCCTGGGATATGGAGATGCCACCGGTCTCCGTCTGCCACCAGGTGTCCACGATGGGGCAGCGCTCGCCCCCGATGTGCTTGAAGTACCACAGCCACGCCTCGGGGTTGATCGGCTCTCCCACCGTCCCCAGTAGGTCCAGGCTGCTCAGGTCGTACTTGGCTGGCCACTCCTCGCCGGCCTGCATGAACATGCGAATGGCCGTGGGC